>NZ_LQXW01000066.1:0-2705 GCF_001586765.1 Pseudomonas sp. ABFPK | reverse complement strand
CCCGGTTGAGTGGCCGGATGACCGTGGAATCAGTGGTCGGATACGCGTGGAATGGGTGGCCGGATCACCGTGGAATCGGTGGTCAGATGCTTATGGAATGGGTGGCCAGATGACCGTGGAATCCGCACCTTGAGGGTTTGGCAAAGGCGCCGCACCGGGTAATGCGTCGAGTGCTTTTTGATGAAGGCGTACTTCAGTTGCACTCCTTGGCAAAGTACGCGGCGGCCTTTTTTAAGATGTCTCGCTCTTCAGTCACGCGCTTGAGTTCTGCGCGAAGCTTGCGCAGTTCGGCTTGCTGCTCATCGTCTTGCTGACGCTGCTCTTGGGGTTTGCTGTAGAGCTTGATCCAGGCGTAGAGGCTGTGAACAGACATGCCCAGGCGCTGGGCAACATCGGCGACAGGATTGCCTTTCTCGGTCACTTGCTTGACCGCTTCGATCTTGAATTCTTCGGGGTAACGCTGACGACTCATGGCACCTCCTATTTGGGCCTCATTATGAGGCTTGGAGGTGTCTACGAAACCAGGGGCGATTCATACACCTTCTCGAAAAACATCGTCGGCACCTACCAGTACGTGGCCAAAGCGGGCACGAGATCAAGCCGATCTCTTCACTAAACGAGTCCGTCGCGTCTGGAGATCACTGCAATCAGTGAACTGACTGCCCAAGCGTGCCAGCCTTGTGCGACTGATAGTCGATGACGGTTTGATACAGGTGGTCAGCCTCAAGACGGAGCCTTTCGATCTCCTCGGCAGACCTCCCTTCATCCACCGCCTGCTGATGGGCTCGGATGGCTTGGAGAGCCTGCTGCAAGAGCTGCTCGCCGGCCTCTGCCATGCCCAGGATCGTTCTCTTCATCGCGACCTCTTACTGCGATGGGCGCGCAGGTGCTCAAGCTCCTGGTGCCACACGGCCACGAACTTCTCGAAGTCGCGCAGATAGGGCCCCTCTGCCAGGCGGGTAGAGCCAACACTTGCCGCTTGGAAGCGCTGCAGCCATGGCTCGGGGATGCTGTCCTCGACGACCAGCTGGACGCCGCTGTAGAGCTTCGTGATGACGACATCGACGAGCTCCTGGGCCGAGAGCTGATAACCGTTCACAACGTCTTGCAGGCCCTGGTCAACCTCGTCGAGTTCAGCCAGCACCTTTTCAGCGCGGGCGTCTCCAGGCTGCAGGTCGGCAAGTGCCCACAGCGCTCTGCGCCTCGCGATCTCCAGGTTCCGCAGTCGATGATCAATCGTCACATCACTTCTCCCTGCCGCAGGTGGACGTCACAGGCCAAGTTCGACTTCTAACTGCGATCCCCGCAAGGTACGGGTGAGCTCGCCTCTCGGCAGTCTTGCCAGGATCCCATCGGCGAGGTCATTGGCATTCCGGGCGTACAACGTGACAACACCTGGTACAGGCACGCGACCTGGAACGAGGGCCCCGACTCGCACCTGGGCAATTTTCAGTATATTCACGACATCTGCGGGTAGCGTGTCGGTCGACAGGTGCTCGACGGTCGGCCTGGCGGGAGGGCTCGCACCATCCCACAGATCTACAATCGTTTCCAACAGCTTTTCGGGGCCGAAATACGCCAAGGCGATTTCCCACAGGCAGCCTTCCTGGGACAATTTCAGGCGGGCCCTAGTCATTGCAGAGGTTCCAACAGATGAGGCTCTTTCTCGATTGTGAGTTCACTCAGCTCACCGCGCAGGCAAAGCTGATCTCCCTGGCTCTGGTTGGCCAGGATCGTCGGGAATTCTACGTGGAAGTGATCGACGCGTGGCGAGAAGAAGACTGCAGTGATTTCGTGAAAGAGATCATACTGCCGCAGTTGTGGGGTGGTGAGTACGCCATGCCAATCATCGAGGCCAGAGCGGCGCTCCTGCGGTTCCTGGCAACCTATGACGAAGAGCTCGAGATTGTCACAGACGCACCTGCCTACGACTGGGAGCTGTTCTGCGAGCTCGCCTATGACGATGGGAGATGGCCCCAGAACGTCAGGAATTTCCCCACTGATGCCACGACCCTGACCGCGACGAACGATGGGGAAGAACTGCCTCACCATGCCCTGCTCGACGCCAGGATCATCGCAAGCATGTTCACAGCTAGAGCGTAACCATCTCCCGGTCAATGGATGGCCTGAGGTGCTCAGGCATGTTGTTGCGAACGTGGAAGTCGACCGGCACGCCCACCAATGCCTGAAGCTTGTCTTCAAGCTCGGCGATGTCGAACAAGGAAATCTTGCCAGCCATTTCTGGAGGGATGGTGGCGAGCAGATCAAGGTCACTCCCATCGTGGTCATCGCTTCGAGCGGCAGAGCCGAAGAGTTTGGGCTCAATAAAGCCATAGGCCTCAATGAGGCGCCGAATCTCCCCTTCCCTTCCTCGTATCGCGTCACTGGGCCTCATACCTTTCTCCAAGTCGACGCTGAGCAGCGGGCAAAATGCAAATTCGACACCTTGCTGCTTAGGGTAAGCCATCTGTTAATGACCTTTCTCAGCTAATGACCTTTCTCAGCGGGGCCGCCGAGGGCGTGCAACTGGTAGTCAGTGACAGCCTGAAAACGATGCTCAGCCATTAACCGAAGGCGCTGTCAACACCAACTGAAAACTGACCCACTTTACCCCTGAATCACCAAAGTAATACTGACCCACCTGGATCATTCGGGTTTGGAATTTTTCCTGACCACTCCCGCCTTCCTCTTGTCCTTCAAGCGGT
>NZ_LQXW01000065.1:0-2838 GCF_001586765.1 Pseudomonas sp. ABFPK | reverse complement strand
CCGAACTCAGCAGTGAAACGATGCATCGCCGATGGTAGTGTGGGGTTTCCCCATGTGAGAGTAGGTCATCGTCAAGATTCATTTCGCAAAACCCCTATCTGCGCATGCAGGTAGGGGTTTTGTCTTTAAGTAGGAACTACAGAGATTCGCAGGTACGTCCGAGGGACGGGCCAGCACACAGAATTTCTTGACGACCATAGATCATTGGAACCACCTGATCCCATCCCGAACTCAGCAGTGAAACGATGCATCGCCGATGGTAGTGTGGGGCTTCCCCATGTGAGAGTAGGTCATCGTCAAGATTCAAATCCAAAGCCCCTGTCTGCGATGCAGACAGGGGCTTTGTCTTTCAGGGCCGAAAAAAACCAGGGCTTGTGTGCGTCGCAATCAGGTCAGAACTGATAGCTGACCGTGGCACTGACATTGCGCTCTTCACCCATGTAGCAGTAGTTCAAGCTGGCACACGAAGTGATGTAGCTTTCATTGGTAAGGTTGTTGGCGTTCAAGCGCACATCCATCCCCCGCAGCCCGACCTTGCCCAGGTCATAGCCGATCGAGGCGTCGAACAGGGTATAGGAGGGCACCTTCATACTGTTTTCCGCATCCACCCAGCTGTACCCCACATACCGCACCCCACCACCCAAGCGCAGGCCATCCAGGGCCCCCTGGTGGAAGTTGTAGTCAGTCCAAAGCGAGAACATCTGTTTCGGTGCCTGGGTTGGCGAATTGCCCTTGTTATCCAGGTTGCCGGACACCAGGCTGGGCATCGACTTTGCGTACTCGATATCGGTAAAGGTATAGCCGCCCAGCAGCTTCAAGCTGTCGGTCAGTTGCACATGGGCCTCCAGTTCAAGCCCCTGTGAGCGAACTTGCCCTACAGGGCGATAGAAGTCCTCGTCAGGCTGCTTCGAGGCCAGGTTCTCTTGCTCGATGCGGAACACCGATGCGGTGAACAGATTGTCGCTACCCGGCGGCTGATACTTGATGCCAGCCTCCCATTGAGTGCCTTCGGTCGGTGCCAGAGGGCGTCCTTCCTGGTCGGACACGGTATTGGGGTTGAACGACTCCGAGTAGCTGAAATAGGGAGCAATGCCGTTCTCGAACAGGTAAAGCACTCCTGCGCGGGTAGTGAACCTGGAGCGCTGGTCACTGACCTTTGTGTTGCTGTCGCGATCCTCCTCGGACACCTTCACCCAGTCCTGGCGCAGCCCCAACGAGAAGCGCCATTGGTCCAGCTCCACCAGGTCCTGCAGGTAAACGCCCGTTTGCTGCAAGCGCCGCTGGTAGCGGTTCTCGCCCAGCACCTGAAGGTTGCCGTTGCCGTACTGCGGGTTGCCTGCATCCAACGGATCGACTGTGCCATAACGCCAGGCCACGTCAGCCTTGCGTCGCTGGTAGTCGGTGCCCAGCAGCAAGGTGTGTTTGGCGGCCCCGGTGAAGAATTCCGCCTGCAGCATGTTGTCGATGATGTACGAATGCAGGCGTTCGTCGCCGCCGGTATAGGCGCGGTTGAGGATATTGCTGTCGGCATCCGCCCAGCCAGCGGAATACACCTGGTCCATCGACACGTCGGAATCCTGATAGCGGAAGTTCTGGCGTGCCGTGAACACATCGTTGAAGCGATGCTCGAACTGATAGCTGAAGGACTGTTGGGTACGCTCGTAGTTGTCGATACCCGGCTCGCCTTCGAAGAAATGGTCCGAAAGGCGCAAGCCGTTGCGCTTGTGCAGCATGCCATCTGCGGGGTTACCGCCGTGATAGCCGCCGTTGGGGTCATGTTGCAGGTAGGCCTGCATGGTCAGCGAAGTGTCTTCGCTGAAGTCGATGCTGACGGCCGGCGCGATGGCGTAGCGTTCTTCCTTGTTGTGGTCGAACTGCGTGTCGGAAGCATCCGCCAGGCCTGTCAGGCGATAAGCGATACGCTTGTCGTCATCCACGGGGCCGCTGAAATCGAAACCCATGCCGCGCTGGCCTTGGGTACCGAGGGTGGCCTGGACTTGATGGTAGGGGGTGAACAGCGGCTTCTTGGTGGTCAGTGCCACCAGGCCTCCTGGCGAGCTACGGCCATACAGTACCGAAGACGGTCCCTTGAGGATATCGATGCGCTCCAGGAAGTACGGGTCCACCTGCATGGTGCTGTAGGTGCCGTTGTCTCCCATCGACTTGAGCCCGTCGACGTAGATGTTGTCTACCGAGCCGTCGTTGAAGCCACGCATGGCCACATAGTCATAACGATGGGTCGCCCCGTAGGGGTTGGTCAGTACCCCAGGTGTGTAGCGCATGGCTTGGGCAACCGTTTGTGAGCCTTGGTCGTCCATCTGCTGTCGGGTAACCACCGAGACCGATTGTGATGTCTCTACCAGCGGCATGCTGGTCTTGGTCGCCACGTGACTGTGGGTAGCGTTGTAACCCTCCATGCTGCCCAATGCATTGCCAAGTGTGAAGCTACGGACATCGGTGTCTGGCAATGACAATGCAGCGCCTTGGGGTTGTACCTGCAGCACGTAGCTGCGGCCGTTCTGGTTAACGGCTCCCAGGCCGCTGCCATTTAGCAACTGGCGCAGTGCCTGATCGGTAGAGTACTGCCCCTGCAGGCCATTCGACTGCAAGCCTTGGGTGAGCTGGGGTGTGCTCGACAGGGTGATGCCAGCCTGGCGGGCGAACTGGTTGAGCACCTCATCCAACTGGCCGGCCGGGATCGCGTAGTGGTGTGCGGATTCCACGGTCATCTGGCCACCCATTCCATAAGCATCTGACCACCGATTCCACGGTGATCCGGCCACCCATTCCACGCGTATCCGACCACTGATTCCACGGTCATCCGGCCACTCAACCGGG
>NZ_LQXW01000064.1:0-2848 GCF_001586765.1 Pseudomonas sp. ABFPK | reverse complement strand
CCCAGGGCAGCGTCGACTTCGAGACCCCGGCGAACGACGTCTACAACAACGGCTCGACTGTCAGCACCACGATTACCGGTGCGACCGGCGGCAACTTCGAACAGCTGACGCCGAACCCGACCCCGGCCCAGACCACGATCAACGACTCGGTCGACACCACCACCGCGACCCTGACGGCCACTCCGTCGGTGACCGAAGGCGGGGTGATCACCTACACCGTGACCCTGAGCAACCCGGCTCAGACCCCGGTGACCGTGACCCTGTCCAACGGCCAGACCATCACCGTCGAAGCCGGCAAGACCCAGGGCAGCGTTGACTTCGAAACCCCGGCCAACGACGTCTACAACAACGGCTCGACCGTTAGCGTGACCATCGAAAGCGCCACCGGCGGCAACTTCGAGCAACTGACGCCGAACCCGACCCCGGCGCAGACCACGATCAACGACTCGGTCGATACCACCACCGCGACCCTGACGGCGACCCCGTCGGTGACCGAAGGCGGCGTGATCACCTACACCGTGACCCTGAGCAACCCGGCTCAGACCCCGGTGACCGTGACCCTGTCCAACGGCCAGACCATCACCGTCGAAGCCGGCAAGACCCAGGGCAGCGTCGACTTCGAAACCCCGGCCAACGACGTCTACAACAACGGCTCGACTGTCAGCACCACGATTACCGGTGCGACCGGTGGCAACTTCGAACAGCTGACGCCAGACCCGACGCCTGCATCGACTGTCATCAATGACAGTATCGATACCGTCACCGTAAGCATCGTCAGTAATGGCAACGTGACAGAGGACCAGCAGCCGTCCTTTACTGTGAAGGTAAGCCAGGCACTGGACCGTCCGTTGACAGTTACTCTGTCGAACGGCGACACCGTGACCATTGAGGCCGGCAAGACCGAAGTGGAATACAAGACCGCAGCCCAAGGCGATGATGTCATCCAGGATGCCGGCTCCGTCACGCTCAGCGTGACAGATGCCACCGTCTCGGGTGCCACCTTCGAGAAGCTGGCGTTCGGAGGCCCGGCCACCGTTGAGATCTCGGACACCATCAGTGAAGTCGTCGCCAAACTGACCGCTACCGAGTCCGTAACCGAAGGTGGCGAAATTACCTACACCGTCACGCTGACCAGCAAGGATGGACTGCCGCTCAACATCCAGTCGCCGCTGTATTTCACTCTCAGCGATGGCAAGACCGTTATTGAGGTACCGGCCAACAGTACAACCGGTTCGATAACCGTTGCCGCGCCGGACAACGTCTACATGGGCGCCAATCCACCGGTAGTCAATGCGATCGATTCGGTCAGCGGTGCTGATGTATGGAAGTTCGAGAAACTGACCTTGGACAAAACCGAGGTCACTACCACCGTGACTGATGAATCCGGCACCCCAGGCTCTGGTGGTGACCTTGTGTGGGTTAGCATCGAGGCCGACCAGGTATCGGTCCTCGAGAACCAGAACCCGACCTTTACCGTGAAGGTCAACACCGTGCTGGCGCACGATCTTGTCGTGACCTTGAGCAACGATGCCCAGGTCACGATCAAGGCGGGAGAAACCAGTGCGCAGTACACCCATGCCGTACAGGGCGACGACGTTTACCAGGACGCCGGCACTATCAGTGTCGGCCTCAAGTCGGCGACCGATACCGCAGGCAGCACCTTCGAGAATCTGCAATTTGGCGGAGCCGCGTCGGTGGGAGTGACTGACACCATCAACGAAGTGGTGGCCAAGCTGACGGCTACCGATTCCGTCACCGAGGGTGGCGAAATTACCTATACCGTCACGCTGACCAGCCAAGACGGCCTGCCGATCAACAACCACTCGCCGCTGTACTTCACCCTCAGCGACGGCAAGACCGTTGTTGTGGTGCCGGCCAACAGCAACACCGGCTCGATCACCGTTACCGCGCCTAATGATGTCTATGTAGGTGCTCAGCCTGTAGTAAATGCGATCGACTCGGTCAGCGGTGCAGATGCCTGGAAGTTTGAAAAGCTGACCCTGGACAAATCGGAAGTCAGCACAACGGTTACTGATGGCCCAGGTTCAGAGGATATTACCTGCCTGACGCTTTCTGCCACACCGACAGTGGCCGAAGGTGGCACGATCACCTACACCGCCACCTTGACCAACAAGGCCGGCACTGACTTGGTCATCAAACTGAGCAACGGCGAAACCATCACCATCGCGGCAGGCCAGAAGGAAGCTTCGATCATCGTCGACGCCCCAGGCGACGATGTGTACATCGATGCCAAAGACCTCAGCGTGACCATCGCCGATGCCACGGGTGGCAATTTCGAGAAGCTGGATGTCAGCAGCAAGGCGGCCGTGACCAAAGTCACCGATACCATCGACACTACCACCGTGACCTTGACGGCCACGCAAAGCGTGGTCGAGGGTGGTGTGGTGACCTACACCGCGTCGGTCAACCACAAGGTCACCGGTTCTGACCTGGTGGTGAAATTGGCCAACGGTCAGACCATTACCATTCCGGTGGGTGAGTCGTCGGCGTCGGTGCCCTTCACCGCGCCAGACAATGCCTACAACACTAATCTGGACCTGACCAACAAGATCACCGACATCTCGGGCGGCAATTACGAGAAGACCGTAGCCGTTGGCGAGCCGGTGACCACTGTCACCGACAACCCGGCGACCCCGGACGTCACCACGCTCACGCTGACCGCGACAGATACCGTGGCCGAAGGCGGCAAGATTACCTACACCGCTACGCTGTCCAACCCGGCGGGTACTGCGCTGACCGTCAAGCTGAGCAACGGCGAGACCATCACCATCGCCGCCGGTTCGAAGGAAGCCTCGATCACCATCGACGCGCCGAGCGACGATGTGTA
>NZ_LQXW01000063.1:0-2994 GCF_001586765.1 Pseudomonas sp. ABFPK | reverse complement strand
TGTGCGACACGTGTAACGTGTCTCCCGTCCCAAGCTGTAGGGTCAGCTTGAGAGATTCCCAAAGGAATCAAATACTTGGGTATCCATCCCCTTGAACCAAAACCCGCCCAGAGGTCCCTCGCCTTAAAGGACTTGCCGCAGCGGCGGTGGCAAAACCCCTAGGTCGCTGAGCACTCGGAAGCGCGACTGCGGACCGATTTCATCGGTCTTGGAGTGCCATTCGTCGGAAAGTGATATGTACGAAATGAGTCATGACACATTTGGCATCATTTGCCTCACTAGCCTCCTAATCTTTTGCTTAGGGCTGGCAACGTGGGCCAACTGGTCAGAGGTCAAGAAACTTTTCAAACGGTCACCTCCACGACACTAACTCAAGCCCTTGCGGCTTCAACCCTCGCGGGAGAAATCCCCGCTGGGGTTTCTCCTGCCTCAAAACAGGAGTAACCCAACCTAAGTGAGCCGCCACAGCGGTCCCCACTTCTTCCAAACGGAGACATGAGCGAAAGCTCTGTCTGTCATTGTCCAACCATCGCTAATACAGGATGGCAGCGGACTCGTTGTGCGACCAACGGTAGCCTACGACGGCGTGCATCACTAGTAATGGTGGTGTTCGAAGCCCGTCCGACAATGTAGCCCCCCCTTCAAGGGGTGCCGCTCTCCTGCGAGGGAGGCGGTAGATACTCGGAGCAGTACCGGGTTGAGGCGCTAGGCTGACTGGTATGGACAACATACGTGAACTGCTAATAAACACCGTAAGCATTACCAAGCCAAAACTGCTGTTAGGCTTGAACCAAAAGGTACGCGGTCGGTTATCTCCGTGGCGCTTGGGGATACGTCGCCTCATATGATCGCCGGTGAAAAGGCAGGTCCTAACCCAGTCGTGTGACAGATAGGGAACGTGGTAAGCCCGTATCGCTGCCCTTGGGCAGGTGAACCGTAAGGGACACTGTTAGCGGTGCGGGTATGGGATCGCAGAGAAAGCGAATGCCAGGCTGTAATGGCCTGGATAGGGGTTGGAACATCACCCCACGGGAAAACCGGGCAGACTTCTGCGTGGTCTTCCATCGCAATAACTCTGACTGAGACCGTCTCATTAACTTCAGGGCCTAGCTCCAATTGGCCCTTGATAACCCTACCCTGACGGGGTGCATGCACCCCTCAGGGGGTACGTGCGCCTTCCGCTCGGGTGGTTTCACTTTGAGAGGAAAGCAGCATGATAGAGCTCAGCCAGCAAGGTGAGTCTGCGCTTTCCGGCACTCCGCAACAGTGGCACGACGTCGATTGGCGCCGAGCCCAGCGGAATGTCCGGGGAATGCAGATGCGAATTGCGAAGGCTTGTCGGGAAGGCAAATGGCGCAGAGTCAAATCTCTGCAACGGATGCTCACCCGCTCGAAGTCGGCCAGATACTTGGCTGTACGGAGAGTCACGGAAAATCAGGGGAGCCGCACGGCGGGAGTCGATAAGCAACTCTGGGATACACCCAACGCAAAATGGAATGCGGTTGGTCAGTTGAAGACGCGGGGATACAAGGCTCGGCCACTACGGCGAGTCTACATCCCGAAGTCGGATGGACGGGAACGCCCACTGGGTATACCGACCATGACGGACAGAGCCATGCAAGCGCTGTATATGCTGGCTCTGTCCCCCATCGCTGAAACCCGAGGCGACCCGAATAGCTACGGCTTCAGGATCGAACGTTCCACGGCGGATGCGATGGCGCAGTTGTTCTTGTGTCTATCCAAACGGGCTTCGGCCTGCTGGGTATTGGACGCAGACATCGAAGGGTTCTTCGACAACATCAACCACGACTGGCTGTTAAGAAATGCCCCAACGGAAACACGGGTGCTGCGGCAATGGTTAAAGGCCGGGGTCATCCACAAGGGGCAGCTACACGCAACGGATGCAGGTACGCCGCAAGGGGGGATTATCTCCCCGACGCTGGCAAATCTGGCACTGGATGGTCTGGAAACGCTCCTCAAGGAATACCTGGGAGTGACAAGGGCGAAAAAGCTGAAGGTGAACGTGGTGCGATACGCCGACGACTTCGTGATCACAGGGGCCTCTCCGGAGGTGCTGGAGAATGAAGTAAAACCTTGGGTAGAGCGGTTCCTCGCAACGCGCGGGCTACGGTTGTCACTCAAGAAAACGCGCATCGTCCACATCGACGAAGGCTTTGACTTCCTTGGCTGGAATTTCCGGAAGTACGACGGAACGTTACTGATCAAGCCGAACAAGAAGAACGTCAAGGCGTTCTACAGCAAGATCAGAGAGGCAATCGACTCTCACAAGACGGTCAAGCAGGAGGATCTGATCCGACTGCTCAACCCGAAACTGAGGGGCTGGGCGCTGTACCATCAACCAGTCGTCGCGAAACAGGCTTACAGCCGAATGGACCACAGAGTGTTTATCAAACTCTGGCGTTGGGCGAAGAGGCGACACCCTAACAAGTCCCTCGACTGGGTAAGGAAGAAGTATTTCCGGACCTCAGGAGACAGGAGCTGGGTGTTTGCCACCACAGTGGTAGATGCAGACGGAGGTAAAAGGGAGGTCGAGCTGTACTCGCTCGCGAGTACTCCGATCGAGCGACACAAAAAGGTGAGTGGGGATTACAACCCCTACGATCCCGCCATGGAGGCTCAAGGCGAGAAACTGCGGATGGACCGGATGCTGAGCAAGCTCAAATACCGGAAACAAATCGGCAGCCTCTTTGCCAGTCAAAATGGACTGTGTCTGCTGTGTAAGCAACCGATTACCAGAGAGACAGGGTGGCATGACCACCACGTCGTACACCGCTCCCTCGGCGGTGGAGACGAACTGGCCAATCGGGTACTCTTACACCCTAACTGCCACAACCAACTGCATACTCGTGGCCTGCACGTGAACAAACCGGCTTCCATCGGAAGCTTAGCGAAGGCTTGAGCCGTATGCGCTGAAAGGCGCACGTACGGTTCTTAGGGGGGAGTCAGCCAGGAATGGCTGGCTCCCACCCGACT
>NZ_LQXW01000062.1:0-3193 GCF_001586765.1 Pseudomonas sp. ABFPK | reverse complement strand
CCAGTTTCACTGCTGGTTAATCAGGCTAAGGTAAAATTTGTGAGTTCTGCTCGAAAGAGCAACATGCGAATTTTCGGCGAATGTCGTCTTCACAGTATAACCAGATTGCTTGGGGTTATATGGTCAAGTGAAGAAGCGCATACGGTGGATGCCTTGGCAGTCAGAGGCGATGAAAGACGTGGTAGCCTGCGATAAGCTTTGGGGAGTCGGCAAACAGACTGTGATCCAGAGATCTCTGAATGGGGGAACCCACTCAGCACAAGCTGAGTATCTTGTACTGAATACATAGGTGCAAGAGGCGAACCAGGGGAACTGAAACATCTAAGTACCCTGAGGAAAAGAAATCAACCGAGATTCCCTTAGTAGTGGCGAGCGAACGGGGACCAGCCCTTAAGTTGATTTGAGATTAGTGGAACGCTCTGGAAAGTGCGGCCATAGTGGGTGATAGCCCCGTACACGAAAATCTCTTGTCAATGAAATCGAGTAGGACGGAGCACGAGAAACTTTGTCTGAATATGGGGGGACCATCCTCCAAGGCTAAATACTACTGACTGACCGATAGTGAACCAGTACCGTGAGGGAAAGGCGAAAAGAACCCCGGAGAGGGGAGTGAAATAGAACCTGAAACCGTATGCGTACAAGCAGTGGGAGCCTACTTTGTTAGGTGACTGCGTACCTTTTGTATAATGGGTCAGCGACTTATATTCAGTGGCGAGCTTAACCGAATAGGGGAGGCGTAGCGAAAGCGAGTCTTAATAGGGCGTTTAGTCGCTGGGTATAGACCCGAAACCGGGCGATCTATCCATGGGCAGGTTGAAGGTTAGGTAACACTGACTGGAGGACCGAACCGACTACCGTTGAAAAGTTAGCGGATGACCTGTGGATCGGAGTGAAAGGCTAATCAAGCTCGGAGATAGCTGGTTCTCCTCGAAAGCTATTTAGGTAGCGCCTCATGTATCACTCCAGGGGGTAGAGCACTGTTTCGGCTAGGGGGTCATCCCGACTTACCAAACCGATGCAAACTCCGAATACCTGGAAGTGCCGAGCATGGGAGACACACGGCGGGTGCTAACGTCCGTCGTGAAAAGGGAAACAACCCAGACCGTCAGCTAAGGTCCCAAAGTCATGGTTAAGTGGGAAACGATGTGGGAAGGCTTAGACAGCTAGGAGGTTGGCTTAGAAGCAGCCACCCTTTAAAGAAAGCGTAATAGCTCACTAGTCGAGTCGGCCTGCGCGGAAGATGTAACGGGGCTCAAACCATGCACCGAAGCTACGGGTGTCATCTTTGATGACGCGGTAGAGGAGCGTTCTGTAAGCCTGTGAAGGTGAGTTGAGAAGCTTGCTGGAGGTATCAGAAGTGCGAATGCTGACATGAGTAACGACAATGCGAGTGAAAAACTCGCACGCCGAAAGACCAAGGTTTCCTGCGCAACGTTAATCGACGCAGGGTTAGTCGGTCCCTAAGGCGAGGCTGAAAAGCGTAGTCGATGGAAAACAGGTTAATATTCCTGTACTTCCAGTTATTGCGATGGAGGGACGGAGAAGGTTAGGCCAGCCTGGCGTTGGTTGTCCAGGTTTAAGGTGGTAGGCTGAAATCTTAGGCAAATCCGGGATTTCAAGGCCGAGAGCTGATGACGAGTTGCCTCTAGGCGACGAAGTGGTTGATACCATGCTTCCAAGAAAAGCTCCTAAGCTTCAGATAACTGGGAACCGTACCCCAAACCGACACAGGTGGTTAGGTAGAGAATACCAAGGCGCTTGAGAGAACTCGGGTGAAGGAACTAGGCAAAATGGCACCGTAACTTCGGGAGAAGGTGCGCCGGCGAGGGTGAAGGACTTGCTCCGTAAGCCCATGCCGGTCGAAGATACCAGGCCGCTGCGACTGTTTATTAAAAACACAGCACTCTGCAAACACGAAAGTGGACGTATAGGGTGTGACGCCTGCCCGGTGCCGGAAGGTTAATTGATGGGGTTAGCGCAAGCGAAGCTCTTGATCGAAGCCCCGGTAAACGGCGGCCGTAACTATAACGGTCCTAAGGTAGCGAAATTCCTTGTCGGGTAAGTTCCGACCTGCACGAATGGCGTAACGATGGCGGCGCTGTCTCCACCCGAGACTCAGTGAAATTGAAATCGCTGTGAAGATGCAGTGTATCCGCGGCTAGACGGAAAGACCCCGTGAACCTTTACTATAGCTTTGCACTGGACTTTGAATTTGCTTGTGTAGGATAGGTGGGAGGCTTTGAAGTGGGGACGCCAGTTCTCATGGAGCCATCCTTGAAATACCACCCTGGCAACTTTGAGGTTCTAACTCAGGTCCGTTATCCGGATCGAGGACAGTGTATGGTGGGTAGTTTGACTGGGGCGGTCTCCTCCCAAAGAGTAACGGAGGAGTACGAAGGTGCGCTCAGACCGGTCGGAAATCGGTCGTAGAGTATAAAGGCAAAAGCGCGCTTGACTGCGAGACAAACACGTCGAGCAGGTACGAAAGTAGGTCTTAGTGATCCGGTGGTTCTGTATGGAAGGGCCATCGCTCAACGGATAAAAGGTACTCCGGGGATAACAGGCTGATACCGCCCAAGAGTTCATATCGACGGCGGTGTTTGGCACCTCGATGTCGGCTCATCACATCCTGGGGCTGAAGCCGGTCCCAAGGGTATGGCTGTTCGCCATTTAAAGTGGTACGCGAGCTGGGTTTAGAACGTCGTGAGACAGTTCGGTCCCTATCTGCCGTGGACGTTTGAGATTTGAGAGGGGCTGCTCCTAGTACGAGAGGACCGGAGTGGACGAACCTCTGGTGTTCCGGTTGTCACGCCAGTGGCATTGCCGGGTAGCTATGTTCGGAAGAGATAACCGCTGAAAGCATCTAAGCGGGAAACTTGCCTCAAGATGAGATCTCACTGGGATCTTGAATCCCCTGAAGGGCCGTCGAAGACTACGACGTTGATAGGTTGGGTGTGTAAGCGCTGTGAGGCGTTGAGCTAACCAATACTAATTGCCCGTGAGGCTTGACCATATAACACCCAAGCAATTTGCTAGCGCAGATTGCGGTGGTGAAGACGAAACAACCGAAAGTTCGCAACATCACAAATATCGCATATCCGAATTCGCTGGGCTGTCCATCTGGACATTCTGGCAACAGAATTTCTTGACGACCATAGAGCATTGGAACCACCTGATCCCATCCCGAACTCAG
>NZ_LQXW01000061.1:0-5556 GCF_001586765.1 Pseudomonas sp. ABFPK | reverse complement strand
CTTTCTCGGTCACTTGCTTGACCGCTTCGATCTTGAACTCTTCGGGGTAACGCTGACGACTCATGGCACCTCCTATTTGGGCCTCATTATGAGGCTTGGAGGTGTCTACGAAACCAGGGGCGATTCACCCTTTCCAAGAAGCCAGCAAAGCTTGTGGTTTCACCGCTGACACGTTAGCGAGTTGCTTTGGGGATGAGTCAAAAGCCAAGCCGCGTGCCCTCCACGACGAACTGGATCGAAAACGAATAGACCTAATCGCTGCATTTCTTGACTGTTCTGGTTTTCGAGTCCTGCAGATGGCGGACGTTTTCCGCTGGTCGGATTACTGCCTTATCCAGCAGTCCGCGATGTTCAATGCGAAAGCAGTCAGCGAGAGCCATGAGACTGCAGCCTATTTCGAGGACGTCACAAAGGCAGGCGTCGCCTCTTCTCCAACTTTCATCCTGGATGAACTGATCGCAGCCACCTGGTCTGAGAACCTAAAGGAGGCGGCCGAAAAAATTCATGTCCCTTTTGAAAAGCTCAACTCATGGCGCACTGGGCGCCCAAAACCCTCACTGCGTGATCTTTCAGCGATCAGGGTCGTGGCGAAGCATATTGATATCGGAACCCCACTGATCATGATGGCACTGGGCGTCCTGGAGAAATCTGATTTCTTGCTGGGTGGTTGCTCAGTCGACATAGAAGATGAGCTGAACAAAGCCTTAGACATAGAAATACTATAGAGCAATCCGAATATACCAATAGGACATATAACACGTATTGATAAGAATTGGCTGTATTGCTAGTATCCGTTAGCCAAGTAACGGTATTTTCTGAGCCAAGGGTTTTCTTATATGCGTTTTGATGCCCAGTCTGCATCCGCCAAGCTCTCTAGTTTGCGAATCCCAATACCGTCCAGCGATGTGCTCGATGAGGTTTACCAATCAGAGGGAGATGCACTTAGTGACGCGATCGAAAGGGCGCAAGCTGGCGACCACACTGCCCTGCACTACCTCAAAGGGATTTTCTTCACGATTCTCCCGGGGTGTGTCGAACGCATCCGCATAGCCAATCTGCCACAACCGTCTCTGTCTGTGCTGATCAACATCGGGAAGGTCGAAGGGCCGAAATTTTCTCAGCAGCTCAAGCAGTGGTCGGATAGCGGGTGTGCGGACTCAGATATTGGCAGGTATCTCTGTGACACCTACAGAAGCTTACATCAGCAGTTCTCCTGCCTTGAGGAACAAGAGGTGTTGATAGAGGCCGCCGAAATCCAGACTAGTGAAGAACCAGTAACCTCTGAGCTATCGAGCGAGTCTGCAGACAAGAAGACCTTCGTCACTCGGCATGTTTACGGGGCGAAGGTGGCCTTGTGCTTCCAATCTGATACAACCAGAAGCGGAGAGCATACGATTCGGATCGAAGCTGCCGAAGCAACCGCATCCCGGACGTTCAACTGGGCCGAAAAGATCAGTATTCAGCTTTCTGGCCGCGAGCTGCCTGGTGTACTAGCCACCTTCATGCAGATGCAGACGAAATTCGATGGCAAAGGCCACGGCGCGCAGAACGAAAAATGGTTCACCATCGAGAATCAGCCAGGGAAAGTGTTCATCTCGGTGAACACGAAAGGCCGTGCACCAAGATCGGTACCCATAGGTCCAGGCGACTGCTTCGGGGTTGTGACCTTGCTCATTGAGCAAATGCTAAAGAATGCCCCTTACCTTTCAGCCGATACCCTATTGAACCTTGTGCAGCGGACCGCGCAAATGGCTGAGCCCGCGTAACAAAGCGTCAGATCTTGCCGCCACTAAGCAAGAATTGAAGGAGCGTTTCCGGGGTCGGAGTCTCAGGGAAGCGTTCCTGGAACAAGATTGCCACCAAGCAATTGGTCACCATAGGAGTCAATCCTTTGGTCCGGTACTGCCCGTAAGCGAAGTCATCCTTCCTCAGCTCGGCGTCATATTTCTCAGCCAGCTCGTTCTTTTCTTCATCCGACAACCCCTGGAACTCGCCACGGATAGTCTCGCGTTGAGCAGCTCCCCACTGCTCCAAAAGGTCAGCCATTTGATTCGTTGGTGCTGCTTTCGGCGCTGGCTTTGCTTTCGCAGCTGGCTTAGTAGCGTTAGCCGCTGGCTTCTGGGATTTGGCAGCTTCCGCTCCCTTCTTCTGGGTTGGCGCCTTGGCGTAGTTGTTGGCGACCGCAGCCTTGAAATATGCCGCGGGACTTGCAACGTTGGCCCCCTCCTTGCGCATTTGCGCTTCTGTGTAGTCAGCTTGAGCTAAGAGGTATTCTTCATCATGAGTCATCCCGAGCTCATCGATGTCCTTTTTGCTCAAGGACAGTGCCTTCAGGCGCTTGGATACGTCCTGGCTAACCAGCTCGGGGGATGGTCCCAGGTCTAAGCCTGGTTGAACCAAGGTCTCCAATTTGAACCAGAGCTTATCCATCTTCCGGTTGGCCTTGGTCACGTGCGGAGTGATGCGGAATCTTCGCTCGATGCTGTTGACCTGGTCGATAGCACGACCAAGCATCTTGTTGAAATCGCGAAACTCGGCGTGCGGAGTGGCTGATCCAGACAACACAACGCTCCACTCAGACCAGTGCGCACGGTAGGTCTCACCCATGGGTGAGCCAAAATAGCGTGACGTGATCTCGTGGAGCGTAAGCGCTGAAAAGCTTGAAAAGTGGTACTGCATCCGCAGATCGATCAAATTGAAGATCGCTGGGTCGAGCAGCCGGCGTTTCAGATCTGGTGGGAACGAGAAGCGCAGGGTTTGCCCATCCTCAAGGATGTAGGCTTCAGCAATTAGGTTTGCGATACCCCACTCGCTTTTTCGGCCAGGGCTCTCACCCTTGTAGTCAAACTCAACCTGCGTCTGCGACATGCTCACGAGCACCTTTTTGAGGTAGTCGCGGCTATTGGACGTGGTATGTCCAATGTTGTCTTCGACGTCTCGAATCGGGATCTCGTGAACCATCTCCTCCCGTGGCCGTTGCTGGGCGAACTGCAGGAGTGTGTTGTAGAGTTTTCGCTGTAGGAAGGTGAAGTCACTAGTGGCGGAGACGTTTCGCATTGACAGGGCTTCGGTCGCCTTCCTCAGCTCAACGGCTTTGGATGGTTCGACATCTCGAACGACCTGGAGCTTTGGTGCTCTCTTGCGTTTCGCTGGACTAGTTTCCGTTGTTGCTCCGGTTGTACGCTTTGCTCGCGGAGCTCTCGGTGTGGGGGTTTCTGAGTCCATTGTGAATTGTGCCATCAGTGACTGTGGTGGCACATTACTCGATCAATTGTCGTCCGGTCAACGAAATTACGGTTCCACCGTCAGTGGTCAATTGTGCCATGCCTAGAGGGTGCTTTTTGCTCTTCGCTTTTGACTCAAAATTGCGAAAGCAAAAAACCTACAACAGCTTGTTTCTGTTTTCACTGCTTTTTTAAAGCTTTGTTAGTGAAGACCCCAAACCCTTACGCCACAAGGGCTACAGCCATTTTTCTGTGCCATCCCCAGGGACAACAGTGCCATCTTTCTAGGCTTATGTGCCGGGGCTAGATGTCGCCAGTGCCATCCTTAGAGCTATGTGCCACGTTTAGTACCTTCCTGTGCCATTGCTAGAGGATCTCCTGAATTGTGCCGTCCCTAGGAATTTGGCTTCCCAGGCATGGCACAATTTGCTGGAGCCCAATAAATACGGTGCCTCCAGCTTATCTGCGGCTCATAACTGGGCATATGCACCAGCCCTAACGATGGCACTCTTCCTCAAGATTCGCGGCACCCAAACGCGCTAATCCTCAGCAATTGCTTTAGCAATGCTCTAACGATGGCACATTTCGATTCTTGAGCCTTATCAGACACCTACAGAGCCTCCAGTGCCCCTGACGATGGCACAATTGAGGGGGCAAGGGTAGTAAGCCCCCCCTTGGACCCCCTCTCTTACCTGATAGACTCGACGCACATTGCCTCCGTCTCTTTGTACTAGTTGAACGGAGCTCGTAAACGGCATCGTTGATATAGTTTTCACTGTGAAAAGTGGCATAAGCCAGATGAGCTACTGCACTAAGCGTGGCACATCTGGAGTGGACGCTATCTCCAGGACCATCATCTAACGATGGCACATTTGGTGGGCGGATCCTGCTTTAGGCTCTAGGCGTGGCACATTTGGCAATCTAGGCGCTCTCGATCCTCTAGCGATGGCACAATTCGCTGCTTTAGCTCGTATATCGGCCGGCGGATCCAGGGGGACGGGCCGTTGAGGGGGCGTTCATCTAGCAATGGCACAATTGGACGGCGCCAGGTTTTCACGTGAAAACCAATGAGCACAGCGATGGCAGGTCAACAATCTGCCGTTGAGCGGGCGTGCTGGAGCCCTGGTGCCGGATGGATGTGGCAGGGGCTTAACCCGCGATGGGCGATCGAGTCGACCAGAGCAAACCGAACAAGGGGGCAGGCTTGGGTGGTCACGTTGCTCGTTAACCGTAGATCCCATCATCTCTGCCGGCGAAATCACTGCGGTTAGTGGTAACGAGGTTGTGGTGCGTTCAGCGGTAGATCAACTGGCAACGGAATCGGGTCAGTCATGGCCGGTGACCTGCTCTGCAGCGGCTCTCTGGCTTGATGTGTGCAGCAAGTTTGCTGCGAAGGGGCCGACTGGTGCTAGACAACCGCTCCGGCGCTCATGTTAGCCGCCCTCCTACAGCACTCTGCCACTCAGTCACTCCGCATACTGCAGTAGCTTCCTGCCAAGCTGTTGTTAGAGCCCTTACGTCAGCGTGGGTGGTGCCTGGCCAATTCGACAGGATCGAGTAGGGTGAGGGATTTTTTTTTCCCTCAGCCCTCTCACACCACCGTACGTGCGGTTCCGCATACGGCGGTTCAACTAATACGCTGGAGTCCCTGCACAGTGCTGCGCAGCGAGACCAGCCCCATTTTGGCGAAGTACAACGTCGGTACTGCCTGATTCATGTGTTTGGATGCCGAGTTCCACCAAGGCCCTCGCCCGTTTACACTCGACTTCCACGCCCGCTCAGGCCTAAGCCCAAGCAAGATGAGTCGTCGTTCGCGGGTCTTCGGGGTTTTCCACTGTCGCCAGAGCAGGCAACGTAGTTTTCGACGCAGCCACCAATCGAGTTCCTCCAGCATCCGCATGTTCGCGGTAAGCCGAAAGTAGTTTGCCCAACCCCGCAACACGGGATTTAGCATCTCTATAGTGTGAGACAAGGACCGTCCTCGCCCCTTGCGCAGCAACTCACGAACTCGATCCATCAGTCTTCGCAGGCTTTCGGGGGCAGGTCGCACCCGTGTCTCTTGGCGATAGATCGTAATCGCGTAGCCCAGAAACTTTCGCTTCCAAGGCCGTGCTACTGCGCTTTTCTGCTCGTTGATACGTAGCTTCAGATGACCCTCCAGGAAGGCTCTGATGTTCGCCATCGCCCGTTGCCCTGCGCCTTCACTGCGGATTCCACGGTCATCTGGCCACCCATTCCATAAGCATCTGACCACCGATTCCACGGTGATCCGGCCACCCATTCCACGCGTATCCGACCACTGATTCCACGGTCATCCGGCCACTCAACCGGG
>NZ_LQXW01000060.1:0-5626 GCF_001586765.1 Pseudomonas sp. ABFPK | reverse complement strand
GGAGAACCGGTCGAAAAAGCTCTCCGTACATGATTTTTCGGTCACTTTTCGTCCAATGACGCTGTAGGTGCCTGGAAAATTGCAACTTGCCGCGGCTGCACGACAAGTTGATCGGAGCATCCCTAGCCGAGGTTTTCTGGAGCGATATACGGCTTATCGAGTAGAGCTCAAGCCTGCGTGCTGAATGGTAAGTACCGTGGTGGCTGGCACAGGCTTCGCCTGTGTTCGCGGGTAAACCCGCTCCTACAGGGATTGCCCATGCCTTGGGGGGGCAAAAGTGGGGCGGCGCTTCAACTGGAACACTGGCGGCCATCTCGTGCGTCTGGCTGAGATGGTTACGGCCAGCAGGTAGGGCCGCCAAAGTGACTACCTCCCCGGCAAGCCACGTTTCGGTTCCACCGTGCGAAACCAGATTCGATTGTGCTTCATCGCTCCTCGCGCTTATCTGTCAGCCAAGCACGACCTGCCTCACCCGTCGTGACCTCAAGGCGAACAACAAGAACGGGAAACCACCCGCGCGAGGAGACTCTACATGTCCCGACATCAGCACATCCTGGCCTGGCTGAACGATGTGGCCAGCGACCTGCACGCAATCCGTCACGATATCCACGCTCACCCGGAACTGGGGTTCGAAGAAAGCCGCACTTCGGCGCTGGTTGCCCAGCTGCTCGAAGAATGGGGCTATGAAGTGCACACCGGTATCGGCAAGACCGGCGTGGTCGGCGTACTGCGCAATGGCAGCAGCCCACGCCGCCTGGGCCTGCGCGCCGACATGGACGCGTTGCCCATCCACGAGGCCACCGGCGCCGCGTACAGCAGCCAGCACCAAGACTGCATGCACGCCTGCGGCCATGACGGGCATACCACCATGCTGCTTGGCGCCGCGCGCTACCTGGCGGCCACCCGGCAGTTCGACGGGACGCTGACGCTGATCTTCCAGCCGGCCGAGGAGGGCCAGGGTGGCGCCGAGGCGATGCTGGCCGACGGCCTGCTGGAGCGCTTCCCTTGCGATGCACTGTTCGGCATGCACAACATGCCCGGGCTGCCGGCCGGGCACCTGGGCTTTCGCGAGGGGCCGATGATGGCCTCGCAAGACCTGCTCACGGTGACCCTCGACGGGGTTGGCGGCCATGGCTCGATGCCGCACCTGACCGTCGACCCGCTGGTGGCGGCGGCCAGTGTGGTGATGGCCCTGCAAACCGTGGTGGCGCGCAATATCGATGCGCAGGAGGCGGCTGTGGTTACCGTCGGCGCCTTGCAGGCCGGCGAAGCGGCCAACGTGATTCCGCAGCAGGCGCTGCTGCGCCTGAGCCTGCGCGCGCTGAACGCCGAGGTGCGGGCGCAGACCCTGGAGCGGGTGCGGGCCATTATCGTCAGCCAGGCCGAAAGCTTTGGTTGCCGCGCCACCCTAGAACACCGCCCGGCCTACCCGGTGTTGGTCAACCATGCCGCGGAAAACGCCTTCGCCCGGCAGGTGGGGGTGGAATTGCTCGGTGCCGAGGCAGTGGATGGCAACACCCGCAAGCTGATGGGCAGCGAAGACTTCGCCTGGATGCTGCAACGCTGCCCCGGCGCCTACCTGTTCATCGGCAATGGTGTATCGCGGCCGATGGTGCACAACCCGGCCTACGACTTCAACGATGACATCCTGCTGACCGGCGCCGCCTACTGGGGCGCGCTGGCAGAGCGCTGGCTCGCGCCCGCCTGACCTTTCCTTTTGACGACTGCCGCTGGAACCCGGGCGCGACCGCGCCTGGGCGATCACCCAATCATTGTGTGGAGTGTTTCCTATGCAGACTTCGAGCACCGGCGTGTCGCGTACCCGGCAAGTGGTCGCCGCCGTCATCGGCAACGCCCTGGAGTGGTATGACTTTATCGTGTACGGCTTTCTGGCCAGCATCATCGCCCGTCAGTTCTTCCCCTCCGACGACGAATACGCCTCGCTGCTGATGGCCCTGGCCACCTTCGGCGTCGGCTTTTTCATGCGCCCGGTGGGCGGCGTGCTGCTGGGCATGTATTCCGACCGCAAAGGCCGCAAGGCGGCGATGCAGATGATCATCCGGCTGATAACCGTCTCCATTGCCATGATCGCCTTTGCCCCCGACTACCTGGCCATCGGCATGGCCGCGCCGATGCTGATCGTGGTGGCGCGCATGCTGCAGGGTTTTGCCACCGGCGGCGAGTACGCCAGCGCCACGGCCTTTCTGGTGGAGAGCGCGCCGGCCCACCGCAAGGGCCTGTATGGCTCGTGGCAGCTGGTGGGGCAGTGCCTGGCGGTGTTCTCCGGGGCGGCGATGGTGGCCCTGGTCACCCACCTGTGCACGCCTGCGGCGCTGGACAGCTGGGGTTGGCGTATCCCGTTCGTGCTCGGCCTGCTGATCGGCCCGGTGGGGCTGTGGATTCGCAAGCACATGGAAGAGCCTGAGGAATTCATCGAGGCGCGCCGCCAGGCCAAGGGCCAGTCGCCCAGCTTGTGGCAGGTGCTGCGTGAGCATCGGCGCAGCCTGTTGGTATCGATGGGCCTGGCCTGTGGCGCGACGGTGTCGTTCTACGTGGTGCTGGTGAACATGCCGACCTTCGCCCACAAGAACCTCGGCCTGCCGCTGGACCAGGTGCTGCTGGTGCAGATGCTTGCGGTTGGGCTGATGACCGTGGTGATCCCGCTGTCCGGGGCGTTGTCTGACCGGCTGGGGCGGCGCCCGGTGCTGATGGCCTTCACCCTGGCGTTCTTCGTCATGGTCTACCCGTTGTATGTGTGGGTGGCTGCCGCGCCGTCGCTGGAGCGCCTGCTGGTGATGCAACTGCTGCTGTGCACCGCCATCGGTGGCTTCTTCGGGCCGGCGCCCACGGCCCTGGCCGAGCAGTTCCCGGTCGAGGTGCGTTCTACCGGTGTGTCGGTGGCCTATAACGTGGCGGTGATGGTGTTCGGCGGCTTCGCCCCGTTGATCGTCACCTGGCT
Source organism: Pseudomonas sp. ABFPK (assembly GCF_001586765.1). NCBI lineage: Bacteria > Pseudomonadati > Pseudomonadota > Gammaproteobacteria > Pseudomonadales > Pseudomonadaceae > Pseudomonas > Pseudomonas sp. ABFPK. The sequence continues at coordinate 2,667 of NZ_LQXW01000060.1, read as the reverse complement.
GAGCAAGGTGCTCGGTACCCCGGTGGCGCCGTCGTTCTACGTGCTGTTCGCCTGCCTGCTGACACTGCTGGGCACCTATTGCCTGAAAGAAGCCCCACGCGTGGGCAAGCCTGCCGCTTTCAACCTTGGAGTGAAACCGTGATGCCGCTAGCCATCGACCCCATCGTTGCCCTCGATGCCGAGGCATTGTCCCGGGCCATCCATGCCCGCCAGATATCGTGCCGGGAGGTGATGCAGGCTTATCTGGCGCACATCGAACGCTTCAACCCGCAGGTAAACGCGCTGGTGTCGCTACGCCCGGCCGAGGCACTGCTGGCCGAGGCCGATGAGCGTGACTGCGAGCTGGCCCGTGGCCATTCGCGCGGCTGGATGCATGGCATGCCCCAGGCGATCAAGGACCTGGCCGCCACAGCCGGGTTGCGCACCACCCTGGGCTCGCCGCTGTTCGCCGAGCAGGTGCCCGAGCAGGACGCGATCAGTGTGGCGCGGGTGCGGGCCAGTGGTGCGCTGATCGTGGGCAAGAGCAATGTGCCGGAATTCGGCCTTGGTTCGCAGACCTACAACCCCCTGTTCGGCACCACCACCAATGCCTACGACCCGGGCAAGGTGGCCGGGGGCAGCAGCGGTGGGGCGGCGGCGGCGCTGGCCATGCGCCTGCTGCCGGTCGCCGACGGCAGCGACATGATGGGCTCGCTGCGCAACCCGGCGGCGTTCAACAACGTGTATGGCCTGCGCCCGTCGCAGGGCCGCGTTCCACACGGGCCGGCGCCGGAACTGTTCGTGCAGCAGTTGGCCACCGAGGGGCCGATGGGCCGCAGCGTGGTGGATGTGGCGCGGCTGTTGTCGACCCAGGCGGGCTTCGATGCGCGGGCGCCGTTGTCGCTGGGCGATGGCCGGCGCGATTTTGCCGCCGGGTTGCAGCGCGATTATCGCGGCGTGCGGGTTGGCTGGCTGGGCGACTACGACGGTTACCTGGCGATGGATGACGGGGTACTGGGCCTGTGCGAAGCGGCCCTGGCAGACTTCGCCGAACTGGGCTGCCGGGTCGAGGCCTGCCAGCCGGCGTTCGACCTGGCGCGTTTGTGGCAATGCTGGCTGACCCATCGCCACTTCCTGGTGCACGGCAACCTCGCTGCCGCCTATGCCGACCCGGGCAAGCGCGCGCTGCTCAAGCCCGAGGCGCAGTGGGAGGTGGAGGGTGGCCTGCAACTGAGCGCGGCAGCGGTGTACCAGGCTTCGGTGGCCCGCAGCGACTGGTACCGCGCGCTGGGCAAGCTGTTCGAGCGTTACGATTACCTGCTGTTGCCATCGGCCCAGGTGTTCCCATTCGATGCATGGCAACCGTGGCCAACGGTGGTCGGTGGGCGGGCGATGGACACCTATCACCGCTGGATGGAAGTGGTGATTGGGCCGACCCTGGCCGGCTTGCCTAGCATCAGCGTACCGGTCGGTTTCAACGCTGCCGGGTTGCCCATGGGCCTGCAGATCATCGGCCCGGCCCAGGCTGACCATGCGGTGTTGCAGCTGGCCCATGCCCATGAACAGCTCACCCGTTGGGTAGCGCGGCGCCCACCCCGGAGCCTGCAAGCGCCATGAAACCGCTGGGCAGGCGCGGATCTTGCTGGCTATCCTGACCATCCAGTTACAGGGAGGTCACACTCATGGGCATCACGGCAGACAGTGGCGGCGTGCGTTCGGTGGAACGGGCGCTGGCCATCGTCGACCTGCTTGGCGAACACCAGGCGCTGGGCCTGGAAGAACTGCATTACCTGACGGCGCTGCCCAAGGCCACGGTGTCGCGCATGCTCGCCACCTTGCAGGAGCAGGGCTGGGTTTACCGCGGCCTCAGCGACAGGCGTTACCGGCTGTGCGCGCGGCGCCTGTTCGGTGACCGCCAGCTGCGTTTCAAACGGCGCCTGGTGGAACACGCCGCGCCCATGCTACTGGAATTGAGCGAACGCACCGGGCTGGTGGCCGACCTGTCGTGTTTCGACGGCGAGCGGCTGGAGGTGATGGAAAGCGCTGTGCCCCAGGTATTGCGCAAGCGTTACCCGCACACCTGCCAGATCGTCGGGCATCATGCCAGCCTGTTCCACTCGGCGATGGGGCGGGCATGCCTGGGTGAGTTGGCGGTCGATGAAGTGCAGCGCCTGGCGGCCCATGAGCGGGTGGGCGACGAGACGGTGCTGCGCGACATCGAGGAGGAAGCGAACAAGGGGTTCGGCCAGCGCACCGAAGGGCACTGGGAGTATCCGGTGCGCTTGCCGTTCCTGATCCGCGCCATTGCCCTGCCGGTGCATGCCGAAGGGCGCCTGGCCGGGAGCATTGCCTTGCACTGGCCGCTGGACCAGGCGCCGGTGGAGCGGGTGTTGAACCTGCACCTGAACAGCCTGGCTACAACGGTGGGCGAGGTGCAGCGGGCCCTGATTGTTTGAGTCAGCCTGTACCGGCCTCTTCGCGGGTAAACCCGCTCCCACAGGGAAAGTGCATTGCCCGAGGCTTGCTCGGTACCTGTGGGAGATAACCCAGCCCTTTTGGGCTGCGCTGTCGCGCAGAGAACAAATATCGCTCGTCTGACGCGGCCTTTGTAGGAGCAGCCTTGTGCTGCGAAGAGGCCGGTACAAGCAACAGACAGGCTTTGTCAGTACCGGCCTCTTCGCAGCACAA
>NZ_LQXW01000059.1:0-5707 GCF_001586765.1 Pseudomonas sp. ABFPK | reverse complement strand
AATGCCCCCCCTGCGTCGCTGCGCTCCGACTGCCCGGCCGGATGGCCGTGGAACAGGTGGCCAGATGGCCGTGGAATGCCTGGCCAGATGAGAGCGGACTGGGTGGCCGGATGGCGTGGAATCCGCAAGTGTTCCCATTTGCAATCTCCTGAGGCTTGCGTTGCATGACCTAGGGAGATGTGGAACAACGCTACATACGTCTCAGTCCACGTAGCTCCCAGGAGAACAACGCAAACACCCCAGAACGCTGCGGGACCCCTGGCAAGGTCCCGCCTACTTAGCCTTGGATTTCTTCGGAATCACAATTACTGGCAAGCCGCGGACCGCATCATCCCAGTGCAGGTCACGATCTGGATCGCTGGCAATTTTGCTGATCCACACAGCGGTTTTTTTCCAGCGAATTGCAAGCTTGCGGCCATTCCAGCCGCGGGCCTTGTACGCACCCTTGAATTCATCAGGGGTCAACAGCGGTTGTTGCAGCTGAACTTCGGGCAAGCCGCGGACCGCGTCATCCCAGTGCGGACTACGGTCTAGGTCGTTGACCAACCTGCTGATCGAGAAAGCGGTTTTTTTCCAGCGAATGGCGAGCATACGACCATTCCAGCCGCCTGCCTTGTACGCGGCCTTGAAATCGTTCGGGCTCAAAAGCGGTTGTTGCAGTTGAACTTCGTTGTCCAAATTCTTGCACCCGAAAATGTATGGGTAGACGGCATGCTGGCAGAGTCAGTCAATTATGATGGCCTTGGACAAATCCCAATCTGCAGGTGCTGCTGCACTAGTCGCAAAGGCAAATCGCATAGCGACCGAGGGTGAATTGTTCTTCATCAGCTAGGCGGCTGCACCAGCGCACATCGCTGCGACCGCGGGTCAACTCTTTGGCCCCCCCTCATCCACGCAAGCACAATGGAAGACTCCATTTTTAAACTATAGGACAACACTTATCAACCTGAGGCTCCCCGTCACCATTCTCAAGACAAAAAAAACCCGGCCTATGGCCGGGTGGGTCTAGCGTTTTCGGTTCAAAGGGCTAAGGCCTGGCAATCGTCGCAAAGACCTACCTGGAAAACCTCAAGATCGGCGAAGCAGCGGATGCATTGCTCGACATCATGATCTTCGGCGGGCTTGCTGATCACGTCGCCATACTCAGCAACCAATGCGGCGTAGTGATCGCCAGTTGAAGCGTCTCCCCTCAGCTCATAGTAGCGGTCCTCGCTCTTCGAGTAGGCTTTGAAAACTGGCTTTCCGTTGAACTGGCTGGCACCTACAGAAATTGGCGCTCTGTTGCGTAGCAAAGCGATAGTCTCGGGCATGGTTTGCATTGGATTGCTCCTCAAGTATCAGGTTGACCGTGTCCTGGGAGATGGCCAACAACACCTGATAAGCGGTTCTAAGCGGCAAGCGGCCCCGGGCTCGGCGCCAGCACAATGAACCGCCGCTGCAATAAGGCCCTCAATCAGTTCTGGCAGCCTAATTGAGCGTGAGCGTAGGCGTAAAAAACCCCGGACTGCTTGAGCAGTACGGGGTGGTGTAGCGTTAGGTGCCAGACCCGGTGCAGGCCATGCGATGGCCGCTGGAAAGAATCACGCCTCGCGGATATAAGCCTCAATACGCGCGTCCGCGGCCGCCAGGTAGCCCTGAATCTTCCCAATCGCTTTGGCCATGTTTTCAAGATCATCGGGCTTTGCACGTGAGCACGAGATGTTCGACACCTCGGCCAGCACTCGCTGGGCAACCTCTTTCCAATTGGTTACCTCATCGGCGCTGCAGCAGGCATGGTAGTCATTCACCTTACGAAAAAGACGATCGAAAGCGCGACGGTAATCGGCGACAGGGACTGTTTTGGTGCTGCTCATGGGGGCACTCCTCAGAAGGGAAATCTGGTTGAACTTGCCCATGGGGATGGTTCACGCACGCGTGTAATGGGTGCCAGCGACCTTGTTCCACCATGTAATTCATCCCTGAGGACGATGTTTAATTCCTCAGGAGAAAACCCATGGCAACACTCGTGAAAGTATCGACCTGCTTAACCCCAGAGCTGGCACGAACCGTCGTCGAAATGGCGTGCGTCGTACGCATCGCAGAAACTGGAGAGGGCGTAGAAATCCGCGACACCAGGCCCCTCCTCGATCGCCTGGCATCACCAATTCGGGGGCGAGGAATTGTGCGTACCCTTGGCGACACGCATTTCATCGTGACCGAGGACCTGGCGAAGCGGATCGACGCAAAACACCTACCAAGTGAGCCGGCCGCGACTGGGGCTACAGGTGTTGAAACCGATGCACTGAAAACACTCATCGCTGATCGGTTGGGTGCTATGGGCTGGCTGATCGTTGATGGGCTGAGCTTTAACTGCACATCAGCAGTGGCCAAAAAAGAGTACCGAACTGCGGTTGGCATCAAGGAGGCGATCGCCTTTCTCGAAGCCGGAGATGAAGGTGCCAGACGCCTGATCGCTCAGTACTACAGCAAGGGCAATAACGTGCTGAGCACAACAACTGCGCGATTCACTCCTGACTGGTCGCCCGAAGTTGTTGAATCGGGCGCCAGCCGATTCGCGGCCGAAGTTGACGACGTAATCAGCGACACCTATGCGGTACGCCTGCTTCGCCATCGAGACCAAGCCGCTGATGGCGCATAACACTCTCAGGCTCACTTAGGCAAACGCACCACCACACCCCGGGCTCGCCCGGGGTTTTTATTACCCAGTTTCGTAGTTCATGTGCGCCATCACCAGGTACACCGCCAACCAAGCTCCGTGGAGTCACCATGAACCACTATCAACACCTGATCGCGGACCAGATCCGGTCCGTCCAAGGACAGAAAGACTATTGCTTGCAAGTCCTATCCGCCGGCGGCCTTGAACCCTGGGAGTCGAAGGAATACGGCGACCTGGTTGAGCAGTATGACCAGACGCTCAAGGAACTGAATGAACGATTGCCTGAAGCAGACTGATCCCTCACCTCATCTATCTAACCTATGGGAAGAACACCATGACCAACGCAATCGAAGCACAAGCACAGAAGGTCGAAGCTGCCTACGCAGTTACAGGCAGCGTCAATCCGGAATACGAGCGCGAGTTCGACATTCTCTCCGACATGCGTCGTGCTGAAATGGCCAAGGAATTCCGCTCAGAGCGTGGCCTGCCTCCCACGGCGAAAACCCCGTATGACTGAGCCTCAGCTATGAGGTTTGAGCATGCACCACCGCCCCCGGCTTGCTGGGGGCTTTTTTCGTTATGCTTCCTACAGACTGAGCCGGGTCGCCCAAATCTTCGGGCTTAGGGAAGCTTACTGTGCGGCGTTATACGGCCGCCAAGCAAAGGTAGGCACATGTGCCTACTGGCATGAAAATAGGCACACGTGCCTATCTAGGCCTGCGCCTCTTCAGTGTCGAGCTTTGCAGCCTGCTTTCGACGCTCCATCAACTGCTGCATGTACACGATCCCGTCTCGAAGCGCATTCACCGCCCAGGTTGGGCAAGGCCGGGAAGATTTCTTGGTCGGATCGTTGAGCCAGGATCGAACAGCGCGATCGGAGCAGGGCCGCTTGGTGACGGCGTTGATGAGCATCGCGCTCTCGCGTTGTTTAACGTCATACTTTTTCAGCAGCGCCAGAAACGCTTGCCGGTTGGCTTCCCGCCCTTCGTCGTCCATCTTACCTCCAAACGGTTGAGAATAGGCACATGTGCCTATTAGCCGCATTCTAGGCACTTGTGCCTATTAAGGAAACACCAGATCGAGCGGAACTTCAGCCACGGCCCTCGAAACCACCTCAAGCTCAATTTCGGTGATAGCCAGTGGGCCGGGCCAGATTCGGACCATAGCCGGCTAGCGCCAATACCTAAAACCGCCGCCGGTACGAGTGCTGATGATGACTTGATCAGGCTGCAAGGCGTAGCAACTGCTGTGACGCATTACTCAGGACCATGCATACCCATGAGGAATCCATCATGACAACTGAGCAAGCACCAGCGCCAAATCTGACCAGCACAACCCATGTTGCGGTTGAGCGAAAACACTTCATCGGAACTGGTCGGAATGCCTGGCTCATAACAGGTCGAGTTTGTGGTGATGACGACGACACTGCCTATCTGGTACTGGCAGATGATGAGGCCATAGCTCAGGAGACCTTCAAAAGGGAGCTTCGAGACTGTGAAGTGTTGCAGAACGACGCCCCAAACGCGGATGATCTTCCTGAGATCTACATCATCCAGAGTGACATGCTGAGCTGAGCACTTTGAGGAAAACGCTCCACCATACCCTAGCCTCTGGCCAGGGTATTTTTTTGCGTGCGCTAGGCATGGCGCGTTGAGCGACCACGCTCACAACAGGGATAGGCTACTTAACGCGGCTGCTTGGTCGAAGGCTCATACCCCAGCCGTCGCGTAAGCTGTACCAGCCCCACAATTTGCTCCCTCATGGCCTGCCCATGTGCCTCCAGCTCCTCTACCTTTCGCTCAAGCTCCCAGGCTCGGCGGTAAAGCCGCTGGTTGATAGCGATTACCCGCTGCAGTGCAGAACGCTCGCAGTCGCCGATATCACCCGAGTCGGTGCCTTGACCAACCCGGGCTAGAATATCGGCAGGAACCTCCGGCAAAGGTTCGTCATCCCACAACATGCTGCCTCCCACACTGGATATGCGAACAGTATGCGATGACTTGGAGCTCCAGCCAATCCCTGGCTCAGCGCCACCCACACGGCGGCCTCCCATCCTCGTCAGTGAGCTTCCTGTAGCAGGGAGGTCAGCAGCCAGACGATGGAGCTTACTTAGCATGTGTGCGGGTAGTGCACGGACTCATTGTTTATTAACTGAAACGGTGTATATATATTCATCACCATTATCGCTGTCTTTATATTCGCGCTTTACCACCACTAGGAATCACATCAGTTATAGAAAGCCTGTAACCATCAGTCCGAGGATAGTCAACAACAAGGCCACCAGCTTTGTCGGTCCCCATATCCGCCAAGTGCACGTAGTTAACGTCCATTGTTAAGCGTACAGTTCCATCACTAGCAACATAAGGCGTGAAATAAGCGGTGGAGCCTAGGGATGCTCCGATCAACTTGTCGTGCAGCCGCGGCAAGTTGCAATTTTCCAGGCACCTACAGCTCTCCGTGTTAAACGCGAACCTCACCCATACCCATGAGCTGTTTTCGAACCCTCCACAGGTTTGCCAGGGCGAACAGCGTGGTCAACTGAGCCGTGTTTTTCATCAGCCCACGAAAACGTACTTTCACGTAACCAAACTGCCGCTTGATCACGCGAAACGGATGCTCGACCTTGGCCCGTGTCTGAGCCTTGCAGAACTCGATCTTGCGCTTGGCTTTGTACAGTACGCTGCGCTGGTTCAGCTTGGAATAGGTGCTGCGACGCGCTGCAATCTGCCAGATCACCCCCCGATTTTCATGCTCTTCGCGCCTTTCGACACCGGTGTAACCGGCATCTGCATACACGGCGTTTTCTTCGCCATGCAGCAGTTCAGCCACCTGCGTGACATCGGCCACATTGGCAGCGGTGCCATGGACGTGATGCACCAGGCCGGACTCGACATCGGCACCGATGTGCGCCTTCATCCCGAAGAGGTGAGTCGGCCACAGGAACTGCCCCCGTAGCCGCTCGCAGAACCGTACGTGACACTCTCGCGTCATACGGCTCCCGTTATCCAACCTGTTGCTCGGTTACTTGCCAGTGATAAAACAGTCGAGGGG
>NZ_LQXW01000058.1:0-6950 GCF_001586765.1 Pseudomonas sp. ABFPK | reverse complement strand
AATGCCCCCCCTGCGTCGCTGCGCTCCGACTGCCCGGCCGGATGGCCGTGGAACAGGTGGCCAGATGGCCGTGGAATGCCTGGCCAGATGAGAGCGGACTGGGTGGCCGGATGGCGTGGAATCCGCAAACTGATAATGAAACATGGCATCGACGGCTGCTTCCAAGGTGGGCGCCGAACCGTCATGAAAGTAAGGGGCAGTCACCTCCACGTTTCGCAGGCTTGGAACTTTGAACAGGTGGAGGTCGTCCGGGTCACCTGTCACGTTGTAGCGTCCCCGATCTGCCCCGGTAACATTGCCACGGTTGGCGAAATAATCATCGAAGACGCCGAACTTCTGCAGCATGTTGCCGCCGATATTCACACCCTGGTGGCAGGCTATACAACCGTACTCCTGGAAGCGCTGATAGCCATGCTTCTCTTCCAGGCTGAGGCTGCTGGTATCTCCTTTCAGATAGCGATCGAAGCGTGAATCGGGTGTCAGCAGGGTGCGCTGGTACGTAACCAGGGCATCTTTGACATCAATGGTGGTCACCGGCTTGCCATAGGCTTCGGCGAACCCCGTCTGGTAAGCCGGATCGTCAGCAATTCGTTGAACCGCGGTAGCCCAGCCATCTTCTTTGCCGTCCGTATTACCGGTTGCCAGGTGCACCAGGCCGTCAAACGATTGCGCGCGCCCATCCCAGAACTGCAGGAAGTTCAGGCTGGCGTTGAAGACGCTGGGGGTGTGAACTGGCAAGGGTTTTCCATCTGCACCAGGCGAGCGCGCCTGCCCGTCCGCGCCACCACGATCCAGGCGATGGCAATCAGCACAGGACTGGCTGCTATCGAGGGACAAACGCGAGTCATTGAACAGTTTGCGCCCCAGTTCCACCCGGGCAGGGTCAAGCTCAGGCACCGCCGGCAATGGCGTGAGCGGCCCGCCGATGCTCTGGGCCAGCACCCATGCCGGTAAAACGACAAGCATCGAGGCAACGATGCGAACCTGCAGACAAATCGGCACAGCATGACCCTCCCTGGCAAGATGCACCTGTCTCCGAGCATAGTGAGGCCAACAGGCAAAAGCTAACGGCAGGGGCAAATATCATCTAGGCTGTGGCCTGGGAGTAATCTGGCCGAGACCAGCAGGGAGGGACCCATGGAGCTACCCGTTACCGATGGCGCAGCAGACAAGCCGGTGATACTTCTGGTTGACGACGAGCCCTCGATTCTCAGCAGCCTTCGTCGTCTACTTCGCAACCAACCCTACGAACTCCTCCTTGCCGAAAGCGGTGCCGACGCCCTGCAACTGCTCCAACAACGCCCGATCAATCTGGTGATGAGTGATGCGCGCATGCCAAACATGGACGGGGCAACGCTGTTGGCCCACGTACATGAGCGTTTTCCCGATACGTTGCGCATTCTGCTTACGGGTTACGCTGACACGGACACCATCGCAAAAGCCATCAACGATGGGCACATCTATCGTTACATCAGCAAACCCTGGAATGATGAAGAACTGTTGGTCACTCTGCGCCAGGCATTGGCCCACCAGCATTCGGAAAGCGAGCGAAAGCGCCTGGAACAACTGACTCAGTTACAGATCAGGCAACTCAAGGCGCTTAACGAAAGCCTTGAACAGCGTGTAGTGGCGCGCACCGCCGAGCTGCAGCAAACTGCCGACATGCTTGACCTTGCCTATGAAGAACTCAAGCGCAGTTACGTGACCACCACCGAGTTCTTTTCGCAGTTAGGCAACATGCGTCTGCCCAAGGCCAAGCAGACCAACCGGCAAGTCATAGAATTGATACGGGTGTATTGCACCAGCCATGGACTGGACGAAGGTACCTGTCGCAACCTGACCATGGCTGCAGCCCTCTACAACATCGGCAAGATGAGCTGGACCGACAACATGCTCACCTGCCCTGCCGATCTCATACCTCCACCAGAGCGCGAACTGTACCGGTCATACCCGAAACAGAGCGAAGCGCTGGTCATGACCCTGGAGCCAATAAAAGAGGCTGCACAACTCATACTTCACCACCAGGAACGCTGGGATGGCAGCGGTTTTCCGGGCCACCTGAAGGGCGCGGCAATTCCACTGGGCGCCCGCTGGTTGAAAATGGCTGTGGATTTCATCGAATTGCAGCGCGGACTGGTCCTGGATCGCCAGCTCAATAGCGATGAGGCACTGCTCTACATACGCAAGTATGCTGGAAAGCTGTATGACCCAGACTTGGTGGAAGACTTCGTCAACGTCTGTGCCGAGTATATGCGCGACATTACCTTGACCGACCCGGCGATCAAGGTATTGAGCACGCACGAACTGGCGGATGGCATGATACTGGCGCGCAACCTCAACGCCGACAACGGCATGCTGCTATTGAATGCCGGCAAGGTACTGAACGGTGCGCTGGTGAAAAAACTGATTGCCTTCGAAGAAATGGAAGGTGGCAGATACAGCGTGTTCGTCAGGGTTCCCGAGCAGGCAGGCAGCCTGCAGCCATCGCCCGCAACGGCAGGCTGACCCCGTTGCGGGCAGGTGCTGAAATCCGTTGGTCATGCATCGTGGCATGCTGGGTGCCTGGCCGTCTCCGTATGACTGCCGGCACTACTACCAGCCAACGGCTATCCTTCAGGTTTCGGTAGGAGGGCGTATGTGCGGAAGGCTCAGCCAGTACCGTGGCATACATGACTTCGTTGAAACCCTGAGCCTGCCAGAGGCCTGGCGGAACAACGTCGGCGACCAGCCGCTTGGCCGGTACAACATCGCGCCGACCACGCCGGTGGCAGTACTGCGGATGGATGATGCAGGCCCACGAGCGGACCTGGTGAAGTGGGGATGGCGGCCGCACTGGGCGACCGATCGCGCTGCGCCGATCAACGCCCGCGTCGAGAAGGTGGCGCATGGCCCATTCTTCCGGGCGATCTGGCCGCACCGGGCCATCACCCCAATCGACGGCTGGTACGAATGGGTTGATGAAGGTGGGCCGAAGAAGCAGCCGTACTACATCCGCCGCCAGGATGGGCGCCCTGCCCTTTGCGCCTCGATCGGCCAGTTCACCGGCACAGAGCACGACGGGTTCGTCATCATTACCGCCGACGCTCAGGGCGGAATGGTCGACGTTCACAACCGCCGGCCTGTCGTGTTGTCGCCAGAACTGGCGTACGAGTGGATCGCGGCAGCAATGCCGAGCGAGCGCGCAGAACAACTGGTGCTCAACCTGGGTGAGCCGGCCGAAGCCTTCGAGTGGTACCGGGTGGGTATCGCCGTGGGGAATGTGCGTAACCAAGGTGCCGAGCTGATAAACCCGCTTCAGTAATGGAGGCAAATCCTTTCCGCGCGCTTTGGTATCAGAAATCGACCTGTACGGAACCCGTTTGAACAGCTTGGACAGATACCACGGGCCGATCACCACTTTCGGGCGACTGCTCATTCCCCCAGCACCAACGTCAATCCCGCTCGGCTCTTTGGCTGGCCTCCGGAGGGGAGTACGCCATGCGATACTCGCCAAGTCGACGAAAAGGTGACTGCTTTATCCAGGGCTGAGCCTTGTGCAAAATAAACAGCTGTAAAGCCCAGAGGCCAAGGCAGAACGTTGTTCTTCCGCCACTCTCCAATGGCATTTCATAAGATAGTGCCACGCCAGCGAACATGATGCTGACAAAGAAGAAACCGCTGGCCAGGGCATTCGCCAGAAAATTGAGCCTGGGCCACTTTTCTGGCAGCAGCTCCAGCGGCCCCAGCGCGATCGGAGCAATGCCGAAAGGCACCGAATACATGATAAATGACGCGGATGGGTCCCCATATCGCAGGATCGCTATCCAAATCGCAAGCCATACGAACGCTGCCGTTGGAGATCTAGTCGGCTTTATTCGTAAGCCAAACGTCCTGAACCTTCGCAACAAACCCATTACCAATCTCCCTGTTTGGTAAGCGGGGGGAGAATATCACCCCCTTTCAAACAATGACGCCTCCCCGATGAGGCCAACGCTTGGAGCATCCATGACGATGGAATGGCCTGCGCGCTCCAACGGTGTGCTCAGGGGCAAAGCGCATTTCACCGAATTGCCGTCTATCTTCCCGCCCGGGAAGAATGGAGAGCACGTAAAAACCTGCACCACCAGTGGCGCACCGTGTGCTGCATCGACGCGCTGAGCCGCTACCACCCATCGGTGGCCGCTTAGTAGCCCGAACAACCAGCATCACTTCAGCCTGACGTTAACTGCCCGATGCCCTGCTCCCCATCGCAGGCTGCACCGGAGTGTTATTTAAATGTGCAGCGATGCAGGATCGTAAGCGCGGCGCCTGCGATCATTGCGATGAGGATCGTATCCCTGCCATCAGCCATACAGAGCTGGCCAAGCACAGAATGAGGATGGAGATCGAAGCAGGCAGGTGAAACTGGTGATATCCAGCCAATCCGAAGCCGGCATGGACAAGGAACGTGATCAGGCCTAGGCCAACACAAACTTTGGCGAAAAACACCGCGTTGACCGTACCCAGCAACACGCTTCGATAACCAACCAGCAACACTGGTATTGCCAAGATATTGAACAGGAGAAAGCCCTGTACCCCACCAGGTAGGAAAAACATCTCCCACTCGTGCCAATACGCAGCATCTATTTGATGAAGAATCAGTGCAAGCATCGTTACGAAATAGCTTCTTTCCATGTAAGCAATCCCTTCAGCTAGTGGTGATCATCCCTGAGCAAAGCGCTGACGATGATATCTCGCGCCTCTATGCGACGCTTAGAAATATTCGCAGATCAGTGCTGCTCAACGAGCGCGCTGAATGCCATCCAGCAGGCCCAGAGGATGGCAACGCTCCGGCGCGTGGTATCCAGGTCAGCGCACCCGGTCAGCCCATTTGTGTTCCAACCGAGCAAAGGTGGGCTGTGGATCAACGAGCCAAGTGTTACAATCCGCCACTTCAAATCGGCGCTCAAGGCGCTGAACATCCGTGAACGCCGTCAGTACGACACCCGCCACACCTACGCCACCATGTGCCTGATGTCTGGGATGAACCCCGCGTTCATCGCGAACCAGCCTGGTCACAGCGTTGAGATGTTGCTTTCTACCTACGCGAAATGGATCAGCTCCTCCTCGGACTGGAGGGAGCTGGAGAAGCTGCCGCCCCGAGTCGAATTGGCCCAAAATTGGCCCAAAACTGACGAGAGGGCCTAAATACACCTCTGGAACCCCCGCAGGACAAGCACTTGATTTCTACCGCCAACATCACCATGCGATTTCTTAGGGGTGTTCGGCGGTGATAAAGGGTTGATTTTGCTGGACTAACTGCCCCTCCAGTACCCTTGGATACCCGATCATTGGTATCAGAATTGGTATCGCACTCGGATGACTATCACTTCACTCAGCGCCTCGTCGACCCCAGATCGACGCGCAGCGGGCCGCATGGCTGGTCATGCTCGAGCGCCCACAATCTCGCCGACTCGGCGAACTCCAGCATGTCAGCCAACTGGTCCGCGTCAACGTCACACCGCCGGTGGGCAGATACCGCCAATTCCGTAAGCACCGTGGCCCGGCCATCAGGATCTGCTATCAGTGCGTGCTGGTCATTGAGCTCGGCCAGCCAGGCCGATGGCAAGCTCAACATTTAACCGTCCACAGCTGATCAATACGTGTCGTGTAGGATTGGCTCATCATCTCCCTCCTCATCCCCCAGTCCGGTGTCGCCGGCACGCTGGCGGCTCGCATGGTCCCCCTCCCCCAGCGCTCATTGATGTTATCCATCACCTGCATCAGCCGGTCACATGCCACCGATTGCTTGAGCGCAAACAAATCCTCTGAAAACTCACCTGGTTGCCGCAGGTCCATCAGCAACACCTCGGCCTTGCTGTAGCGGAACCCAGGCCTAAAGATCCGCGCGACCGCATCCGTGGCCAGTCGAGTCATCAGCAACGTGTCGCAAGTTGGGTATGGCAGTTCCACCAAAGCGCCCTGGGCGTGGTGCGCCTCGTCCGGGTTGAACATGCCGGTGCGGATGCTCACGCGCATTCGCTTGCACACGGAGTCTTGAGCCCGGAGCTTTTCTGCAGCCCGTCCAACGTAAGTGGCCACGGCCTGCTTGATCGGCGCCAGCTCAGTCAGCCGCTTTCCGAACATCCGACTGCAGCAGATCTCCTGCTTCGGCGGTTCAGCCTCGTCCAGTTCAAGGCATGGCGTGCCAGCGAGCTCCCGAGCCGTCTTTTCAACAACAACGCTGAACTTCTGGCGGAGTGTCCAGGCGTCAGCTTTGGCCAAGTCCATGGCTGTGCGGATACCCATCGCTTCAAGGTGAGCAGTCATACGCCGGCCAATGCCCCACACTTCCTTTACCTCGGTATTGCGCAACACCCAATCGCGCTTGAACGGATCGGTGATATCGACCACTCCACCCGTCTGTGCCTGCAGGCGCTTGGCCGTATGGTTGGCCAGCTTCGCGAGCGTCTTCGTGCCAGCAATGCCGACGCCCACCGGAATTCCCGTGCACTGGAAAATCCTCGAGCGCAGCTTTCGCCCGAACTGGGTCAGGTTTTCCTGAATGCCGGAGAGGTCAGCGAAACACTCGTCGATACTGTAGATCTCTGTAGCCGGCACCATCGATTCGATCAGCGTCATGACGCGCTCGCTCATGTCGCCGTAGAGCGCATAGTTACTGCTGAAGGCCATGATGCCGTGTCGGCGCAGCTTGTCCTTCGCCTGAAAAAACGGCTCGCCCATCTTCACAAATGGCTTAGCGTCGTATGACCTAGCGATCACGCAGCCGTCGTTATTGCTCAACACGACGATTGGGGTCTTGGCCAAGTCGGGCCGAAACACGCGCTCGCAGCTCGCGTAGAACGAGTTGTTCTGGGGCTTGATAAAAGTTAGAAGGTAAGTACTTTATAAACAGTAATTTAGAAAGCAACCATAGAAGCATTGGTTTAGATCATAGGTTGGGGGGGCGGTTGATGGAGCTTGTGTGGGCT
>NZ_LQXW01000057.1:0-7139 GCF_001586765.1 Pseudomonas sp. ABFPK | reverse complement strand
AACACGGAGAACCGGTCGAAAAAGCTCTCCGTACATGATTTTTCGGTCACTTTTCGTCCAATGACGCTGTAGGTGCCTGGAAAATTGCAACTTGCCGCGGCTGCACGACAAGTTGATCGGAGCATCCCTAGGTCGGCAATTTTCAGCGAGCTCTTCTCTACTAACTCATCACCACGGCGTTGCAGCGAACGGATGCGTGCAAGCAGCTCAGGGAATTCGAATGGCTTAACAAGGTAGTCATCCGCGCCGCCGTCCAAGCCCTTGAGCTTGTCATTGATGCGTCCGCGGGCGGTCAGCATGATGATGCGGACCCGGCTGCTCTTGCGGATGGTTTCCAGCAGATCCCAGCCGTCGATACCTGGGAGGTTCACGTCCAGCAGGACCAACGAATAGACATGAGTGTTGAACAAGTGCAGGGCATCTACACCGTTGTGCACGATATCTACGACATACCCGCTTTCGGATAGGCCCTGCTGAAGATATTCGGCAGTTTTAATTTCGTCTTCCACAACTAGAACGCGCATAACTTATCTCAAGGTGTGAGGAAGGAGTTGGCCTAATCCGCCATGGTTGCAGGCTGTTCGAAAGTTTGGCTGGGGTATGGCATGTGGTAGTCGCTACCTCTGTCCATACGCCGGGTCACCTGAGGACGCTTGAATCTTAACGCGAAGAAGCTGGCCGCGGCGAAATCCTACAAATTTGTAATGTAGCCGCAAGATTTCTGACAGTCATGCAGGCTCCACCCTTGAGCTTAGCGGATTCTGGGGCCTGCAACGGTGTACGACAGCTTCGCCTGACGGGTGGAATCGGCCAGGACAGGCAGCATTTCTGCCGCTAGCTGGCGGGACTGGTACTGGCCTTGGATCGAGTGCCATGCAGGCAGTCCCCATGGACGGCCCCAAACCCCTGCGCCTTTCTGTGAATTAGTTCACGCGAGGGCTCAGTATTCTCTCGAATAATTATCTTACAATCTATTACATGTCCAAATTGTAATTGCGCGATCATCTTGGTGTTAGCCTCCTTTGCTAGTTTAACGGCAGCGTAAGAGGCATTGCTGCTTTGGAAATTGTCTCATTTCAAAGCAGCTTGGCAAGAGCGACGGGCAGTTGTTCACGCCAGTGCATTCACCTGTAAACCATACGCTCCTTTGGTAGGTGAATTTTAGCGCCCCCCTACGGGCGCTTTTTTATTAAGGGACTTCTTATGAACACTACTGTATCAGCGATCGCCGTGTTTATGCTCTTTACATCACTAACAGCCAATGCCCAAAGCGGTATGGAGATCAATCAACGCATTGAGCGATCTGCTAGAGAGGCTACTGCGGATTATGCTCAGCGCGTAAAAAAGCCGATGCCTCAGCTTGAAGACTACGCCTATGGCATGGACCTTGACGTTAGTAAGTTGGTGTATGTATCGCCCAGCGTGCGGTACTGCGGTAACGTGAGAAGCATGATGACCTACGAAGACTCAAAGGGCGAACTACATATGGTTCGCTACCTGGTCAAAGGTGAGTGCATCAATAGTCGTTGAACGGCCCCTGAATTGCAGTCCTGGCTCGTGACTTATAACAGCTCAATGCCAAATCGACGGAGCAGCAGGGCAAAGCCCCCAAAGCTCACCATGGTGATGACGATACTGCTGATAAGCGTTGGCCAGAATCCCAGTTTGGGCAGCAGCACTGGAAAAGCGATGAACATCGGCAGGGTCGGCAGCACGTACCAGAAGGTGTACCAAGCATGATTGGAGATCTTCTCCATGCTCTGGTTCTCCAGGTAAAGCCAGACCAGCGTCAAGACCGTGACCAGCAGCAGGGCGGCGACCAGCCCGCCCAGCTTGTCACTGCGCTTTGCCAGCTCCGATACGAGAATCACTAATCCGGCAGTGAGTAGATACTTCGTGATGATCCAAGCCATCGCTGAACCTTCTGGAGGTTATGGTCGGGGGCAGGCGAAGCCATTCACCAACCCCTCTCGAAGTGCTCCTGCCGTTTACGCCATCCTTCACCGCATGTCTTCTACGACATCACCCTCAGCCAAGAGGGTGATGTGTTTGTTTGGTTTTTACCGATCGATCAGTGTGAGGGCGACGGAACGCTTTCGTGGAAAGCTGCCCGCTCGATCTGGATGGTGCAGTGATGGATTTCGAATGCATCGCTGACAGCATCCACGACGGCCGCCAGCACAGCATCCCCATCTGCAGAATCCCGTATCACTACGTGCGACGTCATCACGTTGCTGCCACTGCTGACGGCCCAGACGTGCAAGTCATGAACGTCCGTAACGCCATCTACGCCGAGGATGGTAGCCTCGATTGCCGTCACGTCGAGCCCCCTCGGCACACCCTCCATGAGGATTCCCAGGCTTTCGCGAAGCAACTGCCACGTCCGCGGCAGAACCCAGAGGCCGATTGCCACAGCGACAATCGTGTCGACCCAAGTCCAGCCGGTGAAGCGGATGATGAGTGCCGCGATGATTACGCCTAGCGAGCCGAGCATGTCGCTCCAAACTTCGAGGTAGGCTCCTTTGACGTTGAGGCTCTCGTTGCTCGCAGATGCCAGAAGGCGCATCGAAATTAGGTTGATGATCAGGCCGGCGATTGCGATCCACATCATCGCTCCGGTAGCGATCTCCGCCGGCATGAAGAAGCGCTGGTAGGCCTCATACAAGATGTACATCGCCACCAGGAAGAGCAGCACGGCGTTGAACGTCGAAGCCAGAATTTCCAGGCGCGCATAGCCGAAGGTTCTTTTCTGATCTGCCGGCCGCTTGGCTATCTGAAGTGCAATCAGTGAGATCGCCAAGGCGGCAGTATCTGTGAACATGTGAGATGCGTCCGACAGCAGCGCCAGGCTGCCGGTAATCCACGCGCCGATCACTTCTGCAATCATGAAGCTGCCAGTCAAGGCGAGCGCCATGATTAGCTTCTTCTGATGCCCCTCGCGTACTGCAGCGCTGCCATGGTCGTGATTTGAACCCACGTATTTCTCCTTGCGCAGGGTTGTGGTCTCGTTGGCCTTCCTGTCTAGCTAGCCTTAGAGCGTCGCTTGGCCACACTGACTGCAAAATCTTGCTCCTGCACTCAGCAGCGAGCCGCAGGCGGTGCAACCACTCGATAGCGGTGTTCCGCAGTTTAGACAAAAGCGTGCTGACGGATCGTTGGCCGTCCGGCACTGCCTGCAGCCCTGCAGATCTTTGATGGGGGCTGGAGTGGCAGGGCGCCCGCCGTCATACACCTGATTGCCGCCGTCGCAGCCCTGCTGCCGGCCATGGCGATCATATTGCTCGGCCCCATGTCCCCCGCTGTGGTGCTTGCCTCCACCGTGGTTTTCACGACCATGGTGCCCGCCCAGGATGTTTTTGAAAAAGCTCATGGTATTCGCCCCTCATTGATGGGTGACATATTAACGAGCAAAAGTTGAAAATAATGTTCTGCTCGCGAGAAAGACTTGTAAGTTGAATTGAAAGTTCAAAATTAGCCTACGACAAAACGAAACCGTTTTGTTCGTGAAATTAAATTTATCTAGCTGAGCGGCGCATTGTTTTTGGTGGGTGGTATTCCCCTAATTTTGATCATAGCGTGATCATTGACAATCAAAGCAGCAGTTATTGGATTTCTGTCAGCATTGTAATCCCGAGGTCATCGTGTCGTTATCAGGTCCCGGAAATAATGCGCTCAGCGAGATTCATTTCTCTTTTTATCCCTATGCCTCACACATACTAAGCGTCCCCAACGCGTAGGGGCCCAAGGCCTCTGGCGCTCCGCACATTGCGCAATCGCTCAGCATCTGTCGACGGCTTGCCTTGTAGCTCCCGCTAACTCCATAGCTACCGCCATGGATAAGCAGCTTCCAGAGTTTGATAATGACACCTTCCAAATCCATTGTTCACACCCTGTTAAGCAAATGGATCTTTGCTATTCGCAATGCGCGGCAGAAAGGCATCAGTACTAATTTGCTAATCGGCCTGGTGACTTTTTGGTTGCTGCTATTCGCGAACGCTGAGCTCTGGAACGTGCTCTGGACGCTGGTATTCAAAACCGATGAAGTGAACTGGCTGCTAGCTGCTAGCCTCCCAGTCATAGTATTCGCATGGGTGTTTACCGTTCTGAGCTTGCTGTCATGGGGGCGGCTGGCCAAACCCTTGCTGTGTCTGGTACTGATCAGCGCGTCTTTCGCGAGTTACTTCATGAATGCCTACGGCATCGTGGTCGATTACACAATGTTCACCAACGTTGTGGAGACCGACGTCGCTGAGGCAACCGAGCTGCTGAATTGGAAGCTCGGTCTTTGGGTCGCAATGGTTGGGGTGTTGCCCGTCTACCTGATTGCCCGGGTTCCCCTCCGGCGTAAGCCTTGGGCCAAAGCTTTGGTCAGCAGGTTCATTGCTCTGTCGCTCGCTCTGTTGACCTTATCTGGCATCGCGTTGAGTCAGTACCAGTCGTATGCCTCCTTGCTGCGCAACAATCGGGAGATCCGGCTGATTCTGGTACCTACCAACTTGTTTGCGGCTGGCCATGGGTACCTGAAGCGTCAGCTGGCCTCACCTAAAACGCTGACGGCCATTGGTACTGATGCGGTAGTTAATCGACAGGGTGCGGCTCGTAAACCCAGGCTGCTGGTACTGGCAGTAGGAGAGACCGCTCGCTCCGCCAACTTCTCCCTCAACGGCTACTCCCGTGAAACGAATCCGGAACTAGAAAAGCGAAATGTCATTAGCTTCACGAACGTGAGCTCCTGCGGTACCGCCACCGCGGTCTCGCTGCCATGCATGTTCCTGGACGTGGGTAAGGCCCAGTACAAAGATGGCTTGGCCAAGAGCCGAGAAGGGCTGCTCGACGTGCTTCAACGCGCTGGCATCAGTGTCATGTGGACTGACAACAACTCGGGGTGCAAAGGGGTCTGCGACAGGATTCCCAACCACAAGGCTGCCTCTCACGCGGATTCCCAACTGTGCACCAGCGAGGAGTGTAAGGACGGGGTGCTGCTCACGGAGATGCAAGACTTCATCAAGCGCCAGGAAGGCGATGCTGTCCTGGTGCTCCACTACAAAGGCAGTCACGGCCCGGCCTACTACAAGCGCTACCCCTCGCAATTCAAGAAATTCGCACCGGTGTGCGAGACCAACGAGCTCGACAAATGTAAGCAGGAGGAGGTGGTCAATGCCTACGACAACTCAATCCTCTACACCGATTATGTGACTGCAAATCTCATCGATATCCTGACGGCCAACACCAAGTTCGACACTGCGCTAATGTACGTTTCGGACCACGGCGAATCGCTGGGGGAGGGTGGGCTCTATCTGCACGGGCTGCCTTACGCGATGGCTCCTGACGAGCAAACAAAGGTGCCGTTGGTACTTTGGATGTCTGACTCGCTCGCGAAGAGCGAAAAGGTCAACGTGGGTTGTTTGAAAGCTCAAACCACGTCACCGCTGAGCCACGACAACCTGTTCCACACCGTGCTCGGCATGATGAACGTCCAGACGTCCTCGTATCGCTCAGCGCTGGATTTCACAGCCCCTTGCAAGCCCTTGGCCGGAGGCTCTTATTCAGGCCTTTAAATGTTCGATATGGCCCGGATCATCGGCCAGGCGGCTCTGCACAAGCCTGCTTTGACAGCTGAGAGAAGCTGGACTAATTACATAGCTGCATCCAACAACCCAAGCGGAAAAGGAAGTTTTGCATGAGCATCAAGCCAGGCCCTAAGCGCACCAATGAAGATGGCACTCCGGACAAAAGGCAGCGAGTCACCCCTGAGAAGCAGAAGGACCATCCGGACCTGAAACCTCACAAGCACAAAAAGGGGGAGTAAGAGAAAAGCAGCTCTCGGGAGCTGCTTTTTTGTTTAGGCTGCGTGCAAACCTTCCTGACTGTAGTCGTGAGTCTTCTGCTTTGCGTGATCGGTTGGGGTTGTTTTAAGTCACTACAAGGTGGTCACTTGTCGGGCGCGACTCACAAAAAGCTTAGATCGGCTTGATTACCGCCTCGCTTTGGCTAGCTTGGAATCCATCGCTATCCATCGATTGCAGGGGGCTGCATGCGTTTGCGCGGAGATGTTTATTGAAGCTGGGCAGATCCTACGCTTCATCACCGGACCCACGAAGAGATCCTGAATGACGGATTTTATCTCGACGTGCAGGTAAAGCTTTCGCGGAAAGCCGCAACGCAGCTGTTTATCGGTGTGTACGCGCCGTCGGGAACCGCGCTTTATGAGGAAGCGTTCGACACCCGGCCGAACGAATCAATGACGAGCGCGTTGGCCTGGGGAGTCGCCAGAGCGCGTGTCGTAGCTACGTTGTAAACCACTTTTTTTCACTGTAAGCCACTGTGGTTTACAGTGAAAAAAGTGGTTTACAGCAGGCCTCCTCAGGCTTGAGTCAGCTCCAGCAGATCGCCCAGCTCCTCCCGGGCCATCTTCACTCAACACTGAGCCAGTCGTGAGGTTGCACCGCACAAAGTCTTCCGCATCTATGTCCCGCTTGGCAGAATTCGAAGGCGTGATGTCTGTACCTCCTTCAAATCCGCGATCATGGTCATGCGCCGACGCGATGGCGCGGCGCTGCCATTTGACATTTAAGAGAATACGAAATATTTGCGTACGGTCTCTACTACTTCCCAAGTTCCGGAAAAGCCAGGCTCTATAATAAATTTGTCGCCTGCTTTGAGGTGAATTGGCTGCTTACCATCGGGGGTAATCACGCAATAACCTTCTTGGAAGTCGCAGTACTCCCATTTGGTATAGGCCACGCGCCATTTACCGGGCGTGCATATCCATGTACCCATAATCTTCGACCCATCTTCCGAGGTGTACGAGTTCAGATTGACAGTGTGAGGCTCGCCCGACAGCCGTTCCCAGGTGCATGCGTCAAGAACTGGTAAAGGGGAGGTGTCGCGCAGTACAACGATTAGGTCTTTCATAGAATGTGTTCGTGTGGTGATGATGTTTTGTAGCATCACAAAGTATGTCAGAAGAGAGATGTCTGTACCCGACACTAATATGCCCGTTTGCGAATTTTGAATCGCCCCTGGTTTCGTAGACACCTCCAAGCCTCATAATGAGGCCCAAATAGGAGGTGCCATGAGTCGTCAGCGTTACCCCGAAGAATTCAAGATCGAAGCGGTCAAGCAAGTGACCGAGAAAG
>NZ_LQXW01000056.1:0-274326 GCF_001586765.1 Pseudomonas sp. ABFPK | reverse complement strand
CTTTCTCGGTCACTTGCTTGACCGCTTCGATCTTGAATTCTTCGGGGTAACGCTGACGACTCATGGCACCTCCTATTTGGGCCTCATTATGAGGCTTGGAGGTGTCTACGAAACCAGGGGCGATTCAGATAGGGCGATGAAGATTCCAAGATTGGGCGACTGGAGCGTGGCATGCGCTGTTGGCTCAGCTAAAAGCTGGTAGCAAAAAAACGCAACCACAAGTCGCTAACCAGAACGAGTTGGGTAAAGCCATCTGCTCTCTGGTCAGTGACTGGAGCAGCTTGGAACGCTACGTCGATCACTGCTGCTTGCCGATCGACGACAATGCTGCGGAAGGTGCCATTCGCCCGTTCGTCATCGGCAGGGAGAACTGACTGTTCAGTCACATCCCTAAGGGCACTACTACCTGCGCTCAAATTTACAGTCTGCTCGAGGCCGTGAGGGGCAGTAGCCAGAGATATGGCATTCTAGCCTGATCCCCATCAGGCGGTAGCTGGGCTATCTAGATGACTTACGTCGCATTGGGCGCCTTCTCATCATCCAGTGCAACGGCAAAATCAACAAGCGCCTGCACTATCCGCCCACACGCCTTCCCATCCCCATACGGATTATGCGCCACGCTCATCTCCCGATACGCTCCCTCATCCGTCAGCAACCTTGCCAGCTCCCCGACAATAGACCCAACCTCCGTACCGACCAGCTTCACCGTCCCTGCCGCCACTGCCTCCGGCCGCTCCGTGGTATCGCGCATCACCAGCACCGGCTTACCCAGCGCCGGCGCTTCCTCCTGAATGCCCCCCGAGTCGGTCAAAATTACATACGCACGGCTCATCAGGTAAACGAACGGCAGGTAATCCAGCGGTTCGATCAGGTAGATATTCCCCACATCCGCCAGCAGCCGGTTGACCGGTTCGCGCACGTTGGGGTTGAGGTGCACCGGGTACAGCACATCCACCTCGGGGAACTGGCGCGCCGTCTGTACCAAAGCCTGGCAGATGCGTTCGAAGCCACCGCCAAAGTTCTCGCGACGATGGCCTGTTACCAAAACCATGCGGCGGTTGGCAGCCAGGTAATCGAACTGGCGCTCGAACTGTGCCCTCAGCGCCGGGCTCTCCAGTTTGTGCACCACTTCCAGCAGGGCGTCGATCACAGTGTTGCCGGTGGTGAAGATGCTCGCCGGGTCGATGCCTTCCCTTAGCAGGTTGTCACGCGAGGTGGCGGTGGGGGCGAAGTGCAGGGCAGCCAGGGTGCCGGTAAGGCGCCGGTTGCCTTCCTCTGGCCAGGGTGAATACAGGTTATTGGTGCGCAGGCCGGCTTCTACATGGGCTATGGGTATTTGTTGGTAGTAGGCTGCCAGGCTGGTAGCAAAAGTGGTCGCGGTGTCGCCATGCACCAGCACCACATCGGGCTTGAATTCGGCCAGTACCGGCTGGATACCCTGCAAAATCCCGGTGGTCACGCCGGTCAGGTCCTGGCCGGGTTTCATGATGTTCAAGTCGTAATCGGGGGTGATACCGAACAGTTCCAGTACCTGGTCGAGCATTTGCCGGTGTTGGCCGGTTACGCACACGCGCGACTCGAAGCGGGCGTCCTGGGCGAGTTGCAGGGCAAGGGGGGCCATCTTGATGGCTTCTGGACGGGTGCCAAATACGGTGAGGGTCTTGAGGGGCACGGCGGTGATCCTCTTGCTGGACGGGCTGGTACGGGTGGGCCAAAAGGGGCCAGGCAGGCGCGCGGAGACTGGCCTTGTGGACGGGCCGAGAGCGAGGGCAAGCGGCGGGTGGGTGAGGGCATGCAGCTTTGGTCCTTCAAGCAAACGGCTGTCCATTGCTCAAAAAATCTAGCAGTTGGTTCATGTGATGCCAGTTGGCGTAGGCGGGGATGGCCCGCTGGAGAGTGCGGTTGTTCCTGCTCAGGCCTTGTTCACCGGAGGTTGTAGGAATGTGGGCAGGTTTTGCTGTGAATGCGGCATCGGACAAACGGGTATTCGGCTACAGGCCGTGATGCATGGCGCCAATGCTCTCGGGCTGGGGTGGTGGAGGGAAAAGGCGATTGTTTTTTGGGTTGGCGAGTTTGGCTGAGTGATTGATCGATTTGGTAACCATTCGCCGATGATGGTAGCTGTTTCGATGTCGGGTTTGCCGCTAGGGTTGATTGCGCAGCTGAAGGAAACCGGCTGCTGGAAAATGACCAACCCAGGAGTGTTCACCATGCGTAACAACGTTCTGTCGTACTTGCTGCTGCCGCTGTTCGCCAGCCTGTCCTTTTCCCTTAGCGCCGCCCCGGCCAGTACCACGGCGGTGGCCGAGCCGGTGCCGGTGGTAACCCAGCAGCAGGCCCTGCAGCCGCAGCGGCTGGACCTGAACACGGCTGATGCGCTTACTTTGCAGAAGGAGCTGAACGGGATAGGGAAGGCTAAGGCTGAGGCCATAGTGGCCTACCGGGAGGCCAATGGGCCGTTTGCTTCGGTGGATGAGCTGCTGGAGATCAAGGGGATTGGTAATGCGTTGCTGGAGCGTAACCGGGACAAGGTGATGGTGGAATAAGGGGGAGGGGGCTGGGGTTTGTGTCCTGGCCCTGCCTTTGATGAAGATTCAATTCAGAGCACTGAATCCAAAAGCGGTCCGCGTACCCTGTGGGAGCGGCTTTAGCCGCGAACAACCAAACGCGGTGCATGGCACCGGCTGCGCCGGTATTCGCGGCTAAAGCCGCTCCCACAGGGACCCTGCTGATTCAATGAGTTATGTGCAATTCTATGAAAGCGGCCTTGCGACGGTACATGGACCGTATCAGCGGTCAGATCGTGCCAGCGACCAGCGGGGGTGCTAGCGGTCCTGCGCATCCTTGGCATCCGCTTCGGCATTGCGCTCATGTACCTTGCGCAGCTGTTCTTCGGTCAGTGGCAGTTTTTTTGCGGTGTCGCGCAGCAGCATCAGCCCGCCGACGATCGAGCCGAGGGCTATGATGAGTATCAGCCAGGCATACCAGGGCATTGTCGTTCTCCTTTGCTGGTGATGGGCAGCGCTTGTACAAATCTTGAGCAATTGCCCGTTCCGTTGGTTCAATTATAGGAGCCAGCCACTGTCGGGCCAATTCCGTGACCCGCGGGCCCCAAAGCCTGCGCCACTTCGTTTACAATGCGCGCCGTTTTCGACTTGCCAAGAGACCCTGCCCATGTCCGCCTGCCAGACGCCCCTGATCGTCGCCCTGGATTTCCCTACCCGTGAGGCCGCCCTGAAGCTGGCTGACCAGCTTGACCCTGCGCTGTGCCGGGTGAAGGTTGGCAAGGAGCTGTTCACCAGCAGTGCTTCGGGCATTGTCGAAACCCTGTGCGACAAGGGCTTCGAAGTGTTCCTGGACCTCAAGTTCCACGACATCCCCAACACCACCGCCATGGCGGTGAGGGCTGCGGCCGAGATGGGTGTGTGGATGGTGAACGTGCATTGCTCCGGTGGCCTGCGCATGATGGCGGCCTGCCGCGAAGAGCTGGCCAAGCGCAGCGGCCCGCAGCCGTTGCTGATTGGCGTGACCGTGCTGACCAGCATGGAGCGTGAAGACCTGGCCGGTATCGGCCTGGATGTCGACCCGCAAGAGCAGGTGCTGCGCCTGGCGGCGCTGGCCGAGAAGGCTGGCATGGACGGTTTGGTGTGCTCGGCTCTGGAAGCCCCGGCGCTGAAGGCTGCGCACCCGTCGCTGCAACTGGTGACCCCGGGCATTCGCCCGGCGGGCAGCGCGCAGGATGACCAGCGCCGTATCCTCACCCCGCGCCAGGCACTGGATGCGGGTTCGGATTACCTGGTGATCGGCCGGCCGATCAGCCAGGCTGCCGACCCGGCGCAGGCGTTGGCTGCGGTTGTGGCGGAGATTCGTGGGTAAGTAGAAGTAGCCCGCGTTGTGAAGAAAGGCCGGCACGAGAGTGCTGGCCTTTTTTGTTTGGCTTGGTGCATGCACCGCCTTTGGCGGTGATCGCCGGCAAGCCGGCTCCCACAGAAGAGCGCAGCCTCACAGGCAGAGCTGGACCTGTGGGAGCGGGCGAGTCAGCTTTTGTATTTTGGGTTGTTCCCACAAAGCCTGTCAGTGCAGTTTGTTCTTGGCCAGTTCGATGTCGTTCATCAGGGCCTTGGCCATGGCCAGCAGGTAATCGGCTGAGCCCAGCAGCTTGTGGTCATCTTCCATGTCGCCTTCGCGCACAAGGTGCTTGATGTAGCCCAGCAGCACTGACACGTGCTCGTAGGCATCATCGATCGGTATGCCGGGTTGTACGCGGAGCAGGTCGAGGGTGGGGTTGCCAGCTTCGAGGAAGGTTTCCAGGCCTGCGGTTAGGATGGGGGAGGGGGTGTGCTTTTTCATGGTAGTAGCTCCTGACAAGTGGAACTGCCACGCGGATCTTTCTCACGGACCTGGGCGGCAGTCGTACGCGGGGTGAGAAACCGAGGGAGCTTCAAAGCTCGGCCAGACCGAGGTCTGCCCGCGTACGACCGCCATGACAGGCAAGCCAGCTAACTCGCAACAGGTTCTCACACCCGGTCACCAACATGGCGACCCGGTGAAGTTATCCCTGAGGGATTTCCCCGACAATTCAGCTGCTTCCGACCGCTGCGTAGGATAGTTCGCTTGCTGCTTCAAGCTGAAGCGGTGGGGGCAAGGTTCAGGAAAGTCTGACGCGCTGCGAACGCGGTGCTGCAGTTATCGCCGGGGCCGCTGTGCGGCCCAATCGCCGGCAAGCCAGCTCTCATAGAACAACACATGACTCATTAGTTCGGCGAGGTTCTGTAGGAGCAGCCTTGTGCTGCGAAGAGGTCGGTACTGACAAAGCCTGTCTGTTGCTTGTACCGGCCTCTTCGCAGCACAAGGCTGCTCCTACAAAGGCCGCGTCAGACGAGCGATATTTGTTCTCTGCGCGACAGCGCAGCCCAAAAGGGCTGGGTAATCTCCCACAGGTACAGCGTCGGGCTCAACGGTGGCGCTGTACCTGTGGGGGGCCAGTGTTGGCTACCTCAATCTCAAACCTTCAGCACCAACTTGCCAAAGTTTTCCCCACTGAACAGCTTCAGCAAGGTCTCGGGGAAGGTCTCCAGTCCTTCCACCACATCCTCCTTGCTCTTCACCTGCCCGCTGGCCAGCCACCCGGCAATCTCCAGCGCGGCCTTGCCGTAATCCTTGGCGTAATCCATCACCACGAAGCCTTCCATGCGCGCGCGGTTCACCAGCAGTGACAGGTAGTTGGCCGGGCCTTTCACCGCTTCCTTGTTGTTGTACTGGCTGATCGCGCCGCAAATCACGATGCGTGCCTTGAAATTGATGCGGGTCAGCACGGCGTCGAGGATGTCGCCGCCGACGTTGTCGAAGTACACGTCCACGCCTTTGGGGCATTCGCGCTTCAGGCCGGCCAGCACGTCTTCGGCCTTGTAGTCGATCACCCCATCAAAGCCCAGTTCGTCCTTCAGGTACTGGCACTTCTCGGCGCCGCCGGCAATGCCGACCACGCGGCAGCCTTTGATCTTGGCAATTTGCCCGACAATGCTGCCCACCGCGCCAGCCGCGCCGGAAATGACCACGGTGTCACCGGCCTTGGGCTGGCCGACGTCCAGCAGGGCGAAGTAGGCGGTCATGCCGGTCATGCCCAGCGCCGACAGATAGCGGGGCAGGGGCGCCAGGTTGGGGTCGATCTTATGCAGGCCCTGGGGTTCGCCAGTGAAGTAGTCCTGCACGCCAAGGGCGCCGCTTACATGGTCGCCCGGCTTGTAGGCGGGGTGGTTGGAGGCAATCACTTCGCCAACACCCAGCGCGCGCATCACCTGGCCCAGGGCCACGGGCGGGATGTAGGACTTGCCTTCGTTCATCCAGCCGCGCATGGCCGGGTCCAGCGACAGGTACAGGTTGCGCACCAGCACCTGGCCTTCGCCGGGTTGTTCGGCGGGCACGGTCTCGAAGCTGAAGTCGTCACGGCGCACGGCGCCGACCGGGCGTTTGGCGAGCAGGAAGCGGCGGTTGGTGTTGGTCATGGCGGGTCCTTGTGGGCAATGGAAGGGGGAGGCGTCAAATCTACCCTGTTGATGTAGGCAGGTCCTTAACATCACTGACAAGCATGGTAACCCAACCGGTGGGGTGATGATGCTGCCCGGGCGGGTGGTGGCTGACTATGCTCTGAACCCCACCAAGCACGCTTTGGAGCACGCGATGAGCATGACCTTTTCCGGCCAGGTAGCCCTGGTCACCGGCGGCGCCGCCGGCATCGGCCGGGCAACCGCCCTGGCTTTCGCCCAGGAGGGCCTGAAGGTGGTGGTGGCCGACCTCGACCCGGCCGGTGGCGAGGCCACTGTGGCCCTGATCCACGCTGCGGGCGGGGAGGCGCTGTTCATTGCCTGCGACGTTACTCGTGACGCCGAGGTGCGCCAACTGCACGAGCGCCTGATCGCCGCCTATGGGCGGCTGGACTATGCCTACAACAATGCAGGTATCGAGATAGAGCAGGGCCGCCTGGCCGAGGGCAGCGAGGCGGAGTTCGATGCCATCATGGGCGTCAACGTGAAGGGTGTGTGGCTGTGCATGAAGTACCAGCTGCCGTTGCTGTTGGCCCAGGGCGGTGGGGCCATCGTCAATACCGCTTCGGTGGCGGGCTTGGGCGCGGCGCCGAAGATGAGCATCTACAGCGCCTCCAAGCACGCGGTGATCGGCCTGACCAAGTCGGCGGCCATCGAATACGCCAAGAAGGGCATCCGGGTGAATGCGGTGTGCCCGGCGGTGATCGACACCGACATGTTCCGCCGCGCCTATGAGGCCGACCCACGCAAGGCCGAGTTTGCCGCTGCCATGCATCCGGTGGGGCGCATTGGCAAGGTCGAGGAAATTGCCAGTGCCGTGCTGTACCTGTGCAGTGATGGCGCGGCGTTTACCACAGGGCATTGCCTGGCAGTGGATGGTGGGGCTACGGCGATCTGAGCCGATATCGATGTGGCCTTCTTCGCGGGTAAACCCGCTCCCACAGGTACTGCACCGCTCTCGGGTTGGGTGCGATCTCTGTGGGAGCGGGTTCACCCGCGAAAGGGTCGGGCCTGCCCACTCTGATGCCAGCCCACCCCCATCACCAGAAACACCGCCAACCCTTTATGCTTAACTGTTCGCTCAAAACCAGCGAACACTTGCCCCTCGACCGCACCAGCCCCACCCCGCTGGTGCAGCAACTCACCGACCACCTGCAAACCTGGATCGACCAGCAACGCCTGCGCCCGGCGCGCGCCTGCCGTCGATTCGGGCCTTGGCCCGCAGCCAGGCGGTCAGTGCGTCGTAGTTGGCGCACGGCCACCGAGCTGGCCCAGGCAGTGCGCCAGGTAAGCCGTGGCAACCCGCAGGACCTGTTCGACTATTGCCCACCCCTGGGCCTGGCCAGCCTGCGCCAACAGCTGCACAAGCGCCTGGCGCAGCTGGGCATCGCCGCCGGCCTCGAACGTATCCTCACCACCCACGGCGCCAGCCACGGCCTGGACCTGCTGGTGCGCACCCTGCTGCGTCCGGGCGACACGGTCCTTGTGGAAAACCCCGGCTACTACAACCGTCTGGGCCCGGGTGCCAGGCCGCGACTTTGCCAGCCTGGAGCGCCTTGCACTGGAACACGACGTGCTGCTCACCCCCGGCAGCGCCTTCGATTACCAGGGCGCGGCCAGCGCCTGGCTGCGCATCAATGTCGCTTACGGGCAGGACTCCCGCGCCCAGGCCTTCCTTCAGCACGCAGGGCGACCTCTGCCAAGCTGATAGCGACACGCTCATAGCTATTTGACACTATTCTGACGTCAGGCCCTTGTTCATCGGCTGGCAACGTTGCCACCCTTGGCCTTCGGGATAACCTCGCACGCAGAAGGGGAATCGGCATGGGCACGAGCAAGCACGGTGTGCTGGCGAACCTGGGCATGGCACGCAAACTCGGCCTGGGCTTTGCCCTGGTGCTGGTGCTGACCCTGGCGGTGGCCGGCATTGGCATTGCCGCGTTGCACAGCGTTGGCCAGCGCTTCGACAGCTTGCGCCAGCTGGCCCAGTTCAATACTGACCTGCTGCGCTTGCGCCAGCACGAGCAGGCATTTGCCCTGCGCTCCGACCTGCAGCAGGCCGAGGCCTTGCGCAGCGGCTTGCAGGGCCTGGTCGAACGCGCCCGTGGCCTGCCGGCGCTGGCGGCGGCGGAAACCGACCTGGCAGCCTATGGCCAGGCGTTCGAGGCCTTTGTCGAGGCGGTGCAGGCCAAGGAGCTGGCGCTGGACATGGCCAGTTGGTCGGTGTCCAGCGTGGCCAATAACCTCGACGTACTGCAGGCCGGCCTGGCCGATGACGGCGTGTATACCCTTAAGCAGTCCCAGGGCCAGCAGGGCGGCGCGTTCCTCGAGCAGGCCACGCAGGTGGCGCAGGTGTCGCGGCTGATGCTGCAGGCCATGGACGAAGCGCGGGTACGCCTGGAAAAAAGCCGCAAGGGCGAAGAGGGCGTCAGCCAGGAGCGCATTGCCCAGACCGTCGAAGCCGCCAGCCTGGTCAGCCAGTTGCAGGGCGCTGTCAGCGATGCCGGCTACCAGAGTGTGTTGGGTGAAGTGGCGGGGCACATTGGCAGCTTCTCGGAAAAGCTTAACGAATACACGGACCAACTGGCCCGCGAGCAGGGCTTGAAGGCGCAGTTGCAGGCCAGTGCCGAGCAAGTCACCAACCGGGTCGACCAGGCTTACCTGGGGCAGGAGCAGGCCCTGCAGGGCGAACTGCAACGCAATGCCGTGGCCATCGGCCTGGCTACCGCATTGGCGCTGCTGGTAGGTGTGCTGGCAGCCTGGCTGATCACCCGCGCCGTGGTAGGCCCGCTCAAGCATGTGATTGCCCGCGCCCAGCGCATCGCTGCCGGCGAGCTGAGCTTCGACGCCCAGGCACCACGCCGTGACGAAGTAGGGCAGCTGATGCAGGCCATGCAGCAGATGGCGGCTGGCCTGTCGGGCATTGTCAGCGGTTTGCAGCAGGGCATCGAGCAACTGGCCGGCAATGCGCAGGCGCTGTCGGCGGTGACCGAACAGACCAACCGCGAGGTGGGCAGCCAGAAGGAAGAGACCGAGCAGGTGGCCACCGCCATGCAGCAGATGACCGCCACCGTGCACGATGTGGCGCGTAATGCCGAGGAGGCGGCGCAGGCGGCCCAGGCTGCGGATGAGAAGGTTGATTCCGGGCAGCAGGTGGTGCGCCAGAGCATGCAGCGCATCGAGCAACTGGCGTCGGCGGCGGAGACGGCCAGCGCCGGTATCGACAGCCTCAGTGCCGAGATCCACACCATTGGCGACGTGCTGGAAGTGATCAAGAGTGTGGCCGAACAGACCAACCTGCTGGCGCTGAATGCTGCTATCGAAGCCGCCCGCGCGGGTGAGCAGGGGCGTGGCTTTGCCGTGGTCGCTGACGAGGTGCGTGCGCTGGCGCGGCGTACCCGGCAGTCTACCGAGCAGATCGAGACCTTGGTCGCCAGCCTGCGGGGCAATGCCCAGCAGTCGGTGGCGCAGATTCGCGGCAGTACCGAGCTGGTGCGTTTGGCGGTGGCTGATGCGCTGCAGACCGAAAGCGCGCTGGGCAGCATTGCGGCGGCGGTGTCATTGATTCAGCAGATGAACCAGCAGATTGCCGCGGCGGCCGAGCAGCAGAGCTCGGTGGCGGAAGAGATCAGCCGCAGCGTCACGCAGATCCGTGGTAGTGCCGATCAGGCGGCGTTGGCGATGCAGGATAATGCCCGGTCGAGTATCGAGCTGGCGCAGCTGGGTACCGACCTGAAGGGGATGGTGGGGCATTTCAGGTTGTGATCTGGACCTGGGGCTTGTGTTGCCTGTACCGGCCCCTTCGCGGGTAAACCCGCTCCCACAGGAATACCACAATGCTGAATATTGTGTGATCCCTGTGGGAGCGGGTTTACCCGCGAAGAGGCCAGTACAGGCAACAAATACCTTCAGGCCCTGCGCGGGTTGAGGATCATCAAGGCCAGTACCCCCGCCACAATCCCCCAGAACGCCGAGCCGATCGAGAACAAGGTCAGCCCCGAAGCGGTCACCATGAAGGTAATCACCGCCGCCTCCCGTTCGCGCGCTTCGCTCATTGCCACGGTCAGCCCGTTCATGATCGAGCCGAACAGCGCCAGCGCCGCAATCGATAGCACCAGCTCTTTCGGCAGCGCCGCAAACAGCGCCGCCAAGGTCGCGCCGAACACCCCGGCAATGCCATAGAAAATCCCGCACCACACCGCCGCGGTATAGCGCTTGCCCGGGTCTTCATGGGCATGCGGCCCGGTGCAGATTGCCGCGCTGATCGCCGCCAGGTTGACCCCATGCGAACCAAACGGCGCCAGCAGCAGCGAGGCAAAGCCGGTGGCCGAGATCAGCGGCGAGGCCGGCACCTGGTAGCCGTCGGCGCGCAGCACGGCCACACCCGGCATGTTCTGCGAGGTCATCGCCACCACGAACAGCGGAATGCCAATGCTGATGGTCGCCGCCAGCGAGAAGCTTGGCCTGGTCCACACCGGCGTGGCCATCTCCAGCCGGAAGCCGCTGAAGTCCAGCAGGCCCAGGGCGCCGGACAGCGCCGTACCCACCAATAGCGCGGCCAGCACGCAGTAACGCGGCGACAGGCGTTTGACCAGCAGGTAGCTGAAGAACATGCCCAGTACCAGCAGGGTGCGATGCTGGGCGGCAACGAAGATTTCGCTGCCGATCTTGAACAGGATACCCGCCAGCAGCGCCGAGGCCAGCGAGGCCGGGATGCGCTTGACCAGGCGCTCGAAGCTGCCGGTCAGGCCACAGATCAGCACCAGCACGGCACAGGTGATGTAGGCGCCGATCGCTTCGCCATAGCTGACCCCGCCCAGGCTGGTGATCAGCAGGGCGGCGCCGGGGGTGGACCAGGCCACGGTGATCGGTGTGCGGTAACGCAGCGACAGGCCGATGCTGCACACCGCCATGCCGATCGACAACGCCCAGATCCATGAGGAAATCTGCGCGGTGGTCAGCCCGGCTGCCTGGCCGGCCTGGAACATCAGCACCAGCGAGCTGGTATAGCCGGTGAGCATGGCGATGAAGCCGGCGACCACCGCCGACGGGGAGCTGTCTGCCAGGGGCCGCAGGCGTATGGAAGTGGCGTCGGTCATGAACAAAATCCTTGTAAAGGTGTAAGCAGTTTTTTCAGACTACAGCGAGCAAGGTTGATCCTTGCCATACAGCGGCCATTGCTTTTAGCCGTACAGTCGCCAACTATTGGGTGAAAATGCAGAACTGCACAGGCAGCCACAAGAATGGTGCCCGCTTTTGTAGGAGCAGCCTTGTGCTGCGAAGAGGCCGTTTCAGCCCATCCAGGTGCTGCGCCTGTAACGGCCTCTTCGCAGCACAAGGCTGCTCCTACAGGGCCAGGCGAGATCTTTGGCATAGAGGGGGAGAGGGGCGATGTACAAGGTCTATGGCGACTACCAGTCGGGCAACTGTTACAAGGTCAAGCTGATGTTGAGCCTGCTGGGCCGGCCATATGAATGGCACCCGGTGGACATCCTCAAGGGCGAGACCGAAACGCCCGAGTTCCTGGCGATGAACCCCAACGGCAAGGTACCGGTGCTGGAGCTGGAGGACGGCAGCTACTTGTGGGAGTCCAATGCCATTCTCAACTACCTGGCCGACGGCAGCGAGTTCCTGCCCACCGAGCCACGCCTGCGCACCCAGGTGTTGCAGTGGCAGTTCTTCGAGCAGTACAGCCATGAGCCGTACATTGCCGTGGCGCGTTTCATCCAGTTCTACCTGGGGTTGCCGGACGAGCGACTGGAGGAGTACCGCAAGCTGCACAAGGGCGGTTACAAGGCACTGAAGGTGATGGAGCGGCAGCTGCAGATGACGCCGTACCTGGTCGGCGAGCAGTATTCGATTGCCGATGTGGCGTTGTATGCCTACACCCATGTGGCGCAGCAGGGCGGGTTCGACCTGGCCGACTACCCCGCAGTGAGGGCCTGGCTGGAGCGGGTCAGCAGCCACCCGCGGCATGTGCCGATGGTGGGTTAGTTTATAGCTTGTGCCGGCCTCTTCGCGGGTAAACCCGCTCCCACAGGGAAATCACAGGGCCTGAGGGCAGCGGAGTACCTGTGGGAGCGGGTTTACCCGCGAAAGGGCCAGTACAGGCCACCTGCAAACGGTCAGGCCGACGCGAACCGCTCATCCAGGTAGGCAATGATGGCCTTGGACTCATACATCCAGGTCACCTTGCCCGCTTCTTCAATACGCAGGCACGGCACTTTCACCCGGCCGCCACCTTCCTGCAGGGCCTGGCGGTGCACCGGGTCGTTCTTGGCATCGCGCAGCGCTACCGGCACGTTCAAACGGTGCAGGGTGCGGCGGGTCTTGACGCAGAACGGGCAGGCGTGGAACTGGTACAGCGCCAGGCCCTGGGCCGCTTGCTCGACGCGGGCCTGGGCGGCGGCGTCGCGCTTGCGCTTGGCCGGGCGGCTGATCCAGTCGCCGAACACGATGAGCTGGCCGAGGCCAACCCGCAGGGCTTTGACGATCATGGGCAACTCCTGAAATGAAAAAGCCGACCCGGCAGGGTCGGCTCGGGGTCAGCAGCCAATCACTTGATCAGGCTGAGGAACTCGCTGCGGGTGGCGGCGTTTTCGCGGAACTCACCCAGCATCACCGAGGTGATCATGGTCGAGTTCTGCTTCTCGACACCGCGCATCATCATGCACATGTGCTTGGCTTCGATGACCACGGCAACGCCGGCGGCACCGGTTACCTGCTGCACGGCCTCGGCAACCTGGCGGCTGAGGTTTTCCTGGATCTGCAGGCGGCGAGCGTACATGTCGACGATGCGCGCCACCTTCGACAGGCCCAGTACCTTGCCCTTGGGCAGGTAGGCCACGTGCGCCTTGCCGATGAACGGCAGCATGTGGTGTTCGCACATCGAATACAGCTCGATGTCCCGGACCAGCACCATTTCGCTGTTGTCAGAGCTGAACAGCGCGTTGTTGGTGACTTCTTCCAGTGTTTGCTCATAACCGCGGCAAAGGTACTTCATCGCCTTTGCAGCCCGCTTGGGCGTGTCGAGCAGGCCCTCACGGGAGACGTCCTCGCCAATCTGGCTGAGGATCTCGGTGTAGTTCTGTTCCAGGGACATGGATCTACCTGTGGGAAAAAATCGCAAAAACGAAGGGTACGGCGGTGAGGGCGGCGCTGCAAGCGCGGCGTTACTCGTCGCGGCCTTCGAGCATGGTTCGCTTGAGCATCACATACACCGCGCCGGTGCCGCCGTGGCGGGCGTTGCACGAGGCAAAACCGAGTACCTGCGGGTGCTGGCGCAGCCAGGTGTTGACGTGGCTCTTGATCATCGGGCGCTTGCCGTCCAGGCGCGCGGCCTTGCCGTGGGTAACCCGCACGCAGCGCACTTCCAGTCTGGTGGCTTCGGCGATGAAGTCCCACAGGGTTTCGCGGGCCTTTTCCACGGTCATGCCATGCAGGTCGAGGCTGCCCTCGAACGGGATCTGCCCCAGCTTCAGCTTGCGCAGCTGGCCTTCCTGCACGCCGTCGCGGCGCCACAGCAGCTCGTCTTCGGCGCCAACGTCGATGACGAACTGGTCGGACATGCCGTCGATCACCAGCGCCTTGTCACTGCGCACGGTCGCCGCCTGGCGCAGGCCGGCCAGCTTCTGGCGGTCGGCCTTGGGCTTGCCGACTTCGGCGCGGTCGTGCGTGATCGGTCTGACACCGCGCACTTCGGCCTTGAACAGGGAAAAATCGTCGTCTTGCATGATGCCTCCACGTGGACGGCGTAGTTTACGCGACTGTGGGGCCTTGTGCAGCCTGTGCCGGCCCTTTCGCGGGTAAACCCGCTCCCACAGGGACCGCGTCAGCAGTGCCTCAATCGTGTTTTTTCATCAGGTGCGGCGACAGGTTCAGTTCCCGCCCGCGGCGCAGGCGAATGCGGCTGCGCCGCCAGAAGCGCACGCCCAGCCACAGCAGCAGCAAGCCGGCCACGGTGAGGATGCCGGCCAGCGGTTTGTTGGCATTGAGCTCCGCCAGGGCAGGGTAGTTGCCCAGCAGGCCGGCGACCCCGGCCATCGCCAGCAGCACGCCAAGGGTCGCCAGCATGGCCGACAGGCCGGCCGCCAGGCGGGCGCCCCAGTTACGCGGTTCGCGCGGGCGCAGGCGCTTGGCGTCGAAACTGCCTTTGAGCTTCATTCCGCTCTCCTCTGTGGATATCCGGAATTCGACCTGGAGCCGCCCATCGGGTTCCGCCCGGCTGCCGGGCGGTCGTACCCAGCCGATCAGATCAGGCTGGCGGTGGGGGCCACGCAAGCGAAGTTGTCGGCCATCACGGCCATTTCGCACTGGTGGATCTGCGCGGCCGGGATCACCCCATCCTTGAATGCCAGGTCGCGGGTCGCCGAAGCGTCTTCCACCAGGGTGCAGCGGTAACCATAGTCCTTGGCGCGGCGTACCGTGGTGCTGACGCTGGAGTGGCTCATGAAGCCGCAGACGATCAGGTCCAGGTGCCCCAGCGCCTGCAGGGTCTCATGCAGCTGGGTGTTCTTGAATGCATTGGGCATGCGTTTTTCGATGACGATTTCGCCTTCCAGCGGCTCCAGCCCCGGAATGAACTGGCCGGCCGGCCCTTGTGGGTCGAAGCGGCCACCGACAGTGCCCAGGTGGCGAACGTGGATGATCGGACGGCCGCTCTTGCGCGCGGCGTCGAGCAACCTGGCGATGTTGGCCACGGCCTCGTCCATGCCCGACAGCGCCAGGGGCCCGCTGAGGTACTCCTTTTGCGCATCGATGATGATCAGGCTGGCGTGGCTCAGCTTGGCCGGCGGGTAGTCGCGGCCAGTGAGGCGAAACATCGTGGTTGGAACGGACATCAAGGGCTCCTTGGATAGGGCTTTTGTATACCTATTCTCCCCTGCCTTGGCGCCAATGGGAATGGTTGACAACGCAAGCGGCATGGTTACTGGCTTGTGGCTAGCCATTGGGTAAGGCAAAGGAACAAATGTGCGGGTAGGGCTGTTAGACTTTTGTCCGGTCTGAATTAGGAGTACCCCGTGATCACATCCCGCCTGCGCACGCTGCGCGACTACATCCGCTGGGCGGTCAGCCGCTTCCACGAGCACGACCTGTTCTTCGGCCACGGTGCCGACAATGCCTGGGACGAGGCCCGCCTGCTGGTACTGGGGGCGGTGCACCTGCCGTGGGAGGTGGCCGACAGCTATCTGGACTGCATGCTCGAGGACGACGAGCGGGTACGCCTGCAGCACCTGCTCAAGCGCCGTATCGAAGAACGCGTGCCGGCCGCCTACCTGTTGGGCGAGGCCTGGTTCTGCGGCATGTCGTTCATCGTCGACGAGCGCGTGCTGGTGCCGCGTTCGCCGATTGGCGAGCTGATCGAGAAACGCTTCGAGCCGTGGCTGGCGAGCGAGCCGGCGCGCATTCTCGACCTGTGCACCGGTTCTGGCTGCATCGGCATCGTTGCCGCCGACGTGTTCCCCGAGGCCGAGGTAGTGCTGGCCGACCTGTCGTTCGAAGCGCTCGAAGTGGCCAACCAGAACATCGAACGCCACGGCCTGGACGGGCGCGTGTACACCGTGCAGGGCGACGGTTTTGGCGGTTTGCCAGGGCAACGTTTCGACCTGATCCTGTCCAACCCGCCGTATGTCGATGCCGAAGATTTCGACGACATGCCGGCCGAGTACCACCACGAGCCCGAGTTGGGCCTGGCCTGTGGCAACGATGGCCTGGACCTGGTGCGGCGCATGCTGGCCGAGGCGGCGGACCACCTCACCGACAAGGGCTTGCTGATTGTCGAGGTGGGCAACAGCCAGGTGCATGTCGAGGCGCTGTACCCCGAGGTGGACTTTGCCTGGCTGGAGTTCGAGCGCGGTGGGCACGGGGTGTTCATGCTGACCGCCGAGCAGTGCCGGCAGCATCAGGAACTGTTCAAGGCCCGGGTCTGATTCCAGGGCCTCTTCGCGGGTAAACCCGCTCCCACAGGTATAGCGTTGCCCTCAGGTGCGACGCGGACCCTGTGGGAGCGGGTTTACCCGCGAATTAGGCGACGCGGTCTCAGCGCGTGGCAATCCAGATCAGCAACCCCGCCTGGAACACCGCAAACGCCACCAGGCAGGTAATGGTAAAGCGCAACCCGCTGTCTTCACGCTGGTACTTGGCAACCCGTTCATCTCGCTCACGCAGTTGCCCTTCCTTCTCCTGCAACTGCTGGTCAGCCTGCTGCAGCAGGCCGGCAGCATCCAGTATCCCCACTCGCTGCAAGCGCTCGCTGTTCCATGCCCCCTTGAGCTCGCCCACCGTCATTTCCACGGTACGGCCCTTCAGATGCTGGCTGTCCTCGTACTCCACCTCGATACCCATCCCGCGCAGGCAGTGGTCACGACGCAGGCGTGAGTCTTCGTTCAGCGCATCCTTGCTCGGCAGCGCCATGCCCTCGATCCGGTAGTGCGACCACTTGCGCTGCAGCCATTGCGCGGCCTGGGCCAGCAGGAAGCGGCCGATGCCACGGTTCAGCGGCTCCAGTTGCAGGCCATGTTCATTGCCAATGCGCACCAGGCGCGCGGAGTGGTCGACGCGAATGTCCAGGCGGTTCTGTTCCTTGTGCACCTTTTGCCCGGGCAGCTGGATTTCCATGCGCAGCAGGCTGTGGGCCTTGTCGTGGCGTTCGGCATAGCCGAACTGCACGAAGCGCAGGGGCCGCGCGCCGGTGTTGCGGTCGGTGGGCAGGGCGGCCAGGCGCAACAGCTGGAAATGTTCGGCGGCCAGCTCGGCCCAGGGCAGGGCAGGGCTTTCCTCGGGCTCTTCGGCTGGCTCTACGGCGGCGGGGGCGGTTGTCATCAGGGCTTGTCCTTGGGTACGGGCATGCGGCAGGGGCTGCGCAGCAGCCCCAAAGTTCCGCTAATACTGAAATATCGGCCGTACCGGCCAAGACCTGAGGGTCAGGCAGAAGGCAAATGCTGGATAAACGTCACAATCTGCTCGCCAAGCTCCCTTGCCAGCGGCAGTTCAGGGTTGAGGTAGCTGTCGCGCTGTTGGCTCATTGCCTTGGGGCTGATGCGCAGCATGTGGTTCATGCCATCGATCAGCACCAGTTGGGCATCCGGCTTGGCCGCCTTCAGTCGTTCGGCGTCGATCACGCCCACCTGCACGTCGTTGCGCCCCTGCACGATCAGCGCGGGCATGGGCAGGCGGGCGAAGGCCGCCGCCGGGTTTTGCTGGAACAGCGAAATCAGGTAGGGCTGCACGCTAGGGCGGAACACCTGACGCAGCGGCGCCGGTACCTCCAGGCTGGTCTGCCCGGCCTGCAGGCGGTCGAGCAGGGCGCTGCCACCGGCCAGTTGTGCCGGCGGCAGGCGCTGGGCCAGCTGTTCGCGCAGCACGTCGGCCAGCGGTCGGCCGCTGCCAGCCAGTGTAATCACCGCGCTGGCGCCGGCCTGCTCGGCGGCCAGGCTGGCGATCAGCGCGCCTTCGCTGTGGCCGATCAGGATCAACGGGCCGAAGCGCGGGTCGGCCTTGAGCTTGCGGCTCCAGGCGACCACGTCGGCTACATAGCGCTCCACGCTCAGGTCACGCTCGTCGGGCGTGGCCGGCTGGCTGGCGGCCACCCCGCGTTTGTCGTAGCGCACGCTGGCGATGTGTTCGTTGGCCAGCAGCAGGGCCAGGCGCTTGAGGTTGTCGACCCGGCCTGACGCCGGGTTGTTGCCGTCTCGGTCGGTGGGGCCGGAGCCGGCGATGATCAGCACCACCGGTGGCGGGGTTGGCTGTTGCGGCAGCAGCAGGCTGCCGTGCAGCACGCCCTGGCCGGTATCGAGGTCGATCGGGCGTTGCAGCACGGTGGGGGCGGCGGCCTGGGCCAGGCCGGTGCACAGCAAGAAGAAGAGGGCGACGAGGCGCGACATCATGCGGTACTACATGGGGAGATGAGGGTTTGACCCAGTGTTTGCGGGAAGGTTCGAAGGGGAGGTTGCCTTTACTGGCTCTTCGCGGGTAAACCCGCTCCCACAGGTACAGCACAATTTTCGCATCTTGTGACTACCCTGTGGGAGCGGGTTTACCCGCGAAGAGGCCAGCACAGGCGATCAATCCATCTGTATACTGCCGCTTTCGTTCACTTCAGGCAGATCTCGCGGAGCGTCCATGTCCGGCAATACCTACGGCAAGCTGTTCACTGTCACCACCGCTGGCGAGAGCCATGGCCCGGCGTTGGTCGCCATTGTCGATGGATGCCCACCGGGCCTGGAGATTTCCCTCGCCGACCTGCAGCACGACCTTGACCGGCGCAAGCCCGGCACCAGCCGGCACACCACCCAGCGCCAGGAAGCCGACGAGGTGGAAATCCTCTCCGGCGTGTTCGAAGGCCGCACCACCGGCTGCTCGATCGGCCTGCTGATCCGCAACACCGACCAGAAGTCCAAGGACTACTCGGCGATCAAGGACCTGTTCCGCCCGGCCCACGCCGACTACACCTACCACCACAAGTACGGCGTTCGCGACTACCGCGGCGGTGGCCGCAGCTCGGCGCGCGAAACCGCCATGCGCGTGGCCGCCGGTGCCATCGCCAAGAAATACCTGGCCACCCAAGGCATCACCGTGCGCGGCTACATGAGCCAGCTGGGCCCGATCGAAATCCCGTTCAAGACCTGGGAGTCGGTGGAGCAGAACGCCTTCTTCAGCCCTGACCCGAGCAAAGTGCCGGAGCTGGAGGCCTACATGGACCAGCTGCGCCGTGACCAGGACTCGGTGGGTGCCAAGATTACCGTGGTCGCCGAAGGCGTGATGCCGGGCCTGGGCGAGCCTATCTTCGACCGCCTCGATGCCGAACTGGCCC
This sequence comes from Pseudomonas sp. ABFPK, assembly GCF_001586765.1. NCBI lineage: Bacteria > Pseudomonadati > Pseudomonadota > Gammaproteobacteria > Pseudomonadales > Pseudomonadaceae > Pseudomonas > Pseudomonas sp. ABFPK. The sequence goes on along the minus strand of NZ_LQXW01000056.1, from coordinate 255,471 downwards.
ACGCGCTGATGAGTATCAACGCGGTCAAGGGCGTGGAGATCGGCGCCGGCTTCGCCAGCGTGGCCCAGCGCGGCACCGAGCACCGTGACGAACTGACCCCGGAAGGCTTCCTCAGCAACAACGCTGGCGGCATCCTCGGCGGTATTTCCTCGGGCCAGCCGATCGTTGCCCACCTGGCGCTGAAGCCGACCTCCAGCATCACCACCCCGGGCCGCTCCATCGACATCGACGGCAACCCGGTGGACGTCATCACCAAAGGCCGCCACGACCCGTGCGTGGGCATCCGCGCCACGCCGATCGCCGAGGCGATGATGGCCATCGTGCTGATGGACCACCTGCTGCGCCACCGCGCGCAGAATGCCGATGTGAAGGTGAATACCCCGGTGCTGGGCCAGCTCTGATTCACCAGTACCGGCCTCTTCGCGGGTAAACCCGCTCCCACAGGAATATCACTGGGCCTGAGGGCAGTGGGGTACCTGTGGGAGCGGGTTCACCCGCGAAGAGGCCGGCACAGGTCCCCACAAGGCCACCCCATGCAACCAATCCCCTCCCACAGGAATATCACTGGGCCTGAGGGCAGTGAGGTACCTGTGGGAGCGGGTTTACCCGCGAAGAGGCCGGCACAGGTCCCCACAAGGTCACCCATGCAACCAATCCCCTACTGGCGCCTGTCCAGCTTCTACCTGTTCTACTTCGCCCTGCTCGGCTCCACCGCCCCGTTCCTGGCGCTGTACTTCGACCACCTGGGCTTCTCTCCGGCACGCATCGGCGAGCTGGTGGCCATCCCCATGCTCATGCGCTGCATCGCCCCCAACCTGTGGGGGTGGCTGGGTGATCGCACCGGCCAGCGCCTGCTGATCGTGCGCCTGGGCGCATTGTCGACCCTGGCCACCTTCGCCCTGATCTTCCTTGGCAAAAGCTACGGCTGGCTGGCGCTGGTCATGGCCCTGCACGCATTTTTCTGGCATGCGGTGCTGCCGCAGTTCGAGGTCATCACCCTGGCCCACCTGCATGGGCAAACCGCGCGCTACAGCCAGGTGCGCCTGTGGGGCTCGATCGGCTTCATCCTCACCGTGGTCGGCCTGGGCCGGCTGTTCGAGTGGCTGAGCCTGGACATCTACCCGGTGGCGCTGGTCACGATCATGGCCGGCATCGTCGCCGCCAGCCTGTGGGTGCCCAATGCCCAGCCGGTGGAGCAGGGCGAGCGCAGTGGCGCGGGCGGCTTCCTCCAGCAACTGCGGGCGCCGGGGGTGGTCGCGTTCTACGCCTGCGTGGCACTGATGCAGCTCAGCCATGGGCCGTACTACACCTTCCTCACCCTGCACCTGGAGCACTTGGGCTATGCCCGGGGTGCCATCGGTCTGCTGTGGGCACTCGGGGTGGTGGCCGAAGTACTGGTGTTCATGGCCATGAGCCGTATCTTCGCGCGGTTTTCGGTGCAGCGGGTGCTGCTGGCCAGCTTCGTGCTGGCGGCGCTGCGCTGGCTGTTGCTGGGCAACCTGGCCGGCGAGCCGGCGGTGCTGGTGTTTGCCCAGGTGTTGCACGCGGCCACCTTCGGCTGCTTCCATGCCGCCAGCATCGCTTTCGTGCAGGCCAGCTTCGGCGCCCGCCAGCAGGGCCAGGGCCAGGCGCTGTATGCGGCGCTGTCGGGCACTGGCGGTGCGCTGGGGGCATTGTATTCGGGCTACAGCTGGAAACTGCTGGGGCCCACCTTCACCTTTGGTATGGCCAGTGCCGCAGCCTTGGCTGCAGCCGTTATCATTGCCCTTTGTTCGCAACCGACCAGGACCCGCCCCTGATGAGCATTCTCAGCGTTTTCCACCCCTCCAGCCCGGAACTGCCGAACAAGGTGTTGACCCACCACGACGATATCGTTGCCACCCTGGCCGAGCAGGGCGTGCGCTTTGCCCATGCCGAGCATGGCCTGCGTGTGCGCCCTGGCACCGTCCAGGAGGAGGTACTGGAGGCCTGTCGCGAGCACCTTGACCAGCTGATGACGGCGCATGGCAGCAAGGCTTTCGTGGTACTCAACCGTGAGGGTGAGGCCCCAGCGCAGGTGGACGTTCGCGATGAGCATGTGCATGACGCCGACGAGGTGTTTGCCGTGGTCAGCGGGCGGGCTCAGGTTGGCCTGCGTGCGGGGGATTGGGTGTATTCGGTGCTGTGCGAGAAGGGCGACCAGCTGGTGCTGCCGGCGGGGACTCGGCGCTGGGTCGAGCTGGGCGATACACCGTTTTGCCTGGCATTGCGGTTGTACGGCAGCGAGGAAGGGATGCAGCCGAGGTTTACCGGGGATGTGGCTGCGCGGGCGTTTCTGGGCATTGATGAGTTGTGATGGCTTTGCCGGCCTTTTCGCAGCACAAGGCTGCTCCTACAAGTAAAACGCGAAGCTTGAGGCCAGCGCGGGCCCTGTAGGAGCAGCCTCGTGCTGCGAAGAGGCCAGATCAACCAACAAAAAACTCAGCGATAAGTCGGCAGGGCAAACCGCTGCTGGCTCTGCAGCATCGAAATCACCGGCAATTCACTGGCCTGCTCGGCCAAATCGCGGCGAATCGCACTGATCGCCCAGGACAGCTGCTCGGCACTGTGCAATTGCGCGTAGGTCAGCACGCGGCGGGTGACCTTGCCATCAGCTGCACGCAGGGTCAGCAGCACACCGCCGTCTGGGCGGGCCTGGGTATTCACCTGGTAGGCCGAAAATACCGAAACGAACTTTTCCTGGATGAGGTCCATATCAACTCCTGGCTGTTGCGTGGCAGACGTGAGTTGATGGTTGCAGTGACCGTGCCAGGAAGCATTTTCTGAAAAACCCTTTAATTTCAGTCGATTACGTATTTTTTGCCGAGGCGCTGTCGTGCAACCTGCATGGTCGTGCATTTTGCACAGTGCATATTGCACGACCCGCGGCCAGCTATCGCCCCGATAGAATCTGAACCTTTGACCCGGCAGCCTTGCCTGACAAAGACTTGGGCAACGATTTCTGCCAGGAGGTTCCAAATGTCCAGCCAACCCACGCCCACCACCATGACCGACGACGAGACCGCCGCCTTTGCCGAGCAGGTGTTCGAACGTGCCCGACAGGGCGATGCCGAGGCGCTCGGGCGCCTGCTGGCCAGCGGCCTGCCGGCCAACCTGCGCAACCACAAGGGCGACACCCTGCTGATGCTGGCCAGCTACCACGGCCACCACGACGCAGTGCGTGTGCTGCTGGCGCATGGCGCCGACCCGCTGATTGCCAACGATAACGGCCAACTGCCCATCGCCGGCGCTGCGTTCAAGGGGGACCTGGCCATGATTCGCCTGTTGCTGGAGCACGGCGTACCGGTGGACGCCGCCGCGCAGGATGGCCGCACCGCACTGATGCTGGCAGCCATGTTCAACCGCAGCGAAATCCTCGAGTACCTGCTGGCCCAGGGTGCCGACCCGGCCCGTCAGGATGCCCGTGGTACCACCGCACTGATGGCAGCGCAAACCATGGGAGCCGTGGACGCCGCAGCGCGCCTGCAAGTGCTGGCCGGCTAACCGCAAGGGGGCATTTGCGGCTATCCTTGGCGACTTTTCACCCGTCGCAGGCCCCCTTTCATGAAAACTCAGTTGCTCGAATTCATCAGCCTCATTGGCGCTGGCTGCATGCGCGAGGAAGACATCGAGCGCATCGCCGACGAGGCCGCCCAGGCCTACGCCGACCCCGCCGCCTTCCTGGCCGCCAACCCCGACATCAACTACGACGACAGCTTCCCCATTCCGCTGGGCGAATGGGTGGTGCTGGGCAGCCTGCCGGACACCGTGGTGTTCCAGGCCGACAGCTACCAGGACCTGTTCCAGCAGATCAGCGACTCGTTCGACCAGAGCGTGCCGTTCACCCTCAAGCCCAAACAACTGGCCCGCACCGAGCCGCTGACCGCGCTCAATCGCATTCAGGTGCAGATGGGGGCGCTGAACAAGGAGGCGGGTGGGTATGTGCTGCTCAACTTCAGCCAGTTGCTGGATGACGAGCTGCAGATGGTGATGGTAGGGCAGAACGACCTGGCGCGGGTGCTGGAGCTGGGGGCTGAGGTGGGGATCAAGGTCGAGCCGGCGCTTGAGGCGTTGAAGGTCGCCGTACACGTCTGATTTCCGCGTTTGCTTCTTCGCGGGTAAACCCGCTCCCACAGGGATATCACTTCCCTCGGGCCCAGTGAGATCCCTGTGGGAGCGGGTTTACCCGCGAAGAGGCTGGCACAGGCAGCTTCAATCTTCAGCCCAGCGCGGTATCGAGGAACATCATCACCGCAAACCCACCCATCAACCCCAGGGTCGCCGCAGTCTGGTGCCCATTGCGGTGGGTTTCGGGTATCACCTCGTGGCTCACCACAAAAATCATCGCCCCCGCCGCCAGTCCCATGCTGACCGGGTAGGCCAAGGCAAAGCCGGTCGAGATCCCCAGGCCGATCACCGCACCCAGCGGCTCCATCAGCCCCGACCCGATCGCCACCAGCGCGGCTTTCAGGTTCGACAACCCGGTAGCGCGCAAGGCCAGCGCCACGGCCAACCCCTCGGGGATGTCCTGAATGGCGATGGCGCTGGTCAGCGGCAGGCCGATGTTCATGTCGCCATTGGCAAAGCTCACGCCAATGGCCATGCCCTCAGGCAGGTTGTGCAGGGTAATTGCCAGCACGAACAACCACACCCGGCTGATGCGCTCGGCCTCCGGGCCGCAAGGGCCGGTGCTTTCGTGTTCATGCGGGGTGAAGCGGTCCAGGCCCAGCATCAGCAGCACGCCCAGGCCCATGCCCAGCACCACGGTAAAGGCCGCGGCCGGGCCGTTGCCGGTAATTTCGCGGGCGGCATCCAGGCCCGGCAGAATCAGCGAAAACGAACTGGCCGCCAGCATCATGCCGGCGGCAAAACCCAACATCACATCCTGGGTGCGGGCCCTGACATCGCGCAGCACCACTGCCAGCACTGCGCCCAGCGCCGTGGCGCCAAAGCCGGACAACCCGCCCAGCATGGCCAGGTGCAGGTTGTCGGCATGGTCGCCGTTCACTGCGTTCCACAGGCTGGCGGCCAGCAGTAGCAACACCGCCAGCAGGCTCAACCCCAGGCCGGCGCTGAGCCACGGGGTGTTCACGGCCTGTTGGCGCCAGGCGTTCAGCAGCGAGGTCGGGGCGGCGCTTTGAGTGTGGGCGGGGGGCATGTGAACCTCGAATCAGTAAATAACGGCAGTCTACTCAGGGACCTGCGCCAATCGCCAAGGATTCCCTTCTATCACCTTGATAGCTGACTATGCTGTGCAGCAAAGCCTTTGACAGGAGTTTTGGCATGGGGTCGACGTTCAACAGCCTGGTCGGGCTGATCATCCTGGCGCTGGATATCTGGGCCATCCTGAATGTGATCAAGAGTGGCAGCGAAGTGGGCATCAAGGTGTTGTGGATCCTGCTGATCGCCTTGCTGCCGGTGGTGGGGCTGGTGATCTGGGCGATCGCCGGGCCGCGGGGGAATGTGCGGATCTGAATGGCTGTGCTGGCCTCTTCGCGGGTGAACCCGCTCCCACAGGGGATCACTGGACCTGAGGGCAGTGATCCCTCTGTGGGAGCGGGCGTGCCCGCGAAGAGGCCGTAACAGACAAAAGCGGCAACACCCCCGTGACAAAATTTTCACATTGGTTTAAACAGAATCCGCACCCGCACAATGCTGCGTTGGTAAACACCTGCGCCATCTCCGCAAACCCGCAATCCTAGGACCTTCCCATTCATGGCTAACCTGGACGCCTTGAAGCAACGGGGCGCGCGAGCGTCGTTCTCGCCCACTCTGAAATCCCACCTGGCCTACACCCTGCTCAGTGGCCTGGTGATCATGCTGATGCTCAGCCTCGTGCGCCTGGCGCTGCTGGTCTACAACAGCGACATGATCGGCGATACCCCCAGCGCGACCGTCGCAGAAGGCTTTCTCAATGGCTTGCGCTTCGACCTGCGGGTAGTGGTGTACATCAGCATTCCGCTGCTGCTGGCCATCCTCAGTCCCTGGGCCATGGCCCGGCGTGGCCTGTTCCGTTTCTGGTTGACCATCACCTCAAGCGTGGTGATGTTCCTCGGCCTGATGGAAATGGACTTCTATCGCGAGTTCCACCAGCGCCTCAACGGTTTGGTGTTCCAGTACATCAAGGAAGACCCGAAGACCGTGCTGAGCATGCTCTGGTACGGCTTCCCGGTGGTGCGCTACCTGCTGGCCTGGCTGTTCGGCACCTGGCTGCTGAGCCTGCTGTTCAAGGGCATCGACCGCATGACCCGTGGCAACGGTGCCGGCGAGGTCACCCAGCAGCGCCGTGCAGCGCCGTGGTACAACCGCCTGGCGGTGTTCATGGTGATCCTGCTGGTGGCCGTGGTCGCCGCCCGTGGCACCCTGCGTCAGGGCCCGCCGATGCGCTGGGGTGATGCCTTCACCACCGATTCCAACTTCGTCAACCAGCTGGGCCTGAACGGCACCCTGACCCTGATCGATGCTGCCAAGAGCCGCTTCGGCGAAGACCGCGCCAACATCTGGAAGCCGGTGCTGGAGCAGGACGTGGCCACGCAGAGCGTGCGCGAGCAGCTGCTGACCGCCCACGACACCCTGGTCGATGCTGACGAGGCTGCAATCCGCCGCGACTTCGTGCCGCCGGCCGAGCGCACCCTGCCGATCAAGAACGTGGTGGTGATCCTGATGGAAAGCTTCGCCGGCCACTCGGTGGGCGCGCTGGGCAGCCCCAACAACATCACCCCGTACTTCGACAAGCTGGCCAAAGAGGGCCTGCTGTTCGACCGCTTCTTCTCCAACGGCACCCATACCCACCAGGGCATGTTCGCCACCATGGCCTGCTTCCCCAACCTGCCAGGCTTCGAGTACCTGATGCAGACCCCGGAAGGCGGCCACAAGCTCTCCGGCCTGCCAGCCTTGCTCAGCGCCCGCGATTACGACGACGTTTACGTCTACAACGGCGACTTTGCCTGGGACAACCAGTCCGGGTTCTTCGGCAACCAGGGCATGACCACCTTCATTGGCCGTAACGACTTCGTCAACCCGGTGTTCTCCGACCCGACCTGGGGCGTGTCCGACCAGGACATGTTCGACCGCGGCGCCGAAGAGCTGGCCAAGCACGATGGCAAGAAGCCGATCTACGCGCTGCTGCAGACCCTGTCCAACCACACCCCGTACGCACTGCCCAAAGACCTGCCGGTAGAGCCGGTAACCGGCCAGGGCCGCCTGGACGAGCACCTCACTGCCATGCGCTATTCGGACTGGGCGCTGGGGCAGTTCTTCGAGAAGGCGCGCAAGGAGCCGTACTTCAAGGAAACCCTGTTCGTCATCGTTGGCGACCATGGCTTTGGCAACCACCAGCAGGTCACCGAACTGGACCTGGGCCGCTTCAACGTGCCGCTGCTGCTGATTGCCCCGGGCATCCAGGAGAAGTTCGGTGCGGTCAACCACACCGTGGGCACCCAGGTCGACATCGTGCCGACCATCATGGGCCGCCTGGGTGGCCAGGCCCGTCACCAGTGCTGGGGCCGCGACCTGCTCAACCTGCCTGAGGGCGACCAGGGCATGGGCATGATCAAGCCATCGGGCAGCGAGCAGATCGTCGGCCTGGTACAGGGCGACCGTATCCTGATCGAGTCCAAGGACATGACCCCGCGCATGTACCGCTACCAGCTGGGCAGCGAGTTCAAGGCCGAGCTGATCGAAAGCCCGGACCAGCCGGAAATGCTGAAGAAGCTGGAAGCGTATATCCAGACTGCGACCAAGAGCTTGCTGGATAACACTGCCGGTGTAGTGCACGGCACGCCTAAGTAAGGCAGCAACAGGGGCCGCTTTGCGGCCCATTCGCGGGTAAACCCGCTCCCACAGGGATATCACTGCCCTCAGACCCTGTGAAATCCCTGTGGGAGCGGGTTTACCCGCGAAGAGGCCGGCACAGACTGAACATTCTCCCCACCTCAAGGTCACTTGTTTCAGGCATCACACACCTGGTGTTCGTTGACTGAGAGGGTTCGTTCAATGAAAGAGTGGGAAGTCATCTTTGCCGACCAGAAAGGCGTGCTCACCACCCTGACGCTGCGCGGCGACCAGTGCCCCAGCGAAGAGGACGCCGCGCGGGCCATCCGTTCGCACCTGTTCCCGGTGATGGACGAGCTGGACCTCAACGACTTCCAGGACCGCACCATTTCCCCCACCGCACGCTGGCTGAAGGAGCAGAGTGGCGTGACCATCACCAGCATCCACGAAACGCCCTGAACCACACGTTTGCGTGGTGCCCTGGCAGGCACTACGCTGCATGAAGGTGCCGGCCTATTCTGCGGGGCGGCACCGCATCCCTTCGCGTCTTGCATCAGCTCGAACTGCCCGGCCGCTGCCGGCAGGTGCGTAGTGCACGGAAAGTCTATCCATCGCATTATTCAGGAGGACGTTTCATGAGCAGCCAGAACGACGATATCAGCAGCAACGTCCTGCGCCAGATGAAGGCAGGCGGTTTCGACTTCACCCAGATCCATCCCATCGAGTTCTACGCCATATTCCCCGACGAAGCAGGGGCCCGCCGTGCGGCCGGGCAGTTTCGTGGGGAATCGCTGAATGCCCAGGTCAAGGAGATGGGCGACGGTGCATGGCATCTGGAACTGAGCAAGGTCATGTATGCCACCCATGGCGGGATTGGCGACTTTGAAGAGGCCTTCGAGCAGCTGGTGACACCTTATGGCGGTGAGGTGGAAGGGTGGGGGGTCAAGCAGGAGCGGCCCATAGCCTGAGATTTTGGGAATGTGGGGCCGCTTTGCGGCCCTTTCGCGACACAAGGCCGCTCCTACAGGCGTGCGTGTACCCTTGTAGGAGCGGCCTTGTGTCGCGAAAGGGGCGCAAAGCGCCCCCAGTTTCTCAAGGCCTGCGCCCAGCCATATGCCTCAAATAGGCCAGCAAGTCATCCAGCTCCGTTTCACTCAACACATTCTCCGCAAACCCCGGCATCTTTGCCTGCGGCCACTGCCGCAGGCTCTGTGGGTCACGAATCAGCTGGCGTAGATATTCAGGCCGAAAATACTCGGTCGGGTTATGCGGCATATTCAGGTCCGGCCCCACCTGTGCATCGCCTGCGCCATTCAACCTATGACACGCCAGGCAATTCTGCTGGAACAAGGCAAAGCCTCGGCGCACCGGGCTGTCGGCCGGCAACTTGGGGTCGGGCAGCAGCGCCGGAAAACGCGCTTCGACGGAGGCCAGCTTGCGAATCGTGGAAATCTGGAACGGCCACTGCTCTGGGCGGATACCGCTGGCCTGCGGTGCAGTCCACACCAGGTAGAACGGTCCTGCACTCGGCTTGCCTTGGCCCAGTGGTGGCCATGGCCGGTCAGGTTCCTCCACCGCCAGCCAGGCCTGTGCCGGCCCCTGCTGCAACAGTGGCGTCGCGGGCATTTCGGCGGCAAAACCGTCCAGCGCCACTGCCTGCAGGTGGTCGCTGGCGCTCACGCCGTCCAGCAGCGCGGCCAGCGGCACAGCCCGATAACGCATGGGCTGCTTGTAGGAAACGTCCTGGTCGATGCTGATGTCCCGGGCCTGCGGGTGGTCGAGCAGTTCTTCACTGCTCCATTGGCGCGTCGTAGCGCCCAGTTCAAGGTGCAGTTGCGCCGCCGACAGCGGCAGGCTCAGGAGCAACACTAACAGTGCAAGGCAGTGGCGCATGGGTAATCTCCGACCATCAAGGCCAGCAGGTTACCTGTGCGTTGCCTGTTGGCGCCACAGCGGCAGTCAGCCGAACAAACGTGTAAGGTTCGGCAGGATCAGCAGCAAAGTCGTGGCGAAGAGAATGAGCCCAGCTTGGCGAATTTTCGATTGTCTGAACATGGCGGACCGCCTTCTTGTTGTTATTCCTGAATACCCGTTGGCTTCCCTGTCGCGCTTCGGGTCGATCGCAGTGGCGTTGCGTGACGCCTGAACTGCCTGCCTCTTGAAAGTGGATATACAACCAACAGTAGGGTGTGCGTCATCCATGTTTGAGAACCCTTTGTTCTAATACTGTGGATCGTTGATTTCGTCTGGCTATGAGGCCAAGTGCCAGCCGGCTGGCATGCTCTCGCTAGACGGTGGCGCAAGTGCCAGCAGGGCACCGACGAAATGTGACCGTTCGTCAGTGCGGCCTACTTGCTTGTACGTGCCTTTCGCGTCAGTCTCTACAGCAGATTCCCACCCATGTCGTTCAGGACTATCCCTATGTCGTTACGCATCTGCATCCTTGAAACCGATGTCCTGCGACCGGAGTTGACCGCGCAGTACCAGGGCTACGGCAGGATGTTCGAGCAGCTCTTCTCGCGTCAGCCGATCGCCGCCGAATTTCGTGTGTACAACGTGATGAACGGCGATTACCCCGCCGACAATGAAGTGTTCGATGCCTATCTGGTGACGGGCAGCAAGGCCGACTCGTTTGGTACCGACCCGTGGATCCAGACGCTCAAGGCCTACCTGCTGAAGCTGTACGAGCGTGGCGAGAAGCTGCTGGGTGTGTGTTTCGGCCACCAGTTGCTGGCGTTGACCCTGGGTGGCAAGGCCGAGCGTGCCGAGCAGGGCTGGGGCGTGGGTATCCACCGCTATTCGCTGGCGGCCCATGCGCCGTGGATGGACCCGGAGGTGTCGGAGCTGACCTTGCTGATCAGCCACCAGGACCAGGTGACCGAGCTGCCGGAAGGCGCCACGGTGATCGCCTCCAGCGATTTCTGCCCGAACGCTGCGTACCACATTCGTGACCAGGTGCTGTGCTTCCAGGGGCACCCCGAGTTCGTGCACGACTACTCCCGCGCGCTGCTCGATGCGCGCCAGGAGTATCTGGGTGATGAGGTGTACCACAAGGCCGTGGCCAGCCTGGCCACCGAGCACCAGGGCGACCTGGTGGGGGAGTGGATGTTGCGGTTTATCCAGCAACCGGTGAGCAAACACGACGCGGCCTGAAGCCGAGCGCTGTTTTTGTAGGAGCAGCCTTGTGCTGCGAAAAGGCCAGCAAGACCAACATATGCTATGTGGTCGTGAGGGCCTCTTCGCAGCACAAGGCTGCTCCTACAGGAAGCGCGCCGGGCCTGGGGTCAAAGCCAGCCAGACTTCTTGAAGCTGGCATACAGCGCGGTACAGCCCAGCCCGATTACCCCCAGTACCCCGAAGTACCCATAGTGCCACCCCAACTCCGGCATGTTCTGGAAGTTCATCCCGTAAACCCCGGCAATTGCCGTGGGGAACGCCAGGATCGCCGCCCAGGCTGCAAACTTGCGCTGCACGATGCTCTGCCGTGACGACTCCAGCAGCATGCCGATCTCGATGGTCTGGCTGGCGATGTCACGGATACCGGCCAGGTCTTCCATCTGCCGCGTCACGTGGATTTGCACGTCACGGAAGTACGGGCGCATGTTCTTGTCGATGAACGGGAAGCTCAGGCGCTGCAGTTCCTCGCTCACTTCCACCATCGGTGCCACGTAGCGGCGCAGGCGCAGGATGTCGCGGCGCAGGCTGTGCAAGCGGCGGATATCGTCTTCTTGCAGCGAACCGCCAAGCACGCTCTGCTCCAGCTCTTCGATCTCGCCATGAATGGCCTCGCTGACCGGCTGGTAGTTCTCGGTGACGAAGTCGAGCAGGGCGTACAGCACGAAGTCTTCGCCGTGCTCCAGCAGCAACGGCCGCGCCTCGCAGCGTTGGCGCACCAGGGCATAGGATTTGGAGTGGCCGTTGCGGCAGGTGATGATGTAGCCGTTGCCGGCGAAGATGTGGGTTTCGATGAACTCCAGCTTGCCTTCGTGGCGCACCGGCGAATAGGTGACGATGAACAGGGCGTCGCCGAAAGTTTCCAGCTTGGGCCGGCTGTGCTTTTCCAGGGCGTCTTCGATGGCCAGTTCGTGCAAATTGAACTGGCATTGCAGGTTGGCCAGTTCCTCAGCGTTGGGCTCTTCCAGGCCAATCCACACAAAATGCCCTGGCTTGCGTGCCCATTCGCTGCCTTCGTCGATGCTGATGTTGGTGACCTTTCTGCCGGCGCTGTATACCGCCGATGCCACGACTCGACCCATGGTTGTTCGCTTATTCCGGTTGGACACGGGTTACAGCTTGGGCTGTAGTGGGCTCAAGAGCAACCTAGCTCTTGGCCAGTTCCCCTTCCATGCGGTCGATGCATTGCTGCATCTGCCCGCGGCACTGTTCGATCAGCGCCGGCAGGTCCTGCAGGGTCATGCCCGCCGTGGCGATCGGTGGCAGCGAGCGCACGATCACCGTGCGCTGGCGCCAGCTGTTCAGGCTGAGGCGCCCGGCATAGCGGCTGACGCACACCGGCACGATCGGCACACCCGCCTCGATGGCCATGTGAAACGCGCCCTTCTTGAAGGCCAGCAGGTGCTCGCCGGGATTGCGCGTGCCTTCGGGGAAAATCCAGATCGAGGTGTCGTCCTGCAGTACCCGGGTGGTCTTCTGCATGGCCTTGCGTGCCTGGTAGGCATTCTTGCGGTCGACCAGCACGTTGCCACCCAGCCAGAACAGCTGGCCGAACAGCGGGATCCAGCCCAGGCTTTTCTTGCCGATGGCGACGGTGCGCTGCGGCACCACCTGGCCCAGCACGAACAGGTCGAAGTTGGACTGGTGGTTGGCGACGATCACGCAGCCTGGCGGCTGGTCCCACAGCGGGCCGACTTCGGCCTTCACCCTGATGCGCATCAGCCAGGTGGCCGGCAGGCTGTAGAGGCGTGCGAACACGCGGCTGTTGTCGGGGTTGAAGGGGCGGCACAGGCCAATGACCAGGCCCAGGGCCCCAACCACAAGGAAATGCAGCGCCAGCAGGAGCATGCGCAATGAATAAAGCATGGTACGACTCACACCAGACAGTCGCCGGGCAGTGTACGGATGTGCACTGGTCGGGGCAAACCCTGGTGCAAGCTTGTACTGGCCCTTTCGCGGGTACCTCACTGCTCTTGAGGCATGCGATATCCCTGTGGGAGCGGGTTCACCCGCGAAGAGGCCGGTACGGTCAACCTGTATAGTGCTGATCCAGCTCGATCGCCTTGTCCAGCGCCTCCAGCAGCTCTTTGCGCACCTTCAGCTTGGTGTGCTTGTGCGCCAGCATGTTCAGCTTCTTCAGCTCCCGCGCTTTCTCCAGTGCTGCATCCTGCAACTGCTCGGCCGGCACCACCTTGTCGAGGAAGCCGGCATCCACCGCGCCCTGCGGGTCAAACACCTCGGCATTGATCACCGAGCGGTGGAAGGCCGAGCGGCGCAGGCGGTCGCGTGCCAGTTCGATGCCGGCATGGTGCATGGTCATGCCGATCTGCACTTCGTTCAGGCACACCTTGTACGGCCCTTCGACGCCAATGCGATAGTCGCCCGACAGCAGCAGGAAGGCGCCCTTGGCCACGGCGTTGCCCGGGCAGGCGACCACTACTGGGAACGGGTGCGACAGCAGGCGGCGGGCGAGGGTGGAGCCGGCGGTGACCAGGCTGATCGCCTCCTTGGGGCCGCTGGTCATCACCTTGAGGTCGTAGCCGCCAGAAAGGATGCCGGGCTGCCCGGTGATGATCACCACCGCGCGCTCTTCGGTGGCGCGGTCGAGCGCGGCGTTGAAGGCGGCGATGACGTCTGGCGAGATGGCGTTGACCTTGCCGTTGTTCAGGGTCAGGGTGACGATGCCGTCTTCGGCGTGGTAGGTAATCAGCTCGCTCATGGCAGAGTCCTTTTGTTGGCGTGGCGACGACGTTACCCAGCGCCAGGGGCGAGGTAAAGCAGTAAGGCTGACTGGTCGGTCAGCGTTCGCCGGGGCTCAAATGCAAATGCATGAAAAAATTGAAAAAAATGCTTGCCAAAGGGAAAGTCTTTCACTAAATTAGTGCACCTCGACAGGCTGCAAGGCTTGAAGGGAAACGGTGAAGTGTCCGAGTGGTCGAAGGAGCACGCCTGGAAAGTGTGTATACGAGAAATCGTATCAAGGGTTCAAATCCCTTCTTCACCGCCACATTCTACGAAGAGCCCCCGAGCTGAAAAGCCGGGGGCTTTTTGTTTTTGGGGCCTTCGGGGGCCGCTTTGCGGCCCATTCGCAGCACAAGGCTGCTCCTACAGGATGGGGTGCGCCCCTGTAGGAGCAGCCGTGTGCTGCGAATGGGCTGCAAGGCAGCCCTAAAAACCTAGAAGCTGACCGAAGCCGAAAGCCGAGCCGTCCGCGGCGCTCCCTGGAACAGGTAGTTATCCCCCAGGTAATCCCCCACATCGCGCCAATAACGCTTGTCGAACACGTTATCCACAGTCAGCCGCAGCACCGTGTCGTACCCCCCGATACGCGTACGGTAGCGGCTACCCACATCGAACACCGTATACCCACCAACTTCCACATTCCCCGCCTGGCTCGCATATTTGCTGGCGCTGTAGCGCGCCCCGCCCAGCAGTGCCAACCCCGGTACAGGCAGGGTGTATTCCGCCTGCAACGCCGCCCGGAACCTGGGGACGTTGATCGCCTGGTGGCCCTCATAGGCATCGGTATCGCTGTTCTGCACCCGCGCCCGAATCGCCGCAGCGCTGGCCTGCACCTGCAGGTTCGAGGTCACCCAGCCGCTGGCGCCCAGTTCCAGGCCGGTGTTCTTCTGCTGGCCTTGCTGCACGTAGGTGAAAGTGCCGGAGCCGTCCGGGCGCGCGTACTGGTACGCCTGGCGTATCTGGAACAGTGCGGCACTGAAGCTCAGGCCTTGCCAGTCATGCTTGAGGCCTAGTTCCAGTTGGTGTGAGGTCGTCGGTGCCAGGATTTCGAATCTGTTCTCGGCGAACCACGGTGCGGTACCGCCTGCCGACAGGCCTTTGGAATAACTGGCATATACCGTGGTATCCGGCTGCGGCTTGTAGATGAGCGCGGCGTTGGGCAGCAGTTCGTACTGCCGAGTATGGCGACCGGCAACGCCGTCCTCATTCCAGGTTTTCTCGTCCAGGCGTACTTCACGGGCACCCAGTACGGTCTGCCAGTGCTCGTTGAAGCTGATGCGGTCGCTCACGAACAACCCGTACTGGCGGCTGTCCAGGCGACGTTCGCTAGACCTGATGGGCTTGTCGGATGGATCGAAGGCCGGCGCACCGGTGTGGATATTGCCTGTACCTACCCATTCCATATAGCTGGGGCGCTGATCCAGCGTGCGCCGCTGCGCACTAGTGCCTACGGTCAGCTCATGCCCCACGCCCAGCCCATCGAAACGCCCGTTGAGCATGGCCTGCGCCTCGTCAGTACGGCGGGTGTCGTCCGGGCTGCGGAAGTCGTAGATGTCGTAGTCGCCGTTGCTGCCGAAGAACGCGCCTTCGCTCGAGCCCCAGGCAAACGAGCTGTAGTCATCGATCACCACCTTGCTGCGCGAGGCGCTCAAAGTCCCGGTCCAGGCTTCGTTGAAACGGTATTCGAAGCGCCCGCCCAGGTTCAGCGAATCGTTCTGCACCGGCTTGGCCCAGTGCTGGTAGGCCAGGCGGTCGTCCGGGTCGATGCCATGGGGTACTTCGCTGCCACCGAGCAACTGGTAACCCGGCACCGAGCGTTGTTCACGGTGCTGGTATTCGGCATCCAGCTGCAGGGTGGCATCCGGGTTGATCTGCCAGTCGAAGGCCAGCGAGGCGAAGTCGCGCTTGCCGTCGGCGTGGTCGACGTAGGAGCGGATGTCTTCATGAGCCAGATTGGCCCGCAGGCCAAACTGCCGCTCGCTGCCGAACCAGCCACCCAGGTCGGTGGCCAGGTAGCGCTCGCCCTGTTCGTTGGTCGACACCGTGACGCTGCGCACGTCTTCGGCGCGCTTGGTCACGTAGTTGATCAGGCCGCCCGGCTCCGATACGCCGCTCTGCAGCCCGGACAGGCCCTTGAGCAGCTCCACCTGCTGCTTGTTTTCCAGGGCCACGTTCTGCTCGCCGGCGATGGTCTGGCCATTGATTCGGTAGCTGCTGGCGGCATTCAGCTCGAAGCCGCGCACGTTGAAGTTTTCGTAGTAGCCGATGGGGGCGTAGCTTTCGCCCACCGAGGCGTCGCTTTGCAGCACTTCGCTGAGCTGGCGTACCTGGCGGTCTTCCAGCAGTTGCTGGCTGAACACGCTGATCGAGGCCGGGGTGTCGAGCAGGTGCGCGGGCTGGAAGCCGCCTACTGCTGCCTGGCGTGCCTGGTAGCCGTCGTTGGTGTAGGTATCGGAGACCTGCAGCGGAGCCAGTAGCACGCTGTCTTCGGCAAGCACATGGGGGCAATGCAGGGCCAGGCCCAGGCTGAGCAGGCTCAGGGGCAGGCGGGGGTGACGCGGGGGCATGCGGTGGGGCTCCTGGATGCGCGACACCTGCGCCGGCCTCTTCGCGGGTGAACCCGCTCCCACAGGAACAGCGCTGCCCTTGAGAGTGGCGCAGTTCCTGTAGGAGCGGGTTTACCCGCGAAGAGGCCAGTACAGGCCATAAAAAAGGCGGCATCTTAACAGCCGCCTTCAACATAAAACGATCCGGGCCCTGCGATATCCAGTCAGCCTTTGCTGGCCGGCCGCCTGTGCTGCTTCCAGTTGTCGTCGATCTTCGACCAGGTCTTGCCATCGGTAATGGCCATGAGCTTGCGCCCGTCCTTGAAAGTGGCCAGGAAGGTGGCTTCCTCTTCCTTGCCACCCAGCCACAGCCCGGCCAGCAACCCCACCGGCCCGGCCACCAGGGCCCCGGCCACGCCCCAGCCCAGGGCACTGCCCAGGCTGCGGCTGGATTCCAGGCTGGCCAGCCGCAGGTCGCTGATGCGTGCCAGGGAAATCCGCTCGCCCGGGGAGGGGCTGCGCGGGGTCTTGAGTGTGAGCGATCCATTGCGATACTCGCCTTCACCTTGCAAGAAATCGCCGGATTGCACCGTGAGTCTTGTCATAACGTTGTCCTGTCAGGGAAAGGGCATTGACCAGCGCCTACTGAGCGCTGACCCGGCAGGCAAGTCAACGGCCATGCGACGGAGGGTCGTGCGGTGCATTGTCGCTCAGGTCAATGGGCTTCAGGCGATCTGCAAAGCGTTCTTGCGCTTGCGCTCGGCCAAACCCCACGCCAGCAACGCCAGCCCGCCAATCACCAACCCGGCCAGCACAATCCCCATCCAGCCCTGGCGTTGGAACAGCTGCGTGCCCAGCAGCGATCCCAAGGCCCCGCCAATGAAGTAGCAGGTGATATACCCGGCATTCAGCCGCGTGCGCGCCTCGGGTCGCAGGGCAATTACCGCATTCTGGTTGCTCACGTGCACCAGTTGCACTGCCAGGTCGAGCATCAGCACGCCCAGCAGCAAGGCCAGCAACGACTGCTCGGCGAAGCCCAGCGGCACCCACGACAGCAGCAATACCACCAGGCCCACGGTGGTGCCCAGCGAACCCTTGCCACGGTCGGCCAGGCGACCCGCCCAGTTGGCCGACAGTGCACCCGCTGCACCGGCCAGGCCGAACAGGCCTATCACCGCGTCCGAATAGTGATACGGGCCTTTCGCCAGCAGGAACGCCAGTGGCGTCCAGAACAGGGCGAACAGGCTGAATGCCAGCAGGCCGAGCAGAGAACGCAGGCGCAGCACCGGTTCTTCGAGGAACAGGCGGAACACCGAGCCGATCAGCGCTGGGTATTTCAGCCCGGCATGGCTGTGGTGTTGTGGCAGGCTGCGGTACAGCGCCACGGCGGTGATGGCCATCAGCACCGCGGCCAGCACGTAGATGCTGCGCCAGCCACCCAGTTCGGCCATGAACCCGGCGGCGGTACGCGCCAGCAGGATGCCCAGCAGCAATCCGCTCATCAAGGTGCCGACCGCCCGCCCGCGCTGGTGTGGCTCGCTGAGGGTCGCGGCCATGGGCACGAGGATCTGCGCCACCACCGAGAACAGCCCGGTCAGCGCGGTGCCAAGTATCAGCCAGGGAAGGCTCGGTGCGCAGGCGCTGATGACCAGGCCAAGGGTGGAAATGGCAGTCATCACGGTGATCAGCCGGCGCTGCTCGAACAGGTCGCCCAGGGGCGCCAGCAGCAACAGGCCGGCGCCGTAGCTCAGTTGCGCGGCAATGACGATGCTGCCGGCACTGGCGGTGCTCAGGCCGAACTGCTGGGCGATGCTGTGCAGCAGTGGTTGCGCATAGTAGTTGCTGGCCACGGCCAGGCCGGTGGCGGTGGCCATCAGCAGGATCAGGGCGCGGCTGAGAGTGGGGGCGTTCATGCAGTTCTCGTGGCGGGCAGGAGTAAAGGGGGGATTATCGGAAAGTGTCGGGCACTACATCAATGCATTGTGCGGCAGAGCAGAGCGGGGGGAGGGGGAGGGTGGGCCGGTTGAGCCTGTGCCGGCCTCTTCGCGGGTAAACCCGCTCCCACAGGCACACCACTGGGCTCGGGGCCTGTGATATCCCTGTGGGAGCGGGTTTACCCGCGAAGAGGCCGGAACAGGCAACCCTTCAATCAGGCAGCAAACCCGCCATCGACCGTCAGGCTGGCCCCAGTGACATACCCCGCCTCAGGCCCCGCCAGGTAAGCCACGAAGCTGGCAATCTCATCCGCTTCGCCATAGCGCCCTATCGCCATCAGCGGGATCAGGCTGTCAGCGAACTCGCCGCTGGCCGGGTTCATGTCGGTGTCCACCGGCCCTGGCTGCACGTTGTTCACGGTAATGCCTTTCGGCCCCAGGTCACGGGCCATGCCGCGGGTCAGGCCGACCAGCGCCGATTTGCTCATGGCATAGGGGGCGCCGCCGGCAAACGGCATGCGCTCGGCATTGGTGCTGCCAATGTTGATGATGCGCGCACCTTGGCCCATGTAGCGTGCCGCGGCCTGGCTGGCGACGAATACGCTGCGCACGTTCACCGCCAGCATGTGGTCGAAGTCGGCCAGGTCGAACTCGGTCACCGGCGCTACCGCCAGTACACCGGCGTTGTTGACCAGGATATCCAGCCGGCCGAAGGCTTTCACGGTGTCATCCACGGCCAGTTGCACGGCCGCCGCGTCGGCGCTGTCTGCCCGCAGGGCCAGGGCCTTGCCGCCGTTTTCGGTAATTTCCTCAGCCAGCGCCTGCGCCGGGCCGGCGGAGCTGACATAGGTGAAGGCCACCTGCGCGCCTTCGCGGGCCAGGCGTCGCACGATGGCTGCACCGATGCCGCGGGAACCGCCCTGTACCAGGGCTACTTTGCCTTCGAGGGTGTGTTGCTTGGACATGCTGATCTCCTGCTGGAAGCCAGGCCGGAATGCCTTGGATGGGCGCAGTATCGGCGCTTGATTACCTGCTGATAAGATGGCAATCACTATCAGCAGAGTAAACCTTTGGTTGCCAATCATGGCCATGGAATCGTTCAACGCGTTGGAATGCTTCATCCGCAGTGCCGAAGTCGGCAGCTTTGCCGAGGCCGCCAGGCGCCTCAGCATTACCCCGGCTGCCGTGGGCAAGCATGTTGCCCAGCTGGAAGCGCGCCTGGGGGTGCGGTTGTTCCAGCGTAGTACCCGCAAGCTGACCCTGACCGAGGCCGGGCAGCGATTTCTGGGGGAGGTCAGTGACAGCTTCCGCACCATCCAGTACGCCGTGGCCAACCTGGCCAGCAGCGAAGGCCAGCCGGCCGGGTTGTTGCGGGTGAGCATGGGTACGGTGTTCGGGCGCTTGTATGTGTTGCCATTGCTGGCCGAGTTCCTGCGTCGCTACCCGGCCATTACCCCGGACTGGCATTTCGACAACCGCCAGGTCGACCTGATCGGCCAGGGCTTCGATGCGGCGATTGGTGGCGGCTTCGATCTGCCGCCGGGGGTGGTGGCGCGCAAGCTGACCCCGGCGCACCGGGTGCTGGTGGCGGCGCCGGCGTACCTGGGGCGGCACGCGCCGATTGACGACCCGCAGGTATTGCAACGGCATGACGGTATCCTGATCCGCTCGCCGCAGACCGGGCGGGTGCGTTCATGGCCGTTGACCAGCCGTTGGCAGGTGCAGCAGCCATTGCAGTTGCGCCAGACGATGACCATGAGCGATTCGGATGCGGCTTGCGCGGTGGCCGAGCAAGGCTTGGGAATTGCCCTGGTGAGCCTGCCGTTTGCCGTGCCGTACCTGGAAGGCGGGCGGCTGCGGCGGGTGCTGCCGGACTGGTATGTGGACGATGGGCATATCAGCCTGTATTTCGCCGAGCACAAGCTGTTGCCGGGCAAGAGCCGGGCGTTTGTCGATTTTGTGGTGGAGCAGTTCGAGGAGCAGGGGCTGGCGCGGCGGTTCGATGCCTTGCAATCCGTGTAGGAGCAGCCTTGTGCTGCGAAGGGGCCGGTAAGGCAAAAGATCTTCTGTGTTGCTCATGGCCCCTTCGCAGCACAAGGCTGCTCCTACAAGGGGTATCACTGGCCTGAGGGGCGAAGAGGCCGGTTCAGACAACATCAACAATGAACAATGCCTGTGCCCCCAGGTTTACCTCATCATCAACCTTCTTACCGACCAGTTGTTGCCCCAGCGGCGAGCGCTGGGTAATCACCGTCACCAGCCCATCCCCCTCGCCAATCTTCAACCCCGCCGCCTCGGGCCCGAGGAACAGTCGGCGCTGCCTGCCATCTTCATCCTCCAGCGTCACCAGGTTGCTCACCTGCACCCCGCGTGCCGGGTCGTAATCGCGCAGCAGCAGTTGCTGGTAGGTCAGCAGCGCCTTGCGGATCTCGGCGCTGCGGCGGGCCTGGCCGGTGGCCAGGTACGAGGCCTCCAGGCCCAGGGTGTCGTACTTGTTCTCGGCGATGTTCTCTTCGGCAGTGGCGGCTTCGTACGCAGTTTGCGCCGCGCGGGTCAGCACATCCAGGTCCTGTTCGAGGGTGGCAACTATCTGCGCCAGCAGGCTGGGCTTGTCCATGGTCAGTAACAGAACTCCAGCACGTTGGCCTGGCTTTTGTCGGTGGGCGCGGTGCGGTTCTGCTGCAGCCAGAACTGGCACTTGGGGCTGTTGAGGTTGCGCGGGTTGCCCTGGGCGGCATCGGCGGCCTGTTGTAGCTCCTGCTTGTGCAGGATGTCCTTGTAGCGTTCGAACATTTCCGCCTGGGCATCCGCAGCAGGGGCTGGCGCTGGCGGCGCGGCAGGCCGGTACGCGGCGGGGGCCACGGCTTGGGCCAGTGGCTGTACCTGCTGTGGCCACAGTTGCAGGGCCAGCCACAGGCTGGCGGCGATCGCCACGGCGCCCAGCCACAGGCCAAAGGCGACGCACACGATCAACGGCAGCGGCTTGAGGGTGATCTTCAGTTCACGGTGGCGCGCCATGGCAGCCTCCTGGCAGGGTGTTCGGGGTGCATTGTCGCATGCGCCTGGGCATTTTTCCGCGCAGGTGCTTTTGTGAGCGACAATTTATACGCAGAATGCGCGGTTTTTCCGCTGGGCGAGGGCAGGGTACATGAAAGCCACTTGGGACATCTTCTGCAGCGTCGTCGACAACTACGGCGATATAGGCGTGACCTGGCGCCTGGCCCGGCAGCTGGTGGCCGAGCACGGCCTGGCTGTGCGCCTGTGGGTGGATGACCTCAATGCATTCACGCCCATGTGCCCCGGGGCCAATGCCACCGCCCCGCAGCAGTGGCAGCACGGTGTGGATGTTCGCCAATGGCCGGTAGCCTGGTTGCCGGTGGCGCCGGCTGATGTGGTAATCGGTGCCTTCGCCTGCCAATTGCCAGCAGCCTATGTGGAGGCAATGCGTGCTCGTGTCACGCCGCCGCTGTGGCTGAACCTCGAGTACCTCAGTGCCGAGGACTGGGTGGAAGGTTGCCATGGCTTGCCTTCGCCGCAGCCCAATGGCTTGCGCAAGGTATTTTTCTTTCCAGGTTTCACTGAAAAAACCGGTGGCCTGTTGCGCGAGGGCTCGCTGCTGGCACGGCGTGATGCGTTCCAGCAAGGTGCACGGCAGGCCTTCTTGCAGGGGCTTGGCGTAAACCCTGAAGCGGGGGCGTTGCTGATTTCCCTGTTCGCCTACGAAAACCCGCAATTGGGCAACTGGCTTGAGGCCCTGGCCTCAGGCGAGCAACCTTGCCACCTGCTGGTGCCGCAAGGGCGCGTTGTCGCGGGGCTCGGCCAGTGGCTTGGCGAGGCGGTACTGCAGGTGGGCAGCGTGCGCAAGCGCGGGGCGCTGACCCTGCAGGTGCTACCTTTCGTCAGCCAGGACGACTACGACCGGTTGCTGTGGAGCTGTGATTTCAATGCCGTGCGCGGCGAAGACTCGTTCGTGCGCGCGCAGTGGGCCGGGCAGCCGATGCTGTGGCACATCTACGTGCAGGACGAGAATGCCCATTGGGAAAAGCTCGAAGCGTTTCTGGCGCATTATCGACAGGGGTTGTCAGGCGATGCCGATGCCGCCCTGCTTGGCCTGTGGCGTGCCTGGAACATGGACCGCGACATGGGCCAGGCCTGGCAGGCGGCCCGCCAGCACTGGCCGGAACTGCAGCAGCATGCCCGGCTTTGGGCAGCGCGACAGGCCGCTCAGCCGGACCTTGCCACAGCGCTAGTACACTTTTACCGAAATTCGCTATGATACGCGGCCTCGATTTTTATAAATCCATCCAGATTCGGATACTTCGTAATGAAAACTGGTAAAGAACTGAAACCCGGTACCGTCCTGCGGATCGACAACGACCCGTGGCTGGTTCAAAAAGCTGAGTTCACCAAGTCGGGCCGTAACAGCGCGATCATGAAGACCAAGCTGAAGAACCTGCTGACCGGCTACAAGACCGAAACCGTCTACGGTGCAGACGACAAGCTGGACGACGTGATCCTGGATCGCAAAGAAGCGACCCTGTCGTTCATCAACGGTGACGAATACACCTTCATGGACACTACCGACTACACCATGTACGAACTGAACGCCGAGGACATCGAAGCCGTTCTGCCGTACATCGAAGAAGGCATGGAAGACGTCTGCGAAGCCGTGTTCTTCGAAGGCCGCCTGGTATCGGTTGAACTGCCGACCACCATCAGCCGCCAGGTTGTCTACACCGAGAACGCTGCACGCGGCGACACCTCGGGCAAGGTCATGAAGCCTGCCAAGCTGAAGAACGGTACCGAGATCTCGGTTGCCGACTTCATCCAGATCGACGAGTGGATCGATATCGACACTCGCGACAACAGCTTCAAAGGCCGTTCCAAGAAGTAATCCTTCTTGTGAAACGCAAAAAACCCGGCCTTGGCCGGGTTTTTTAATGCCTGCGTTTTTGCAGTCCTCGAGCAAGGCCGCTCCCACAGGGGGATCGTGCCAGCCTTACACGGTCACGTGCAGGCGCACATCCACGTTGCCGCGGGTGGCGTTGGAGTACGGGCACACCTTGTGCGCCTTTTCCACCAGCCCTTCGGCATCGGCCTGGGCCAGGCCCGGCAGGTTGATGTGCAGGTCGATGTCCAGGCCGAAACCACCTGGAATCTGGCCAATGCCCACTTTCGCGGTGATCGAGGCGTCCGCCGGCAGGGCTTTTTTCTCCTGCCCGGCCACGAACTTCAGGGCACCGATGAAGCACGCCGAGTAACCGGCGGCGAACATCTGCTCGGGGTTGGTGCCGTCACCGCCTGCGCCGCCCAGTTCCTTGGGGGTGCTCAGGCTGACTACCAGCTTGCCGTCACTGGAGCGGGATTTGCCGTCGCGCCCACCGGTGGAGGTAGCTTCTGCGATGTACAGCGGAGTGACCTTTTGCATCTTGAGCCTCGCTAATGTGCTGTGCGCTCCCCGTCTGGAGGAGGGCGCGGGTTGGTGTGGGATTTAAATTAGCGCGCAATTAGTTAGTGCGCAAGATAAATCATCACCGTTCATCTGAACGGCCATCGCACAGCATAGCTGTCAGAGGGTTTTCTGCAGGTTCTCGCGCAGCGCCAGCAGGTCGGCCTGCAGTTGTTGGAGCTGTTCCAGGCTGCGCCCGCTGGCCTTGAGGATGCACTGCGGCACTTCTTTAGCCTGCTGCTGCAAGGCGCGGCCCTTGTCGGTCAGCTGCACCAGTACCACCCGTTCGTCCTCGCGGCTGCGGTTGCGCTGCAGCAGGCCTTCGCTCTCCAGACGCTTGAGCAGCGGTGTCAGCGAACCGGGGTCGGTGAGCAGGTGCTGGCTGATCTCGCCTACGGTCAGGCCATCGTGCTCCCAGAGCACAAGCATGGCCAGGTACTGCGGGTAAGTCAGGCCCAGGGCCTGCAGCAGCGGTTTGTAGACCTTGGTCATCAGCAACGAGGTGGAGTGCAGGGCGAAACAGACCTGGTTGTCCAGCAGCAGCTCGTCACAGGAGGCTTGGGTGTCGGCGTTCATGCAGGTCCTTGAAGGTAATCAATGGGAAAGTCTGGCACGCGGATCGTTAGTGCGCGCTTTATTCGCGCAGTTCACTGCGCAAGGCCAGGTCCCAGGGTGGAATCGGGCTGAAGCGGCTCTTGAGAAATTCGAGCAGCAAACGGCTGCGAGAGTTCGTTTCATGTTCCAGGCGAAGTGCGTAAATACCGCTGGTTTCCGCTTTGGGCAAGCCACCGTCGCAAAACAACGGTATCAACTCGCCGCGCAGCAGGTATTCGCTGATCAGCCAAGTAGGCAGGTGGGCTATGCCTAAGCCTGCGAGCGCACCGAACAGCAGGGTTTCGGCGTTGTTGGCGGCCATGCGCATGCGTGAGGGGCGGTACAGGCGGGTTTGCCCGGCCACGTTGAAACGCCAGGCGAATGGTGGCGCAAGGCCGTCCCAGTCCAGGCCGTCGTGCCCTGGCAGCTCGCTGGGGCAGCTGGGCATGCCGCGGCTGGCCAGGTAGGCCGGGCTGGCGCAGGCGATGCGCACCATGTAGGCCAATGGCGTGGCGACCAGCCGGGTGTCGGCCAGGGGGCCGGCACGCAGCACCAGGTCGACCTCGCCCAGGTGGCTGCCATGCAGGTCGACGAAGCTGTCGATCAGGCGCAGTTGCACATCAAGGCCCGGGTAGGCGACCAGGAAATCGGCGATGGCCGGGGCCAGGTGACGGCGGCCGAATGCGGCGGGGGCGTCGATGCGGATCAGGCCTTCGGGGGCATTGCTCAGCGACACCGCTTCAGCGCGGGCCAGGCGCAGTTCCTCGATGATGCGCCTGGCCCGTTCGGCAAAGGCGTTGCCGGCAGGCGTGGCGCGCACGGCGTGGGTGCTGCGGGTGAACAGGCGGCTGCCCACGGCGCTTTCCAGGTTGTCGATGCGGCGGGCCACGGCGGAAGGCGTCAGCGGGTGGCGGCGGGCGGCGGCAGAAAAACTGCCGGTTTCCAGCACATCGAGGAACAGGCTTAGCTGGTCGGTCAGGGTATCGGGGCTCATGGCTGCCTTGCTTTTGCGAAAAACGCACAGCCATTGTGCGCTGCTGTGCGTTTCCCCGCCAGCCCGCAATCGTTAGCATGCTCGCATTATGTGTACAGGCGGATGAGGCCCCTGATGATCGAGTGGTTGTTGTATATCGTGCTGGGCGCAGCCCTGGGGACCATGGGTGGCCTGTTCGGCATTGGCGGCGGGCTGATCGCGATTCCGGCGCTGGGCGTGCTGTTCGGCCTGGACCAGCAACTGGCGCAAGGCACGGCGCTGGTGATGGTAGTGCCCAATGTGCTGCTGGCGCTGTGGCGTTATCACCAGCGTAACCGCATCGAGATGCGCCATGCGGTGCCGTTGTCGCTGTGCAGCTTCGTGTTCGCCTGGCTGGGGTCGATCTGGGCGGTGGGGCTGGATGCGCAATCCATGCGCCTGGGCTTTGTCGGCTTCCTGGTGGCCCTGGCGGTGTGGAACGTGGCGCGGATGTTCATGAAGGTAACGCCGCCCAGCGCCGAGTTGCGCTATGCCTGGCCGTGGCTGGGTGTACTGGGCAGCTTTGCCGGCACCATGGGCGGCTTGTTCGGGGTGGGTGGGGCCGTGGTGGCCACGCCGATCCTGACCAGTGTGTTCGGTACCACCCAGGTGGTGGCGCAGGGGCTGTCGCTGGCGCTGGCGGCGCCGAGTACCTTGGTAACCCTGGTGACCTATGGGGTGCACCACAGTGTTGACTGGGGGGTGGGGGTGCCATTGGCGGTGGGCGGCCTGCTGAGTATCAGCTGGGGGGTGAAATTGGCCCATGCGCTGCCGGAGAAGGTGTTGCGGGCGATGTTCTGTGTGTTTCTGGTGGGGTGTGCGGTGATGCTCGGGTTCGAGCTTTGAGATTTTGGGGCCGCTTTGCGGCCCATCGCGACACAAGGCCGCTCCAGGGGATCGCGTGCCCTTGTAGGAGCGGCCTTGTGTCGCGATGGGCTGCGTAGCAGCCCCAAGTTACTTGAACCCTTCGACAATGTAGTCGGCCATGCAGTCGGTAATCGGCGAAGGGTTCTGGGTACTGCGCACCAGCATCACATTGGCCACCGGCAACTGCGGCAACCCTTCGCTCTCGCCCAGAATGCGGATATTCCCGCCGATCAGGCTCTGCAACTGTGCGGTCACCGCCAACCCAGCGGTGACAATGGCGAAGATCGCTGCCAGGCTCGGGCTGGTATAGGCGATGCGGTAGTCGATGCCCTGGGCCTCCAGGGCATTGCAGGTCCAGGCCCGGCAGAAGCAGTCGGTGTTGAACAAGGCTACCGGCATGGGGCGTTGCTCCTGCGGGCAGAAGCCTTCCGCGGCGGCCCAGACCAGGCGTTCCTGGCGCAGCAGCTGGCCAATCTCGTTGCCCGGCTCACGGGTGACGATGGTCAGGTCCAGGTCCTGGCGCAGCATCAGTTGTTTGGAGGAGTCGCAATGCACCTCCACCTGCACCAGCGGGTAGGCTTGGGCAAAGCTCGACAGGATGGTCGGCAGGAAACGCATGGCATAGTCGTCCGGCGTACCGATGCGTACGACCCCGACCATGTGCGGCATGCGCAGGGTGTTGAACACTTCCCCGTGCAACTTGAGGATGCGCCGCGCATAGCCCAGCAGCACCTGGCCTTCGGCGGTCAGGCGCACCTGGCGGCCGTCGCGCTCGAACAGCTGGCGCTGCAGAATGTCTTCTTCCAGGCGTTTCATCTGCATGCTCACCGCCGACTGGGTGCGGTTGACCACCTCGCCGGCGCGGGTGAAGCCGCCCTGCTCGGCGATGGCCACGAAGGTGCGCAGTACGTCCGCGTCGAGGCTCTGGTACTGGGACATTGCATCAATCTCCGAGATGCATGGCATCAGAAACATTCGTTGGATTGATCTTATGCCTGGCAGGAGACTGGAGCCATCAACACGGAGGGCTTCACGATGAAAGGTCATGTCAGCAGCATCCAGCAACCTGTCTTTTCCCTGAACCACCTGTGGCATGCCGCCCTGCAGCGCACGGCGCGCTGGCTGCAGCTGTACCGCCAGCGCCAGGAACTGGCCAGCCTGAGTGATGCGACCCTGCACGACCTGGGGTTGAGCCGGGCGGATATCCAGCAGGAGGCCGAGCGGCATTTCTGGGATGACCCATTGCGGAAATAGGCTAAGTTTGTCGGTGGAACCACTGGCCTCTTCGCGGGTGAACCCGCTCCCACAGGAACTCCACATTCCCCCGAGACCAGTGGGATCCCTGTGGGAGCGGGCTTGCCCGCGAAAGGGTCGGAACAGACACTACAAGGAGTTCAGGCTTGCCCCTCGAGCTGTCGATCAACCAGGCCCGCCGCCTGGCCCTTTCTGCCCAAGGTTTCGGCAAACAGCCGGAATCGGCGCCGACCCTGCCAGCACTCAAGCGCATGCTGCAACGCCTGGGCGTGTTGCAGATCGATTCGGTCAACGCCCTGGTCCGCTCCCACTACCTGCCGCTGTTCTCCCGGCTGGGCAACTACTCGCCTGCCACTCTCGACCAGCTCGCCTGGGGCAGTGGCCGCCAGCGCCTGTTGTTCGAGTACTGGGGGCACGAAGCCTCGCTGCTGCCGCTGAGCCTGTACCCACTGCTGCGCTGGCGCATGGCCCATGCCGCCGATGGCCGTGGCATCTATCGCCAGCTCGCGCAGTTTGGCCGTGAACGCCAGGATGTGATCGCCCGGGTATTGGCAGCGGTCCGCGAACAGGGCGCCCTTGGTGCGGGCAGCCTGTCCACCCGCGAGGAGCGGGCTGGCCCCTGGTGGGATTGGAGCGAGGAAAAGCACGCACTGGAATGGCTGTTCGCCGCAGGGGAGGTGACGGTCGCTGGCCGGCGCGGCTTCGAGCGGCTCTACGATATACCGGAAAAGGTGCTGCCGAGGTCGATCCTCGACCAGCCACTGCCCAGCGAGACCGAGGCGCATCAGGGCTTGATGCTGCACGCCGCCACCGCCCTGGGTGTAGCCACCGAGCGCGACCTGCGCGACTACTTCCGCCTGGACCCGGGGCAGGGCAAAGCGGCACTGGCCGAACTGGTGGCTGATGGCCGCCTGCAAGCGGTCGAGGTACAGGGTTGGAAGCAGCTTGCCTACTGCGCCGGCGCGCCGCGTATCCCCCGGCGCATCCAGGCCAGCGCGCTGTTGTCGCCGTTCGATTCACTGGTCTGGGAACGCAACCGTACCGAGCGCTTGTTCGACTTCCGCTACCGCCTGGAAATCTACACCCCGGCGCACAAGCGGGTGTACGGCTACTACGTGCTGCCGTTCCTGTACCGCGAACGCATCGGAGCGCGCGTGGACCTGCGCGCCGAGCGCGCCCAGGGGCAACTGGCAGTGCACGCCGTGCATGTCGAGGCAGCCGGCCTGGACGAAGAGGGTTACCAGGCCTTGGCCGGCAACATGCTGCGCCTGGCCAGCTGGCTGGGGCTGGAGAAGGTGCAACTGAACTGCCCGCGTACCGAGGGCAGCCAGTTGCGCCAGGCGTTGCTCAGCGCCGCACCTGCTTGAGGGTTTCGGCAATCAGGAACGCCAGCTCCAGGGACTGGTCGGCATTCATCCGTGGGTCGCAGTGGGTGTGATACCGGTCGGACAGCGCATCCTCGGTGATCGGCCGGGCGCCGCCGATGCATTCGGTGACGTTCTGCCCGGTCATCTCGATGTGGATGCCGCCGGCGTGGCTGCCCTCGGCCTGGTGCACCTGGAAGAACTGCTTCACCTCATCCAGGATCTGTGCAAAATCGCGGGTCTTGTAGCCGCTGCTGGCCTTGATGGTGTTGCCATGCATCGGGTCGGAGCTCCACAGCACCTTGCGCCCTTCGCGTTCGACCGTGCGGATCAGCCCCGGCAGGTGGTCGCCGACCTTGCCGGCACCCATGCGCACGATCAGGTTCAGGCGCCCGGGGTCGTTGGCTGGGTTCAGCGTGTCGATCAGGCGGATCAGTTCTTCGGGGTTCATGCTGGGGCCAACCTTGACCCCGATCGGGTTGTGCACGCCGCGCAGGAACTCCACATGGGCTCCGTCCAGCTGGCGGGTGCGGTCGCCGATCCACAGCATGTGCGCCGAGCAGTCGTAGTAGTCGCCGGTCAGGCTGTCCTGGCGCACGAAGGCTTCTTCATAGTTCAGCAGCAGTGCTTCGTGGGCGGTGAAGAAGCTGGTTTCGCGCAGCTGCGGCGCGCTGTCCAGGCCGCAGGCGCGCATGAATGCCAGGGTTTCGTCGATGCGGTTGGCCAGCTGGTGGTACTTGTCGGCCAGCGCCGAGTTGGCGATGAAGTCCAGGTTCCACTTGTGCACCTGGTGCAGGTCGGCGAACCCGCCCTGGGCGAAGGCGCGCAGCAGGTTGAGGCTGGCGGTGGCCTGGTGGTAGGCCTGCAGTAGGCGTTCCGGGTCGGGGATGCGGCTTTTCGCGTCGAAGCCGATGCCGTTGACGATGTCGCCACGGTAGGCGGGCAGGGTGATGTCGCCGATGGTTTCATCGCCCGATGAGCGCGGCTTGGCGAACTGCCCGGCCATGCGCCCGACCTTGACCACCGGGCAGCCGGCGGCGAAGGTCATGACGATGGCCATCTGCAGCAGCACCTTGAAGGTGTCGCGGATTTTCGCCGCCGAGAACTCGGCGAAGCTCTCGGCGCAGTCGCCACCCTGCAGCAGGAAGGCGCGGCCTTCGGTGACCTCGGCGAACTGCCGGCGCAGCTCGCGCGCCTCGCCTGCGAACACCAGCGGCGGGTAGCTGGCCAGAGTCTGTTCGACCTTCAGCAGGTGCGCGGCATCGGGGTAGGTCGGTTGCTGCTGGATCGGCAGGGCGCGCCAGCTGTCGGGGCTCCACGGTTGGTTCATCTCGGGCTCGGTCTTGTCGGTTGTAGGCTATGGGCCATGGTAACAGTTGGCGCTGCGCTTGTTGCATCGAGGGTGTTGGCGGACAATGCGCGTTTTTGTGCGGGTAGGTGGTGAGCATGGCGGCGGAACGGGAAGAGCGGCTACTGGCACGGGTGCAGGACGCCTTTGGCGTCATCAGCGTGTATGAAGTCGACGACTACCGCTTTCTGGAATTCGGCGATGCGATCGAGCAGAGCTGCGTGTTCACGGCCGACCCCAGCTGGCTGGAGTACGACTATACCCGCGCCATGCTGGTGGGGGCGCTGTGCCACGAGCAGCCGGAGAGCGCGCTGTTTCTCGGCCTGGGTGCCGGCACGCTGACCCAGGCCTGCATGAAGTTCCTGCCGCTGGACGACATCGAGGCCATCGAACTGCGCCCGGACGTACCGCGCCTGGCCATGGAGTACCTGGGCCTGGATGACGATCCGCGGCTGTATGTACGCATCGGCGATGCGCTGGAGCTGTTGCCCACGGCGGAGAAGGCCGACCTGCTGTTCGTCGACCTGTACACCGACCATGGGCCGGGGGTGGGCCACCTGGCGTGGAACTTCCTGGAGAACTGCCAGCAGCAGCTGAACCCGGGTGGTTGGCTGGTGATCAACCAGTGGGCCACCGACGACGGCAAGCCGCTGGGCGCGGCGTTGCTGCGCGGGTTGTACCACCGGCATTACTGGGAGCTGCCGGTGAAGGAGGGCAATGTGATCCTGCTGGTGCCGGCGGACCTGGAGCAGACGCTGGACCTGGATGGGCTGAAAGCCCGGGCCCAGGCGCTGGCACCGCGCCTGGGGTACTGCCTCGAGGGGCTGATCCGCGAGATTCGGCCGGCTACCTGAGTTGGCTTCTTCGCGGGCGTGCTCGCGAATCAGACGACGCGGTATCGCAGGCAGGAATCGTTTCAGCCGCACATTGCTGATGGCCCGACACTGGCCAGGCACCCTGAAAATATTCCTCACGTCTGCGCACGATTTCGGGTATAGTACGCGCCGGTCTTTTAGCGGACCGCAAAATCAGGTGGTGCAAACCCTCCGAGTCCAGCTTCGGCTGCACGTCCGCTAGGCGGACTTTCCCACGTTTTCTTTTTCAATCGTTTTCGCAAATCCCCGCCGCCAAAGCTGCCTGGGTGACCTGTCGGTCTTTCATGGCTTGTGCAGCTTTGGAGCATGGGTCTTTGCGGATGCACCTAGAGGCAGACCCATGACCCAGGAAACCGGCGGCTTCGCCGCTCTCGATCTCAATCCGAATATTGTTGCTGCCGTTCTGGCGACCGGCTACGAAGAGCCGTCCGCCATTCAGCAACAATCGATCCCGATCATCCTCGCCGGTCACGACATGATCGGCCAGGCGCAGACTGGCACCGGCAAGACCGCTGCCTTCGCCCTGCCGATCCTCAACAAGATCGATGTGAGCAAGCGCGAACCGCAAGCCCTGATCCTGGCGCCAACCCGTGAGTTGGCGCTGCAAGTTGCTACCGCTTTCGAAACCTACGCCAAGCAGATGCCGGGCGTGAATGTGGTCGCCGTCTACGGTGGTGCCCCGATGGGCCCACAGTTGCGTGCGATCCGCAACGGCGCGCAAATCGTCGTGGCCACCCCAGGTCGTCTGTGCGACCACCTGCGCCGTGACGAAAAAGTCCTGTCGACCGTGCAGTACCTGGTACTGGACGAGGCCGACGAGATGCTCAAGCTGGGCTTCATGGACGACCTCGAAGTGATCTTCGATGCCATCCCGGCCAGCCGCCAGACCGTGCTGTTCTCCGCCACCCTGCCGTCGTCGATCCGCTCGATCGCCGAACGCCACCTGCGCGAGCCCAAGCACGTCAAGATCCAGAGCAAGACCCAGACCGTTACCGCGATCGAGCAGGCTCACCTGATGGTCCACGCCGACCAGAAGATCCCGGCTGTGCTGCGTCTGCTGGAAGTGGAAGAGTTCGACGCGCTGATCGCCTTCGTGCGTACCAAGCAAGCCACCCTGGACCTGGCCTCCGCGCTGGAAGCCAAGGGTTACAAGGCTGCCGCACTGAACGGCGACATCGCCCAGAACCAGCGTGAGCGCGTAATCGACTCGCTCAAGGATGGCCGCCTGGACATCGTTGTCGCTACCGACGTCGCTGCCCGTGGCCTGGACGTACCGCGCATCACTCACGTGTTCAACGTCGACATGCCGTACGACCCGGAGTCCTACGTACACCGTATCGGCCGTACCGGCCGTGCCGGTCGCGATGGCCGTGCACTGCTGCTGGTCACCCCGCGTGAGCGCCGCATGCTGCAGGTGATCGAGCGTGTAACCGGGCAAAAAGTTGCAGAAGCCCGCCTGCCGAATGCCCAGGCCGTGCTGGATGCTCGCATCAAGAAGCTGACCTCGAGCCTGGCGCCGCTGGTTGCTGAAGCAGAAGCCACCCACGGCGAGCTGTTCGACCGCCTGACCGCCGACCTGGGTTGCAGCGCGCGTGCCCTGGCTGCTGCCCTGCTGCGCAAGGCCACCAATGGCCAGGCGCTGGACCTGGCTGCGGTAGAGCGTGAGCAGCCGCTGGTGCCGAGCTTCGCCCCGCGTGGTGAGCGTACCGAACGTGGTGAGCGTGGCGAGCGTCCGGAGCGTGGTGACCGCGAGCGCCGTGCGCCGATGCCGCTGGCCGAAGGCCGCGTGCGTTGTCGTACTGCCCTGGGTGCCCGTGACGGCATCGCTGCCAAGAACCTGCTGGGCGCGATCCTCAACGAAGGTGGCCTGGCCCGTGACGCCATTGGCCGCATCCAGGTGCGCGACAGCTTCAGCCTGGTCGAGCTGCCGGAAGATGGCCTGGAGAAGCTGCTGTCCAAGCTCAAGGACACCCGCGTGGCCGGCAAGCAGCTGAAGCTGCGTCGCTACCGCGAGGATTGATCCTGGCGCAATGAAAAAATCCCCGGCTTTGGCTGGGGTTTTTTTTTGCCTGTGCCGGCCCTTTCGCGGGTAAACCCGCTCCCACAGGTACAGCACAAGCCTTGAAATCTGTCGAGACCCTGTGGGAGCGGGTTCACCCGCGAAGAGGCCTTTCAGTCGAACCGATAAATGTCCATCCCCAACGCCCCCAAGGTAAACCCTTGGTGCACCACCCCGAACTTGCCGCCAGCCCCCAGGGCAAAGAACAGCGGCAGGAAATGCTCATCACTGGGATGGTTACGCACCGCAAACGGCGCCTGCTGCCGATAACCCAGCAACGCTTCCTGGTCATTCGCCCGCAGCTTTTCCACCACCCAATCCCTGAACGCCAGTGCCCAAGGCTCGATCACATCCGGGCCGGCATGCCAGTCCAGTTCGCCCAGGTTGTGGGTAATGCTGCCCGAGCCGATCAGCAGAACGCCCTGGTCGCGCAAACCCGCCAGCGCCTGGCCTACCTTGACCTGCAGCGCCGGCCCCATGTGGCTGGGCAGTGAAACCTGCACCACCGGAATATTCGCATCCGGGTACATCAGCGACAGCGGTACCCAGGCGCCGTGGTCGAATGGCCGCTGCGGGTCTAGGCGGGCTGTCAGTCCGGCAGCCTGCAGCAGTTCACTGACCTGGCCGGCAAGGGTGGGGTCACCCGGCGCCGGGTACTGCACCGCATACAGCGCCGGTGGGAAGCCGTAGAAGTCATGCCAGGTCTCTGGTTGTGCGCTGCCGGTAACCAGCAATTCGCGGCTTTCCCAGTGCGCAGATACCACCACGATCGCTTTCGGCCGGGGCAGGGCGTTGGCAAGCCCTGCCAGCGCAGGCCCGCTGGCGCCGGGTTGCAGGGCAAGCATGGGGGAACCATGGGAAATGAACAGGCTGGGCAGCATGGCGGGGTCCTGACGGTTAAGATGCAATCATCTTCGATCAACTACAGATCGAAATCCAAACCAACTTTTACCGACAAACCATCTAAAAATCAGGAGTGATCATGGAGCCAGCGTTCTGGCAGCAGCGGTGGGCCGACAACCAGATCGGCTTTCACCAGGCGCAGGTGAACCCCTATCTGCAGAGGTACTGGCCAACGCTTGGCCTGGCGCCGGGCAGCCGCGTGCTGGTGCCGTTGTGCGGCAAGAGCCTGGACCTGGCCTGGCTGGCCGGGCAGGGGTATCGCGTGTTGGGCGTAGAGTTGTCGCGGCAAGCGGTGGAGGCATTCTTCCGTGAGCATGGGCTTGAAGCCGAGGTGCAACAGCGCGGGGTTTTCGAAGTTTGGCGCAGTGGTGACGTTGAGCTCTGGTGTGGGGATTTCTTTGCGTTGAAGGTCGAGGATATTGGCGATTGCGCGGGGCTGTATGACCGGGCGGCGTTGATTGCCTTGCCGCCGCAGATGCGTGTGGCTTACATGCAGCTGTTGTCGGGCTTGCTGCCGGCGGGTTGCCAGGGGTTGGTGGTGACTCTGGATTATGACCAGGCTTTGCTGGACGGACCGCCGTTTTCGGTCGGGGATGAAGAGCTGCGGCAGGGGTTTACCGGGTGGCAGGTGGATGAGCTGGAGGCTGTGGAGGTGATTGAGGAAAGCCCGAAGTTTTTGCAGGCCGGGGTATCGAGTTTGTTGGAGCGGGTTTACCGGGTCAGCCGCTGACAGGTGTGTAGCCTGTCCCGGCCCTTTCGCGGGTGAACCCGCTCCCACAGGTACTGCACAACCTCAAGGTGTGTGGTGAACCTGTGGGAGCGGGTTTACCCGCGAAGAGGCCGGCACAGGTGTGCAAAAAAAGGGCGACCGAAGCCGCCCTTTTGTTTTACCGGTTGGATCAACCGCGACGGCGCAGGGCCTCGATACGGTCTTCCAGCGGCGGGTGGCTCATCAGCAGCCCGGCCAGGCCGTGCTTCAGGCCACCATTGATGCCGAAGGCCTTCATGGTGTCGGGCATGTGCACCGGCAGGCCTTGCTCCACGCGCAGGCGCTGCAGCGCACCGATCATCGCCGCGGTACCGGCCAGCTGTGCACCGGCTTCGTCAGCGCGGTATTCGCGGCGGCGCGAGAACCACATCACGATCATGCTGGCCAGAATGCCCAGGATCAGCTCGGCAACGATGGTCGCCACGTAGTAAGCAATGCCCTGGCCTTCTTCGTTCTTGAAGATCACCTTGTCGACGAAGTTGCCGATGATGCGCGCAAAGAACATCACGAAGGTGTTCACCACGCCTTGCACCAGCGCCAGGGTGACCATGTCGCCGTTGGCCACGTGGCCGATCTCGTGGGCCAGCACTGCGCGCACTTCATCGGGCGAGAAACGCTCCAGCAGGCCCTGGGACACGGCGACCAGCGCGTCGTTGCGGTTCCAGCCGGTGGCGAAGGCATTGGCCTCGTACGCCGGGAAGATACCCACCTCGGGCATCTTGATGCCCGCTTCACGGGACAGCTCTTCGACCGTTTGCAGCAGCCACTGCTCGTGGCGGGTGCGCGGCTGGCTGATGATCTGGGTACCGGTGGTCATCTTCGCCATCCACTTGGAGATGAACAGCGAGACGAGGGAGCCGGCAAAGCCGAACACGGCGCAGAACACCAGCAGGCTGCTGAGGTTCAGGTCGACCCCGTTGGCGGCCATGAACCCGTTGAAACCGAACAGGCTCAGGGTAATGCTTGCAACCAGCACCACCGCGAGGTTGGTGGCTACAAACAACAGAATGCGCATCATGGTTGTTACGTTCTCCTGACGGATGAGTTGTCGCTTACTGCGGGGTATATAAGGGGCCGGCCGTGCCGATTCAATCGGGCGACTATTTCAAACTGTGTACGGCGGAGTATGGCAGAGGATGGCGCGGGGGCTGTGGGATAGAGCGTTGCAGGATGTAAGAAACATCCTGTGGGGTTTTTGGGGGCTGCTTTGCAGCCCATTCGCAGCGCAAGGCTGCCCTACAGGTGCATGCGTTCTCCTGTAGGAGCAGCCTTGCGCTGCGAAGAGGCCATCACTTACTGCGAATAACCCTTCAGGAAGTTGCCGATCCGGCCAATCGCCGCCTCCAGGTCATCCACCCGCGGCAAGGTCACCACGCGGAAGTGGTCCGGCCACGGCCAGTTGAACGCAGTACCTTGAACGATCAGCAGCTTTTCCGACAGCAGCAGGTCGAGCACGAACTTCTCGTCGTTGTGGATCGGGCAAACCTTCGGGTCGATCTTCGGGAATGCATACAGCGCACCCATCGGCTTCACGCAGCTAACGCCCGGGATGTCGTTCAGCAACTCGTAGGTGCGGTTGCGCTGCTCCAGCAGGCGGCCGGGTGGCAGCACCAGGTCGTTGATGCTCTGGTAGCCGCCCAGCGCGGTCTGGATGGCATGCTGGGCCGGCACGTTGGCGCACAGGCGCATGTTGGCCAGCATGTCGATGCCTTCGATGTAGCTTTGCGCGTGGTGCTTGGGCCCGGAGATGATCAACCAGCCGGAGCGGAAGCCCGCCACACGGTACGACTTGGACAGGCCGTTGAAGGTCAGGCACAGCAGGTCGGGGGCCAGCGAGGCGGTGCTGATGTGCACGGCTTCGTCGTACAGGATCTTGTCGTAGATCTCGTCGGAGAACACCACCAGGTTGTGCTGGCGGGCCAGTTCCAGCATGCCCAGCAGCAGCTCTTTGGAGTACACCGCGCCGGTCGGGTTGTTCGGGTTGATGATTACCAGGGCCTTGGTGTTCGAGGTGATCTTGGCCTTGATGTCCTCAAGGTCGGGGAACCAGTCGGCCTGCTCGTCGCACAGGTAGTGCACCGGCTTGCCGCCGGCCAGGCTCACGGCGGCGGTCCACAGCGGGTAGTCGGGGGCAGGGATCAGCACTTCATCGCCGTTGTTGAGCAGCGCCTGCATCGACATCACGATCAGCTCGGACACGCCGTTACCCAGGTAGATGTCCTCGATGCCGACGCCTTCGATCTGCTTCTGCTGGCAGTACTGCATCACCGCCTTGCGCGCGCTGAACAGGCCCTTGGAGTCGCTGTATCCCTGAGCGGTGGGCAGGTTGCGGATCACATCCTGGAGGATTTCGTCAGGCGCCTCGAAGCCAAACGGCGCCGGGTTGCCGATGTTCAGCTTGAGGATGCGGTGGCCTTCCTCTTCCAGGCGCTTGGCGTGCTTGAGCACTGGGCCGCGAATGTCGTAGCAGACATTGGCGAGCTTGTTCGATTTGCTGAACTGCATGATGGGATCCCGATTGAGAAAACGCGCTACGCCCCGCCGAAAGGTTTGAAAGGGCAGGAAGCGGGTGCCAGACTGAACGCCTGGCACACGAAGCCAACTAATATACGTGCCACCCGCGCCCCGGAAAAGACGGTGCGCAGTGAAATTCAGCCTGCCGAGGTCCCTACATGCAAAAGATCGAGAAAACCCTGGAACAATGGCGGTCGATGCTCGACCCCGAGCAGTACCAGGTGTGCCGCCTCAAGGGCACCGAGCGGCCGTTCAGCGGCAAGTACAACAGCGAGCGTCGCGACGGCATCTACCATTGCATCTGCTGCGGGCTGCCGCTGTTCGATGCGCAGACCAAGTTCGATTCCGGCTGCGGCTGGCCGAGCTTCTACGCACCCATCGAGGAAAGCGCGATGATCGAGATTCGCGACACCTCCCACGGCATGATCCGCACCGAAGTCACCTGTGCCCGCTGCGATGCGCACCTGGGCCACGTGTTCCCCGATGGCCCGCCACCGACCGGCCTGCGCTACTGCATCAACTCGGTGTGCATCGACCTGCGCCCGCGCGACTGACCGGAGCCCGACCATGGCTGGATCGATACTGGACATCCCCTGCGTGACCCTGGGCGGCGAGCACAAGAAGCTCGGCGACTTCCCTGGCAAGGCGCTGCTGGTGGTCAATACCGCCAGCCAGTGCGGCTTTACCCCGCAGTACAAGGGCCTGGAGCAACTGTGGCAGGCCTACCGCGCACGCGGCCTGGTGGTGCTGGGCTTCCCCTGCAACCAGTTCGGCAAGCAAGAGCCGGGCGATGCACGGGAAATTGCCCAGTTCTGCGAGCGCAATTTCGGTGTGAGCTTCCCGCTGTTCCGCAAGGTCGAGGTCAACGGCCCCGGCAGCCACCCGCTGTTCGTCGAACTCAAGCAGCGCGCCCCGGGCATTCTGGGCAGCCAGAAGATCAAGTGGAATTTCACCAAGTTCCTGGTCGACCCGGCCTCTGGCCAGGTAACGCGCTACGCCCCCACCACCAAGCCGCAGGCCCTGGAAGCGGACATCGAGCGCCTGCTCAGCCGTTGACAGGCACCCAGTGCTCGACCAGCGCCAGCAGCTCTTCACGGCGGAACGGCTTGGCCAGGTAGTCGTTCATGCCGGCTGCCCGGCAGCGCTCGCGCTCTTCGGGCATGGCGTTGGCGGTGAGGGCGACGATTGGCAGGTCGGGCCAGCGACCGCTTTGGCGGATACGCCGGCTGGCCTCGTAGCCGTCCATCACCGGCATGTTGCAGTCCATCAGGACCAGATCGAATTCGTCCTGTTCCAGTAGCTCCAGGGCCTCGGCGCCTTGGGTGGCCAGCTGTACCTGGCAGCCGAGCTTGACCAGCATGCCCTTGGCCACCAGCTGGTTCACCGGGTTGTCCTCCACCAGCAGGATGCGCGCGCGGCCTTGTTCCAGGGTGATGGCTGGGGTCGCCAGCGGGTGTTCGGGCTCATGGCCCTGCAAGGTGCGGCGCAAGGTCTGGTACAGGGCGTTGCGCGCCAGTGGCCGGGCCAGTTGGTGCAGGGGGGCGAGGGCGACCGACTGTTCGCTGGGCAGGAAGTTGCCGTAGGCGGTCACCAGCAAGATAGGTGTTTTCAATGCCGGTCGCAGTTCGAACAGGTGGTCCAGGCTGTCGGTGATCAGCAGGTCGATGGCCGTGGCGTCGAGCCCCGCGCAACTGTCATGGTGCTGGTAGGCTAGGCCCCAGGCGGGCAACAGGTCCTGCAATAGTTCATCGAGGCCGCTACCGGCCGTGCTCAGCGCCGCCACGCGCCCGTGCAACGGTGCCGGCGCAATGGCCTCGGTGTGCACGGCCAGCGGCAGTTCGGCGGTGAAGCGGCTGCCGAAGCCGGGATTGGACTTGATATGCAGGTGGCCCTGCATGGCCTTGCACAGGTTGCGTGTCAGCGCCAGGCCCAGGCCGGTGCCGCCGTACTGGCGGGTGATGCCGGCGCCGGCCTGGGTGAATGGCTGGAAGATCCGTGCCTGGGCTTCTTCGGGGATGCCGATGCCAGTGTCGCGCACTTCCAGGCGCACACCGCCGACGATGGTCGACAGGCGCACATCCACGCGGCCGAAGCGGGTGAACTTGAGGGCGTTGGACAGCAGGTTGCTGACGATCTGCCGTACCCGCGTGGGGTCGCCAAGCACGCTGCTGGGGAAGTCGCGGGCGATCAGGCAGGTCAGCTCCACGCTTTGCGCGGTGTTCTGCGACAGCAGGTTGGCAGTGTCCTCGACCATCGAGCCCATGTCGAACGGAATGCGCTCCAGCTCCAGTTGGCCTGCATCGAACTTGGACAGGTCGAGAATATCGTTGAGCAACTCCACCAGCACCTTGCCCGAGTCATGGGCAATCGCCAGTTGCTGGCGTTGCTCGCTGGGCAGCGGGCTGTCCAGGGCGAGGGCGATCATGCCGAGCATGCCGTTGAGCGGGGTGCGGATTTCGTGGCTCATGTTGGCGAGGAAGGCGGCGCGTGCCTGGGCCATGTCCAGCGCCCGGCGGCGGGCTTCTTCCAGCTCCTGGTTGGACTGGCTCAGGCTGCTGTTGCTGGCCTTCAGCTCGTTGGTGCGTGCCGAGACGATATCTTCCAGCTCGTTGAGGTACTGGGTCAGGCGGTTTTCCGCGGTGCGCCGCTGATCGATCTCGGTGGCCATGCTGACGAACTGCTGGTTGGCGACCCTTACCAGTACGCCGATTTCGTCATGTTCATGTCCGGGTGGGCATTGCAGGCGGGTTTGCGTGGGTTTGCGCGGGTCGCTGCCGCTGAGCGCGCCAATTACCGTCACCAGCGGCTTGGTCAGCATCATGTAGAACAGCGCCAGGAGGATGCCGGTCAGCACCAGGCTACGGGCGAAGCCGTTGAGCAGGGTGATCCCGGCGCGGTCGAGAAAGCGGCTGCCGAAGGCGTAGGTGTCCACCTCCAGGTAGAGGGTGCCGAGGTTTTCCTCGGGCATGTGGGTCAGATACAGGCGTTCCTTGAACTGGCGCTGATCGCCGAACAGGAAGTCGCTGAGTGGCCGGTAGCGGTCCTCCAGGCGCGGCCGTTCGACGTCGGCCAGTACCGTTTCGTTGTTGTCGATCAGCCGCGCACGGATGATGGCCGGCGACTCCAGCAGGCCGCGAGTCAGCTCCAGCGCCAGTTCCGAGTCGATGTTGTAGGCGATGCGCGAGGCCGGGTTGTGGCTGATTTGCAGCAAGGCGCGTACTTCACGGTTGATGGACGCGTCTTCGCTGGCATAATCGATGCCGATCTGGATGAGACTGAGCAATGTTCCCAGGATGAAGCCGACCAGGACTGTCAACCGGGCTTGCTTGTATGACAGGCGATTGGTGAACTTGATATCCATGTGTCCCGAGCCGGTTTCACGTCCCTTGCGCTGCGCAAGCATAGCCGAATAGCCCCGGCTGCTGGTGGGTCTGTCACACATTCAGCCTTGATTGCTCTACTGGCTGTGCCGGCCTCTTCGCGGCTAAAGCCGCTCCCACAGGTACATCACAGGTCTCAAGGGCGGTGATAAACCTGTGGGAGCGGCTTTAGCCGCGAAGAGGCCGGCACAGCAGCCCCGAATCTGAATTTGCAGGAGCCCTGATGGACGCTCGCTTGATTGCTTTCCTGGACCGCGCCGAATCGGTACTGGCCCGCCTCGAACCCCTGTTGCCGGCCCAGCGCCCGAACATCGACTGGGCCACCACCCTGGCCGCGCGCTGGCAGCGTGATGGCCGCAGCGGCTACCTGCTGCCGCTGGAAGTCAGCCTGGACATTCGCCTGAGCGACCTGATCGGTGTCGACCAGCAGCGTGACCAGCTGGGCCGCAACACCCATCAGTTCATCAACGGCATGCCAGCCAACCATGCACTGCTGTGGGGCTCGCGTGGCACCGGCAAGTCGTCGCTGGTACGTGCCTTGCTGGCCGAGCACGCCGGTGCCGGCCTGCGCCTGATCGAAATCGAACGTGATCACCTGGCCGACCTGCCGCGTGTAGTCGAGCAGCTGCAGAAGCTGCCGCAGCGCTTCATCCTGTTCTGCGACGACCTGTCGTTCGAAGCCGGGGAGGGCGACTACCGGGTGCTCAAGAGCGTGCTAGACGGCTCGCTCGAGCAGGCTCCCGAAAATGTGCTGCTGTACGCCACCTCCAACCGCCGCCACCTGGTGCCGGAAAAGGAGAGCGACAACGAGAACTGGAAGCGCGTGGACGGCGAGCTGCACCCCAGTGAAGCGGTGGAGGACAAGATTGCCCTGTCCGACCGTTTTGGCCTGTGGCTGTCGTTCTACCCCTTCACCCAGGAACACTTCCTGAACGTGGTCGAGCACTGGATCGGCCAGCTCGCGCAAACTGCCGGCCTGGCCTGGCAGCGCAGCGAAGAACTCGACATCCTCGCCGTGCGCTGGGCCACCGGCCGCGGTAACCGTAATGGCCGTTGTGCCTATCAGTTCGCCCGCTACTGGGTCGGGCTGCAATTGCTGGAGCAAAAGTAAATGATCGACCTCAATGCCAGTGGCGCCGGCCTCGACGGCTACAACCTGCTGGCGGCGCAAGTGCAGGCGCTGTTTGCCGACGAGCGTGACTTCATCGCCAATGCCGCGCAGTTTTCGGCGTTCCTCTATAACCAGGTGGATGACCTGAACTGGGCGGGGTTCTACCTCAACCGCAACGAAGAACTGGTGCTGGGCCCGTTCCAGGGCCAGGTGGCATGCGTGCGCATCCCGTTCAGCAAAGGCGTGTGCGGGGCGGCAGCGGCCACCCGGCAGACCCAGCGGGTAGAGGACGTGCATGCGTTTCCGGGGCACATTGCCTGTGACAGCGCGTCCAACAGCGAGTTGGTGATCCCGCTGGTGAAGGAGGGCAGGCTGATTGGTGTGCTGGATCTGGACAGCCCCAAGCTTGGGCGCTTCAGTGAGGCGGATCAGGTGGGGCTGGAGCGGTTGGCGGCGATTTTTCTGGAGTTGACCGACTGTTGATATCTGTTGCCTGTACCGGCCTCTTCGCGGCTAAAGCCGCTCCTACAAGGATCGCACCAAGCCTGAGGGCGAGGCGGTCCCTGTGGGAGCGGCTTTAGCCGCGAAGAGGCCGGTAAAGGTTAAAGCATCAGTCGTACATCACCTTCTTCTTCCAGGTCTCTTCCTCATCGGTCTTGAGCCCCTGGGTCAGTTCATTCTGCTCGTCCTCCGCCGGGGCCATTCGGTCCAGCACCTGGGCATTGGCCCGGGCCAGCAGCTTCTCCAGGTACGTCAGCTGCTCTTCATACACCTTCGGTTCCGGCTGCTTGCGCAGGTACTGCACGCCGCGCTCGAAGGCCAGGCGCGCCTGGCCTGGCTGGTTTTTCTGCAGGGCCTGCTGGCCGAGGTTGTTGAAGAACTCGATATGCAGCAGCACCAGGATATGGCGGATTTCCTTGATCCATTGCTTGGCCTCGGGCGTGGGCAGGAAGCCCTCCTGGGCGGCGCGGGTCACCTGGTTGTGCAACGCTTCCAGCAGGAAGCGCACATCCTTGGCCTTGATCTCGGTCTGGATAGGGTTGGGCGGGTTGTTTACCGGGATTTGCGCACCCAGGGCAATCAGCCTCTCCAGTTCGGCGATGCGCGCCTTGATCTCGGCATTGTGCTTGTCCATCGCCAGTTGACGCTGGTTGAGGTTGAGCTCCAGGCGGGTCAGCAGCAACTTCAGGGCCGGGGTCATGAACTGGCCGGGGAAGGTCTCGGTGATTTCGCCACAGCGGCGCAGGCGGTCGGCCAGCTCGACCTTCATCCGGGCGCGTTCGAGCTTACCGTTCTCGACCACATTGTTTAGGTAGCCGATCATGATCAGCAACGCGATACCCGCCACGATGAGCAGGGTGATCAGAAGTGGTGTCACCGTTAATGCCTCATTGAAGAAGAATTACAGCTTTGAGTGTAGTGAGTTTGCCGGGGGGCGAATAGCGGCTTTAGCCGCGAAAGGGCCGGCACAGGATTGCTTCTCTCTATATCGGCAACCCATCCCGCATCTGCACCCCAACCCACCCGGAAGTCATTGATTTAAATAAATTTCTACAAAGGGGTTGACGCCTGTCCGAACCATCCATAGAATGCGCGCCACTTGCAGCGTAAAGCACACAGCGAAACGCGGCAGGGAGTGAAAGCAGGCAGTAATGCCAGCAGCGTGTCCCCTTCGTCTAGTGGCCTAGGACACCGCCCTTTCACGGCGGTAACAGGGGTTCGAGTCCCCTAGGGGACGCCAAATTGCGGGAATAGCTCAGTTGGTAGAGCACGACCTTGCCAAGGTCGGGGTCGCGAGTTCGAGTCTCGTTTCCCGCTCCAGTTTCTCCGGCAACGCTTAATGGCGGGGCGGGAAAAGAAAATCCAGGCTGAATCGTGAGGTTCGAACCTGGTGCACTGAAAAGTGTCGTGTGTCCCCTTCGTCTAGTGGCCTAGGACACCGCCCTTTCACGGCGGTAACAGGGGTTCGAGTCCCCTAGGGGACGCCATTTGCGGGAATAGCTCAGTTGGTAGAGCACGACCTTGCCAAGGTCGGGGTCGCGAGTTCGAGTCTCGTTTCCCGCTCCAGTTTAAATACTGTGGCGTCTATGCGGTGCAGTGGTGGTGAAGGTCTTCAAGGCGCTTCACGCCGATAGCGGTAAGGTTTCACAATGCGGGAATAGCTCAGTTGGTAGAGCACGACCTTGCCAAGGTCGGGGTCGCGAGTTCGAGTCTCGTTTCCCGCTCCAAATCGAAGAACGAAGAAAGGGACGCAAGTCCCTTTCTTCGTTTTTGTCGTTTGCTTTTCTTCGCCATCCAGACCGCAGGGTATTAGCCCTGCGGTCTTTTTTTTGCCTGTCATTTGTAGCTTACGGTAAAGCTCAGTGCTCCCTCGGCCGAACCTGGCTTCACTATCGGCGAGCTCTGGTAGTAGCGGGCGTAAAAGTCCAGGCGGGTGATGCCGATTTCCACGGGCTTCATGCGCACTTCCGCTTGCAGGGGCATGGGGTTGCTTGTGTCGCCGCGCAGCAACTGGATTTCGACCCCGTCGGCATGGGTGTCGCCATCAGTTTGAACGAGCGCATGCAACTGCATGCCGA
Organism: Pseudomonas sp. ABFPK; assembly: GCF_001586765.1. Classification (NCBI taxonomy): domain Bacteria; kingdom Pseudomonadati; phylum Pseudomonadota; class Gammaproteobacteria; order Pseudomonadales; family Pseudomonadaceae; genus Pseudomonas; species Pseudomonas sp. ABFPK. Next base: position 211,206 of record NZ_LQXW01000056.1, on the reverse strand, counting down.
TTTCGATTACGCCAACGGAGAAAAGATCGAGCAGCCGTGGGGGGCTAATGTCGGGTTCCGGTACAACTGGTGATCACTAAGGAGAAGGAAGGCCTCGGCCTTCCTTTTTTGTGGGTCGGATTCAAAGAGGATGGTGATATGTACATCAAACCCGCGGGCTTTCTGTTCTGGCTGCAAAAGAAGTTAGCGAGCCTGTTTCGCAAGCGCCTGCTCGACCCTCCTTCTGCGCCGGCGGCGCTCGCGAACATCCCTGAGGGTGAGCTGAATTTGTTGCCGGTTGCGGCCCTTGGCCGGCCGTTGAGGATCGAAGTGCCCATCTGGCAAGAGTCCAACCCGATGCCTGGTCTTCCAGAGGTATTGACGCTGTACTGGAACGGAGTGGCGGTTGGTGAGCCAAAGCGTTGGGAGGATAAGATACCCGAGGACGAGCTTTTCGTGGAAGCCCCTGTAGCAGTGCTGCTGCACGGCACCCAGGAAGTCACTTATGAAGTGTATGGGTTCAATGGTGTTATCACACACTCCAGTCCGCTGACCCTTACGATTGATACTGTCCCCCCGGTACTCGGCGGCGATGAGGGGCTTTTGCTGTTTGATGAGGAAGTCGGACGCGAGGGGGTGACGGCACGCTATCTGGAAAAGCATGAAGATCGCTTACTCGCTGAGCTACCTGTTTACCAGAAGGCTGCGGTAGGCGATGTAATTATCTACTACTGGGACGATCGCCCCTTTGCCAATGACAAGCTTGGCGAATATACGATTACCAGGCAGGACACTTCTCAGCCGATTTTCCTGTCGATCGAAGGCGACGATATAAGATCGCGAGGCGATGGTGAGCGCTATGTCCACTATCAGATACGTGACCGCGCGGGCAATCTCAGCGCCCGGTCCAGGCCTGTGCCGTTGCAGATAGCTGCCGCTCCAATTCCCCGGACCTTGCCTTGGCTTGAAATACCCCAGGCAACAGGCTCTGGAGAAGCGTTGTCGTTGCAGTTGAATGACTACCGGCCTCCGATGGTGGTCATCGTTCCCGAAGAGGCCGTGATTTATCCGGAGGAGCGGGTGACCGTCATTTGGGGAGAGCCAGGTGATGCGGGTTATTTCACAACATCCGAAGTGTTGCCGGGTACAGATAAACGGTTCTTGATCCCTGAGAAGAATTTGCTGGCTTACAGTAACCAGGTACTCAAGGTTTCATACAAGGTTGATGACGGCATCGATGAGTTTCCCTCCACCCCGCGCAATCTGAAAGTCACGGCTCTCACAGAAAAACTGCCTCTTATCGAACTGATAGGTGCCACCAGCGATGGCTTCAGTCTGGCAAGTGCACCGGCCAGGGTGCCCGTACAGCTGGCTCCGTGGCGATTGATTGCGGTTGGGCAGCGCATCAGTATCTGGGTGACGGGGGTGTTGCAGAGCGGTGCCGAGGCTGGACCGCATCATGTCCTGACCGCGCATGCCATAAACGAAATGCAGGTGCGTCAGGGCGTTGGGGCAAACCAGGACGTCACCGTGCCGAAGACGTTTCTCGCCACCCTCAAACGTGACGCCCAGTTCACCCTGCATGTGCAGGTGAGTTTCGATGACGGGGCGCATTGGGTCGACTTCCCGGAATATCACCCTGTGCTGAAAGCCTGATCAGGCTCATGAGCGCCTTGCCGGGCTGGACATTGCTGGCGTTATGGCTCCGTAGTCATTGATGGTGGTGAAATCGACCTTCAGGTTGCCCTGGGCTGGCAGTGTTTTCAGCGGATAGGTTTGCCTGCCCAACGGGATGGCCATCTTCCTGGCATCGATTTTTTCGCTGCCCTTTGGGGTGATGAAGGTCAGCTGGTTGAAGGTGAAGTAGTAGGGAGTAGGGTTGTCCACCACCAGGTGCGGCTTGCCGTCTATGGATTGCACGGACCAAGTGAGGTTTTTTAGATGATCCTGTGGGCGACCCTTTAGCTGGCTGGGGCGGAAGAAAACCTTGATGCGTGTGCGCAGGGCGATGTTCAGCACATTGTCAGGTTTATCGTTGGCTTGCGGGATTTCCTGCAGGTTGAAGAAGAACAGTGACTCGCGGTCTTTTGGCAAGTCATTCGGCAGGCGGTTGAGCTGCACGGTCTGCTCGCTGCCCGGGTCGATGCGGAATAGCGCTGGCGAGGCAATCAAGGGGACCGCAGTGGTGCTGTCATCGGCTTCAGTATAGATCCAGGCTTGTGCGGCATAGGCCCGGTTGCTTGGGTTGGCCACGACGATGCTGGTGCTTTGTCGGTCACTGGGTTGGATGATACGGGTGGAGCTGATGGTCAGGGCGGCATTGGCGCTGAAGGGGGCGAGCAGGAGCATGCAGATGGCCAGGGCATAGGCCGAGGTCAGGTTGAACTTGCTTGAAGTCGGATGGCGCATGGGGAGTCTCTACAGGGGGCGTTGCGTGTGCCCCAGGCCCTGATCGAGCCTGGGGGCTTGTTGCTACTTGAGCGCGAACGTGTATTCGACCAGGACGTTTGCGTGGCCAGGCTCTACGGTCTTGTCGGTGGACTCGTAGTGTGCAAAGAAGTCCATCTCCGAGGGCAGGGTATCGTCGAGCGGATATGCGATGGATTCCTTATTGGGCTCCACATAGTTTTGTGCTCTATCCAGGATGGCAAGCGCTATTCCTTTCGCGGCATCCGGGTCGATTTTGTCAAGGCCATATAGCTTTGTACCTGCTGTATCGTAAACGGGCTTGTACGTGACATAGCCATCTTGACCGCCGATTATACAGCCGGCACCTGGAGTGACCTTCAAGGCGAAACGAATCAGCTTGGACTTGCTACCTGTAGCTGGGAAGTCCTCCGCTCGTAGGCTGCCCATTTCAAGCCTGGGGATGCTGGTTCCGGTTCCTGGGATCACCAGGTCGATAGGGCAGGTACCACCGGGTTTGATCGAGCCGGCGAAGGTGATCGTGCCTGTATCTGCAAATGCTGTGCTGCTTGCCAGGCCAAAGGCGATGGCGAGAAGGGTTTTTTTCATTTTCTGATCCTGGGGGCGAAAAAACGGGCCGAACAGGCAAAAACTGTTCGGCGTGCAGGATAGAAAGGGGGGCGGGGTGAAGCTGTAGGCGAAGTCTACCTTTGGTGAGGTAATTGGAGACATTGCAAGGCACGCTCGCAAGCGTGCGGTGTGCTGTGCATATCAGTGCTGGGTATTGTCGCCTTGAGCTTGGCTCAACAGACGCTTCTGCTGGTGCCAGTCGAACGCTTCGCCGCTCTGCTCGGCTTCGTAACGGCGTTCTTCCAGTTGCTGGTACAGCTCCAGCTCTTCGTCTGGCATGTAGTGCAGGCAGTCCCCCCCGAAGAACCACAGCAGGTCGCGTGGCACCAGATGGGCGATTTGCGGGTAGCGCTGGATCACCTGGCAGATCAGGTCCTGGCCCAGGTACTGGCTTTCCAGCGGGTCTTGCGGCAGCAGGGTCAGCAATTCGTCGAAACGTTCGAGAAACAGGGTGTGGCTTTCCTCCGGTACCTGCTCGGCTTCACCCAGAGCCACCAGAATGGTACGCAGGTGGTTCAGCAGTTGGAGGTGGTATTCCTGGTGGGGGTTGGCCATGGGGCGGTCCTCGGGGCGGTTGAAACGGGGGCGGAGTATACGCCGGTTAAGGGCGGGTTGGGGAAGGTGGTGGCTGCTCCGCCCCATTGCGCCTTGTGATTACCCGATGCGACATGGTCGGCAAGCACCGCGTGCGAACCATGGACCTGTCAATTCTGCCAGGTGCGCACGCACGGGTGTTGATCTAGATTCAAGCCCACGCAGCGACACTGCACCGTTACTGGCGGTGATAGGTGTTCACGGCACTCAATCTTCCACACGAGGTGCGTATCATGGTAAAGGACAACACCCCGGCACAGAACGGTGCCATCATCTTCTGGCACGAGACCGGCGTCAGCCATGGCATGCCTTTGCCAGCAGAGGGCAGTGGCGAAAGGGCCAATAAGACGGTTGATGCGAGTAACAGCAAGATTGCGATGAGTGACATCCCTTCTGCCTCGACCATTACGTTGAAGTACAGAAAGGCCCCAGACGATTGGGTTGTGCACTCATCCATCACATTCTTGACCACTCACAGGCCCGCGTCGCTCGACCGGACCGAATACAGCTATCTGCTGGGAACCTATTCCGTTGGCGACTTCGTCAGCGAAGGCCTGGGCCTGAAGGTGATTGCCAAAACGGGCTCAGCTCTCCTCCAGGCTGATATGAAAGCGAACCATCAAATAGATTGTGAAGTTCAGCTTTCCAAGTTCCCACCCAGTGCCTGAGCGGCCCTCAGGCACACGCGCTGTATTACGTGTTGCCAAGGTGTGGGACATTTCCCAAGAGACGGGGCCGCTTTGCGCCCCGTCGAAACACAAGACCGCTTGTACTCCAAAATCGCGTCTGGCAATCAGCAGGTCAACGTACCTTGCCCTGCCCCAGTAGCAACTGCGTTTTGTCGAAGGCGTCCACGCCGATGACCGTGCGGCGGGCTTGCTCGGTTTCACGCAACCGTTGCCCCTCGTTCGGCTGCAGTGCGCCATGCTCGACTGCCGCATCGATCAGAGACTGCCCGGGTGCTGGCTGCAGCTTGCCCTCCTTGATCGCCTCATGAAGCACCTTGTGCAGTGGCACGGTTTCATCCAGCAAGTCGCAAGCCCGTTGCAGCGCTGCCACCGGGTCGCCCTCGCCTTGCGGCCTGAAGCAGCCAGCAAGGAGCTCTTCCAGCGCCGGGTCGCCCTTGCTGCGGCCGATCAGCGCCGCCACCTCTGCATCCAGTTCATCGCTCGGCCCGGTGTGGCGACGGCCGAAGGGGAACACCAGCACGCGCAACGCACAGCCGGCAAAGCGGTTGGGGAAGTTGTCGAGCAACCGGTCCAGGGCTGTTTCCGCCTGGCCCAGGCTCTCTTCCATCGCCCAGCGCAGCAAGGGCTGCATGTGTTCCGGTGAGCCCAGGTCGTGATAGCGCTTGAGCGCAGCGCTGGCCAGGTACAGGTAACTCAGCACATCCCCCAGCCTTGCACTCAGCCGCTCGCGGCGTTTCAGCGCGCCGCCCAGCAGCATCATCGACAGGTCAGCCAGCAGGGCGAAGGCTGCTGCCTGGCGGTTGAGTGCACGGAAGTAACCTTGGCTCAGAGCATCGCCGGGCACGGGTTCCAGTCGCCCCAGCCCCAGGCTGAGTATCAGTGTGCTGGCCGCATTGCCGGCGGCGAACATGATGTGTTTCATCAGCAGGTCATCGAATTCCCTCAATGCCTGATCGCGGTCCTCGCGCCCGGCCAGGGCCATTTCCTTGAGCACGAACGGATGGCAGCGGATGGCGCCCTGGCCGAAGATCATCAGGTTGCGCGAAAGGATGTTTGCCCCCTCGACGGTGATGAAGATCGGCGCGCCTTGCCAGTTGCGCCCCAGGTAGTTGTTCGGCCCCATGATGATGGCCTTGCCGCCATGCACGTCCATGGCGTGCTGGATGCATTCGCGGCCGCGCTCGGTCAGATGGTACTTGAGGATCGCCGACAGCACCGAGGGCTTCTCGCCCAGGTCCACGGCCTTGGCGGTCAGCAACCGCGCGCTGTCCATCAGCCAGGCATTGCCGCCGATGCGTGCCAGCGACTCCTGGATGCCTTCGAATGCAGCCAGGGGGACATTGAACTGTTCGCGGATGTTGGCGTACTGGCCGGTGACCAGACTGGTGTATTTGGCTGCGCCAGTGCCCACGGCCGGCAGGGAGATGGAGCGGCCTACCGACAGGCAGTTCATCAGCATCATCCAGCCCTTGCCGAGCATGGCCTGGCCACCGATGAGGAAATCCAGCGGCACGAATACGTCCTTGCCGCTGTTGGGGCCGTTCATGAACGCGGCGCCCAGTGGCAGGTGGCGTTTGCCGATTTCGACGCCGGGCGTGTCGGTAGGGATCAGCGCCAGGCTGATACCCAGTTCTTCCTGCTCGCCCAACAGGTGGTCCGGGTCGTAGGCCTTGAACGCCAGGCCTAGCAGGGTGGCGACGGGCCCGAGGGTAATGTAGCGCTTTTCCCAGTTCAGGCGCAGGCCGATGACCTCTCCGCCGTTCCATTGCCCTTTGCAGACCACGCCGGTGTCAGGCATGGCGCCTGCGTCGGAGCCGGCCAGCGGGCCGGTGAGGGCGAAGCAGGGTATTTCATCGCCACGCGCCAGGCGTGGCAGGTAGTGGTTGCGTTGTTCGTCAGTGCCGTAATGCAACAGCAGCTCGGCCGGGCCGAGCGAGTTGGGCACCATCACGGTAGAAGCCAGGTCGCCGCTGCGGGTGGCCAGTTTCATCGCCACCTGGGAGTGGGCGTAGGCTGAAAAGCCCTTGCCGCCATATTCCTTGGGGATGATCAGGGCGAAGAACCCATTCTGCTTGATATGCGCCCAGGCTTCGGGCGGCAGGTCCATGTCCTGGCCGATCTGCCAGTCGCTGACCATGGCGCACAGTTGTTCCGTCGGGCCGTCGATGAATGCCTGTTCTTCTTCGGTCAGCTGTGGAGCCGGGTAGGCGAGCAGGGTGCGCCAATCGGGACGGCCGCTGAACAGTTCGCCGTCCCACCACACAGTGCCGGCGTCGATCGCCTCGCGCTCGGTTTGCGACATCGGCGGCAGGGTGCGCTGGAACCACTTGAACACCGGACCGGTGAATACCTTGCGGCGCCATTCCGGCAGCGCCACCAGGGCGACTTTCAGGGCCAGCACTATCCAGATCAGGGTCAGCAGCCAGCCGGGAGCACTGCTGAAAATGCCCATCAGCAGTACATAAGCCGCCATGATGCCAAGAATCTGCAAGGGCGCCAGGCGCCGGTGCGTGAGGTACGCCGCGCCGATCACCAGCACTACCAACCACAACAGCAACATAATCGGTCCTCCTTGGAACCAGGGGTAAGCCGTCCCAGACAGCTTAGACGCATCGCTGAGAACGGCCGGGTCAGAACAGTGACAGGGTATGGCGGTGGGAGTTTCAGTCCGGTGTTTGTCTGTACCGGCCTCTTCGCGGGTGAACCCGCTCCCACAGGTACTGCATCACTCTCAGGTCTGGCGCAGAACCCTGTAGGAGCGGGTTTACCCGCGAAGAGGCCGGTACAGGCGACGAAAGTCTGGAGTAGACTGCACCACCTCCGCATTCATAAGGACGTTGCCATGCTGAAGATCTGGGGCCGCAAGAATTCGAGCAATGTGCGCAAGGCGCTATGGATCGCCCACGAACTGGGCCTGGATTTCGAGTCGATCGACGCTGGCGGCGCCTTCGGCGTGGTCAACGAGCCGCACTACCGCGCGCGCAACCCCAACGGCCTGGTGCCGATGCTGGAAGACGGCGACCTGACCCTGTGGGAGTCCAACACCATCGTCCGCTACCTGTGCGCCGAGTACGGTGCGGAGCAGGGCTGGTACCTGGACGACCCGCGTCAGCGCGCCCTGGCGGACAAGTGGATGGACTGGACCACCTCGTCCTTCGCCACGCCGTTCCGCCCACTGTTCTGGGGCCTGTTGCGCACCCCGGAAGACCAGCGCGACTGGGTGGCGATCAACGCTGCGCACAAGCAATGCTCCCAGCTGCTGGCCATTGCCGACGAAGCCCTGGCCAAACAACCGTACCTTTCCGGTGACCAGATCGGCATGGGCGACATCCCACTGGGCAGCTTCATCTATGCCTGGTTCGAAATGCCCATCGAGCGCCCGGCCATGCGTCACCTTGAGGCCTGGTACGAGCGCCTCAAGGCCCGCCCTGCATACCAGGCAGCGGTAATGACTGCGCTGACCTGATCGAACACCACGGCCACTTCGATAGTCATTATCAATACACATGACTGTACTTGTGTGGCCAGGCCAAGCACCATTGGCCGCACTCACTGCGCCAGTGCCTTTACCTGGCGTGTCCTGCACCTTTTTCTCGGTAAGTGACCCGCTATGAGTTCCGCCCTGTCCATCCGACAGCTGACCAAGACCTACGGCAACGGCTTCCAGGCCCTCAAGGGCATCGATCTGGATGTTGCCGAAGGCGACTTCTTCGCCTTGCTCGGCCCCAACGGCGCGGGCAAGTCCACCACCATCGGCATCCTCTCCACCCTGGTGAACAAGACCAGCGGCACGGTCAACGTGTTCGGCCACGACCTGGACCGCGAGCCGTCGGCGCTCAAGCGTTGCCTGGGCGTGGTGCCGCAGGAGTTCAACTTCAACCAGTTCGAGAAAACCTTCGACATCGTCGTGACCCAGGCCGGTTACTACGGCATCCCGCCCAAGGTGGCCAAGGAGCGTGCCGAGCAGTACCTGACCCAGCTCGGCCTGTGGGACAAGCGTGACGTGCAGTCGCGTTCGCTGTCGGGGGGCATGAAGCGCCGCCTGATGATTGCCCGCGCGCTGATCCACGAACCGCGCCTGCTGATTCTCGACGAGCCCACCGCCGGTGTGGACATCGAACTGCGTCGTTCGATGTGGAGCTTCCTCACCGAGCTGAACCAGAAGGGCATCACCATCATCCTCACCACCCACTACCTGGAAGAGGCCGAGCAGCTGTGCCGTAACATCGGCATCATCGACCACGGCACCATCGTCGAGAACACCAGCATGCGCCAGTTGCTGGGCAAGCTGCATGTCGAAACCTTCGTGCTCGACCTCAGGCAGGACCTGGCCACTGCACCGGTGCTGCAGGGCTACCCGTGCCGGCTGCTGACCCCGCACACCCTGGAAGTGCAGGTGGACAAGGACATCGGCATCACTGCGCTGTTCGGCCAGCTGGCGCTGCAGAACATCGAGGTGCAGAGCCTGCGCAACAAGACCAACCGACTCGAGGAGCTGTTCGTGTCCCTGGTGGAAAAAAACCTGTCGAAGGTGGCCGTATGAGTGTGGAGCTGCGCACCAACTGGGTCGCCCTGAACACCATCGTCTACCGCGAAGTGCGGCGCTTCCTGCGTATCTGGCCGCAGACCCTGTTGCCGCCAGCGATCACCATGGTTCTGTACTTCGTCATCTTCGGTAACCTGATCGGTCGGCAGATCGGCGACATGGGTGGCTTCAGCTACATGGAGTACATCGTGCCGGGGTTGATCATGATGTCGGTGATCACCAACTCCTACGGCAACGTGGTGTCGAGCTTCTTCGGCAGCAAGTTCCAGCGTTCTATCGAGGAGTTGATGGTGTCGCCGGTTTCGCCACACACCATCCTCGTCGGTTATGTGCTGGGTGGCGTGCTGCGCGGCTTGGCGGTGGGCGTGATCGTGACCTTCCTGTCGCTGTTCTTCACCCATTTGCAGGTGCACCACCTGGGCGTGACCGTGGTCGTGGTACTGCTGACCGCAACCATTTTCTCGCTGCTGGGCTTCGTCAACGCGGTGTTCGCACGCAACTTCGACGATATCTCGATCATCCCGACCTTCGTGCTGACGCCGCTGACGTACCTGGGCGGGGTGTTCTATTCGATCAACCTGCTGCCGCCGTTCTGGCAGACCGTGTCGTTGGCCAACCCGGTTCTGCACATGGTCAACTCGTTCCGCTACGGCATTCTAGGGGTGTCGGATATCAGCATTGGTACGGCGATTACCTTCATGCTGGTCGCCACCGCGGTGCTGTACCTGGTGTGCGTTCGCCTGCTGGTCAGCGGCCGCGGCATGCGTGCCTGAAGCCTTGCACCGGCATTGGCGCAGACGCCACTGCCGGCCCACCCACCAGCGCCAGTAGAGCATGGTGGTGAAGTAGCCAAGGATGCCCAGCACCACACCGCACACCACCGAGCCGAGCAGGAAAGGTTGCCACAACGTCGACAGCTGGTCGGTTATCCACTGGAAAGTCAGTTCGTCGGGCAGGGTGCGCGGCGGTACCTGCATCAGCCAGGCGCCGGTCATGTAGGTGACGAAGAACACCGGTGGCATGGTCAGCGGGTTGGTCAGCCAAACCAGGCTGACCGCGATCGGCAGGTTGCCGCGCAGCGGAATGGCCAGCGCGGCGGCCAGCAGCATTTGCGCCGGCATCGGGATCAGCGCCGCGAACAGGCCAACGCCCATGGCCCTCGCCACCGAATGGCGGTTCAGGTGCCAGAGGTTCGGGTCATGCAGCAACTTGCCGAAAAAGCGTAAGGACTTGTGTTCCCGAATACTGGTCGGGTCCGGCATGTAGCGTTTGAAAAGTCGGCGCGGCATGTAGGCTCCCGGAGCATTGATCCGGGCAGTATGCCCTGATTCCCGCTCAGCCTCGTTTAGAGTTTGTGACAATTGTTGAGCAAGCGCTGCCGGCAATTGGGCTATGCCTCAGAAGGTGATTTCGCTTCTGGAGCTCTACTTCATGCGCACAGGGATGTTTGCGCTCGCGCTCGGGCTGTTGTGTCTGGGCTTTCTCCCCGCATTGCCATCGGTCGGATGGCTGGTGCTGCTGGCTGTAGCCGGTGGCCTCGGCCTGTTTACCCGGCTGTGGCCACTGGGCTGTTTTCTGTTGGGCCTGTGTTGGGCCTGCTGGTCTGCGCAGCTGGCGCTGGATGACCGCCTGGCCCCAGGGCTGGATGGCCGCACGCTGTGGCTTGAGGGCCAGGTGGTCGGCCTGCCGACCCGGACTGCGCAGGGTGTGCGCTTCGAGCTAAACGCGGCCCGCTCGCGGCGGGCAGAGCTGCCTCAGCGTCTGCAACTGAGCTGGTTCGACGGCCCGCCGCTGCGCGCGGGCGAGCAGTGGCGGCTGGCGGTGACCTTGCAGCGCCCGGCCGGGCTGCTCAACCCGCATGGGCCGGACCGTGAGGCGCAATTGCTAGCGCGGCGGGTCGGTGCGACCGGTACGGTCAAGGCCGGGCAGTTGCTGGCGCCGGTTGCCGGCGGCTGGCGCGACACGCTGCGCCAGCGCCTGCTGGCAGTCGAGGCCAATGGCCGGCAGGCAGCGATGGTGGCGCTGGTGCTTGGCGACGGGGCGGGCCTGGCCCGGGAGGACTGGCAAACGTTGCAGGCCACCGGCACGGTGCACTTGCTGGTGATCTCTGGCCAGCACATCGGCCTGGTTGCCGGCTTGCTGTATGGCCTGGTTGCCGGGCTGGCGCGTTGGGGGCTGTGGCCCGCTCGGTTGCCCTGGCTGCCCTGGGCGTGTGGCCTGGCCATGGCTGCGGCACTGGCCTACGGTTGGTTGGCCGGTGGCGGTGTACCGGTGCAGCGTGCCTGCCTGATGCTGGCCGTGGTGTTGCTCTGGCGCCTGCGTTTTCGCCAACTGGGTGCGACCTTACCGTTGTTGCTGGCGCTGATTGCCGTACTGTTGGTGGAGCCGTTGGCCGCGCTGCTGCCCGGGTTCTGGCTGTCGTTCGCGGCCGTGGCCACGCTTGTCTATTGCTTCAGTGCCCGCCTGGGCAGTTGGCGGCCCTGGCAGGCCTGGACGCGGGCGCAATGGGTGATTGCCATCGGCTTGCTGCCGGTACTGCTGGCTACGGGCTTGCCGGTGAGCTTGAGTGCGCCGCTGGCCAACCTTGTTGCGGTGCCCTGGGTCAGCATAGCCGTGCTGTCATTGGCGTTGCTGGGTACTTTGCTGCTGCCGTTGGGTGGGGTAGGGGAGGCGCTGCTCTGGCTGGCGGGTGGTTTGCTTGATGTGCTTTTCCGGCTGCTGGCGCTGGCGGCGCAGCAGCCGGCGTGGCTGCCACCAGCCCTGCCATTGTGGGCCTGGCTGCTGGTGTGCCTGGGCGCGCTGCTGGTTTTGATGCCCCGTGGCGTTCCACTGCGCGGGTTGGGTGGCGTAATGCTGCTGGCGCTGTGGGTACCCCGGGAGACGGTGCCGTTCGGCCAGGTCGAGGTCTGGCAGCTGGACGTCGGCCAAGGGCTGGCGGTGTTGTTGCGCACTCGGCATCACAACCTGCTGTACGACGCCGGGCCGGCCAGGAGAGAGAGCGACCTGGGCGAGCGGGTGGTGTTGCCGACCTTGCGCAAGCTGGGGGTGGGCAGCCTGGACTTGATGCTGGTCAGCCACGCCCATGCCGACCACGCCGGTGGTGCTGGTGCAATCATACGTGGCCTGCCGGTCGAACGGGTGATCGGCGGCGAAGTGCTGGATGACATGCAACTGCAACCTTGTGTCAGTGGCGAGCAATGGACGTGGGATGGCGTGCGCTTTTCGCTGTGGCGCTGGGCTGATGGACAGAGCAGCAATGACCGCTCCTGTGCGTTGCTGGTCGAGGCGCAGGGTGAGCGGTTGTTGCTGGCGGGAGATATGGAAGCCGGTGCCGAACGGGCCTGGCTGGCGGCCACAGAAGCGCCGCGGGTCGACTGGCTGCAGTCGCCGCACCATGGCAGCCGCAGTTCGTCCAGCGAGGCCTTCATCCGTGCCACGGCGCCGCGCGGGGTACTGATTTCGCGCGGGCGCAACAACAGCTTCGGGCACCCGCACTCGCAGGTGGTCGAACGTTATCGGCGGCATGGGGTGGTGATGCATGACACGGCGGAGCAGGGGGCGTTGCGGTTGGTGCTGGGGAGGCTGGGGGAGGTCGAGAGTGTGCGCCGACAGCGGCGTTTCTGGAGGGATGCGGGCGGTGGCTGAGCAGGCCCTTTCGCGGGTAAACCCGCTCCCACAGGTACTGCACTGAACCTGAGGATGGTACAAAACCTGTGGGAGCGGGTTCACCCGCGAAAGGGCCAGTTCAGCCACCCGACAACTCAAGGTTGAAACCGGGGTAGGCCAATTCCCTGACCTCCGGCAGATGAGCCCCCGGCGCGCCTATGGTAGAGTGGCGGCCTTTTTCCGAAGGGGCGTTTACTGTGTGGGAATTGGTCAAGTCCGGCGGTTGGATGATGCTGCCGATCATTCTGAGCTCCATCGCTGCCATGGCTATCGTCGTCGAGCGCCTGTGGACCCTGCGCGTCAGTCGCGTCACCCCGCCGCACCTGCTCGGCCAGGTGTGGATATGGATCAAGGACAAGCAACTGACCAGTGACAAGCTCAAGGCCCTGCGTGCTGATTCGCCATTGGGCGAAATCCTCGCCGCCGGCCTGGCCAACTCGCGCCATGGTCGCGAAATCATGAAGGAATGCATCGAGGAGGCCGCCTCGCGCGTCATCCACGAACTGGAACGCTACATCAGCACCCTCGGCACCATCGCCGCCATGGCCCCGCTGCTGGGCCTGCTGGGCACCGTGCTGGGCATGATCGACATCTTCAGCGCCTTCATGGGCTCGCAGATGACCGCCAACGCCGCAGTGCTGGCCGGTGGTATCTCCAAGGCCCTGGTCACCACCGCGGCCGGCCTGATGGTCGGTATCCCGGCGGTATTCTTCCACCGCTTCCTGCTGCGCCGTATCGATGAGTTGGTGGTGGGCATGGAGCAGGAAGCTATCAAGTTGGTGGAAGTGATCCAGGGCGACCGTGAAGTGGAAGTGGCCGGAGGCAAGGCGTGAAGTTCCGGCGCAATCGCCAGCGGGAGAACGTCGACATCAACCTGGCGTCGCTGATCGACGTGGTGTTCGTCCTGCTGCTGTTTTTCGTGGTCACCACCACCTTCACCCGCGAGACCCAGCTGCGCGTCGAGCTGCCTGAAGCCGCCAGCGCCGAACCGGCGGCGCCCGACCAGGGCAAGCTGGTGGAAATCACCATCAGCGCCGAAGGCGTGTACTCGGTGAACAACCACTTGCTGCCAAAGAGCGACCTGGCCACCCTGAGCGAAGCGATCGAGCGTGAGTCGGGCGGCGACAACAAGCTGCCGCTGGCCATCAGCGCCGACGGCAAGACCCCGCACCAGGCCGTGGTCACTGCGATGGATGCCGCCGGCAAGCTCGGTTTCAGCCAGTTGCGCATGACCACTGTCGAGGCGGCCCAGGGCACACCTTGATGGCCTTCGCCGACCGCCTGCTCGCCGCCTGGTACGCCGGGCACCCGGCCCTGGCGCTGCTGCGCCCGCTGGAGGCGCTGTATCGCCGCGTGGTCACGCGCAAGCGGGCGCGTTTTCTCAGTGGCGAAAGTGCCAGCTACCGGGCCCCGGTGCCGGTCATCGTGGTGGGTAACATTACCGTGGGTGGTACCGGCAAGACGCCGATGATCCTCTGGCTGATCGAGCATTGCCGCAAGCAGGGGGTGAAGGTGGGCGTGGTCAGCCGTGGCTATGGCGCCGAACCGCCGCAGCTACCCTGGCGCGTGCAGCCCGATCAGGCTGCCGGGCAGGCCGGCGACGAACCGCTGCTGATCGTGCAGCGCACCGGCGTGCCGCTGATGATCGACCCCGACCGCTCCCGGGCCGTGCAGGCATTGCTGGCCAGCGAACCCCTCGACCTGATCCTGTGTGACGACGGCATGCAGCACTATCGCCTGGCGCGCGACCTGGAGCTGGTGCTGATCGATGCCGCCCGCGGCCTGGGCAATGGCCGCTGCCTGCCGGCGGGGCCACTGCGTGAGCCCGCCGAGCGCCTGCGCGAGGCTGACGCAGTGCTGTTCAACGGCGCCAGCGCAGACCGCGCCGATGGTTTCGGCTTCCGCCTGCAGCCGTCCGCCCTGGTGAACCTGCGCAGTGGCGAGCGCCGCGCGCTTGACCATTTCCCTGCAGGCCAACGCCTGCACGCGGTGGCCGGTATCGGCAACCCGCAACGTTTCTTCAATACCCTGCTGGGGCTAAACTGGCAGCCGGTGCCGCATCCCTTTGCCGACCATGCGCAGTTCAGCGCCCGGAGCCTGGCCTTCAGCCCGCCGCTGCCGCTGGTCATGACCGAGAAGGATGCGGTGAAATGCCGGGCCTTCGCCGCTGACGACTGGTGGTACCTGGCCGTCGAGGCGCAGCCCACGCCGGCTTTCAGCGCCTGGTTCGACAACCAGTTGCAACGCTTGCTGCGCAAGCCCTGAGCCCTTTTTCAATTCCCGGCCACCTGGCCTAAAGGAAGCCTCAAATGGACACCAAACTGCTCGATATCCTGGCCTGCCCGATCACCAAGGGCCCGCTCAAGCTCAGTGCCGACAAGACCGAGCTGATCAGCAAGGGTGCTGGCCTGGCCTACCCGATCCGCGACGGCATCCCGGTCATGCTGGAAAGCGAGGCACGCACCCTGACCGATGAAGAGCGTCTGGACAAATGAGCCTGGATTTCACCGTGGTGATCCCCGCCCGGCTGCGCTCCACGCGCCTGCCGGGCAAGCCATTGCTGTCGATCGCCGGCAAGCCGATGGTGCAGCATGTGTGGGAACAGGCCCGCAAGAGCGGCGCCAGCCGCGTGGTCATCGCCACCGACGACGCCAGCATCGTAGAGGCCTGCAAGGCCTTCGGTGCCGAAGTGCTGCTGACCCGTGCCGACCATGAGTCCGGCACCGACCGCCTGGCCGAAGTGGCCGTACACCTAGGCCTGTCTGCCGATGCCATCGTGGTCAATGTGCAGGGCGACGAGCCGCTGATCCCGCCGGTGATCATCGACCAGGTGGCAGCCAACCTGGCGGCGCATCCGGAAGCCGGCATCGCCACCCTGGCCGAACCGATTCATGAGCCGGAAACGGTGTTCAACCCCAATGCGGTCAAGGTGGTCAGCGACAAGAACGGCCTGGCCCTGACCTTCAGCCGTGCGCCGCTGCCCTGGGCTCGCGATGCTTTTGCCAAGGATCGCAACCTGTTGCCAGAAGGCGTGCCATATCGCCGCCACATCGGCATGTACGCCTACCGCGTCGGCTTCCTGCAGGACTTCGTCAGTTGGGGCCCATGCTGGCTCGAGCAGACCGAAGCGCTGGAGCAGCTGCGTGCCCTGTGGCATGGCGTACGCATCCACGTCGAAGACGCCATCGAGGCGCCTGCCGTGGGCGTGGATACCCCTGAAGACCTGGAGCGCGTACGGCGCTTGCTGGAGGCCTGATGCGCGTCCTGTTCGTCTGCCTCGGCAATATCTGTCGCTCGCCCACCGCCGAAGGCGTGCTGCGCCATCAATTGCAGGCTGCCGGGCTTGCCGACCGGGTGCATGTGGCCTCGGCCGGCACCGGCGACTGGCACGTCGGCAAGGCGCCTGACAGCCGCACCTGCAAGGCAGCGCTGGCGCGTGGCTATGACCTTTCGCAGCAACGCGCTCAGCAGGTCAAGGCGGCGCACTTTGCCGAATATGACCTGATCCTGGCCATGGACGAGAGCAACCTTGGCCATTTGCGTGCGATGCGCCCGCACACGGCAGTGGGGGAGCTCGACCTGTTCCTGCGCCGCTATGGCGCAGCGCTGGATGAAGTGCCAGACCCGTACTACGGTGGCGCCGACGGCTTCGAGCAGGTGCTCGACCTGGTTGAAGCGGCGTGCCAGGCGCTGGTCCTGGAAATCAAGGGGCGGCTATGACAGTGCAGTGGCAGGAGCAGGTATCGCTCAAGCCGTACAACACCTTTGGCATCGACGTGAAGGCGCGGTATTTCACCCAGGCACATGATGACCAGGAGGTGCGCCTGGCGCTGGCCCAGGCACAGCAAGGCGGCGTGCCGGTGCTGGTGATTGGCGGTGGCAGCAACTTGCTGCTGACCCGCGATATCGATGCGCTGGTGCTGCATATGGCCAGCCGTGGTCGGCGCGTGCTCAGCGACGATGGTGAACGTATCGTGGTCGAGGCCGAGGCCGGTGAGCCGTGGCACCCGTTTGTGCAGTGGGCACTGGCGCAGGGGTATTGCGGGCTGGAAAACCTCAGCCTGATTCCCGGCACCGTTGGCGCCGCGCCGATGCAGAACGTGGGCGCCTATGGCGTGGAGATCAAGGACATGTTCGTCGGCCTGACCGCCCTGGACCGCGAGACCGGCGAGTTGCGTGACTTCGGCCTGGCTGAGTGTGCCTTCGGGTATCGCGACAGCCTGTTCAAGCGCAACCCTGGGCGTTGGTTGATCCTGCGTGTGCGCTTTGCCTTGAGCCGTACGCTGCAGGCCCACCTGGACTACGGCCCGGTGCGCCAGCGCCTGGCGGAACAGGGCGTGACCGAGCCGACCGCGCAGGCGATCAGCGAGGCGATCTGCAGCATTCGCCGCGAGAAGCTGCCAGACCCGGCAGAGCTGGGTAATGCCGGGAGCTTCTTCAAGAACCCGGTGGTCTCGGCGGAACTGGTCGAGCGTATTCGTGCGCAGAACCCAGGGGTAGTGGCTTATCCCCAAGCCGATGGCCAGGTGAAGCTGGCGGCAGGCTGGTTGATCGAGCAGGCAGGCTGGAAGGGCCACCGCGAGGGGGATGCCGGGGTGCATCGTTTGCAGTCGCTGGTGCTGGTCAACTACGGCCAGGCGAGCGGGGCGCAGATGCATGCACTGGCGCGGCGGATCCAGGCCGATATCCTCGAGCGGTTCGGGGTCGAGCTGGAGATGGAGCCTAACCTCTACTGATTCAGTGCCTGGGCTGGCCCTTTCGCGGCTGAATCCGCTCCCACAGGGGCTTCATAGGGCCTGAGGTGGTGGGCCCTGTGGGTTTACCCGCGAAGAGACCGGTACAGGAAAAACGCCCAGCCAAGAAAAAGCCCCGCCAGTGCGAACTGGCGGGGCTTTTTCATTCAGCCTTGGCTATCAACCGTGATGAGGCTTTTGCTCATCGCTGGCTTCCAGGGCTGGCTCCTCGGTGGCTGCAGCAGCTTCCTGTGCGGCCTTGGCGGCAGCCTCGGCCTCACGCTTGCGGCGACGCACTTCACGCGGGTCGTTCGGCGCACGGCCGTTGGCCAGCATGACAGTGGCAGGTTCCACCGCCGCAGGGGCTTCGACCGGTGCGGGCTCGACGGCCACTGGTGCAGGCTCGGCCACCACTTCTGGCTGGGCTTCGACAACCGGGGCAGGTTGCTCGGCAACCGGAGCGGCTTCGACCACGGTCGGGGCCTGCTCGATTTCACCGGCCTCGACGGCAGGCGCTTCTACCGGTGCTTCGGCAACCACTACCGGTTCGGCAGCAGGTGCTTCGTCGACCACTGGCTGCGGAGCGACTTCGACCACTGGCTCGGCAGTTGCTTCGACCACGGCTACAGGCTCGCTGACCGGCTGCTCGACCACTGGGGCCTCGGCCACTTCTTCAGCCTTGGCGGCAGCTTCGACCTGCTCGAACTTCTCAGCCTGCTCGACCGGCTGGGCGACTTCGGCGGTGGCAAGCTCGGCCTGCTGGTTGGCCTGGGCTTCGGCGTCGGCACTGATGTTGCTGCTGGCGACAGCGGCAGTCACGGCCAGGCCGGCGGCCAGTTCGGCACCCAGCTCGGTGGCCTGGTGCTGTTGTGGCTGCTCTTCGCTGCCTTCTTCCTCGCTGCCATCGATCAGCTCGCCGTTGGCGTTGCGCTGACGCTCACGACGGTTGCTGCGACGACGCTGGCCACGGGAACGGCGGCGCGGGCGCTCGCCATCGGTGCCTTCCTGTTCGTCCTGCAGCAGCTCTTCGTTCGGCAGTTGCTCTTCGGCCAGCTCGGCAGCCTGCTCGGCGGCTTCTTCGGCTACGCGTGGCTGACGCTCTTCGCGTGGTGGGCGAGGGGCACGTTCTTCGCGTGGAGCACGTTCCTCGCGAGGAGCACGTTCTTCGCGAGGAGCACGTTCTTCACGTGGAGCACGTTCTTCACGAGGTGCGCGCTCTTCACGTGGTGCGCGTTCCTCGCGAGGTGCACGCTCTTCACGTGGGGCACGTTCTTCACGGGCTACACGTTCCTCGCGCGGCTGACGTTCTTCACGCTCGGCAGGGGTGGCGTCCAGTGGCTCGCGCAGTTCGCGCACGCGCTCTTCGCCACGGTTGCCGCGGCGGTCTTCGCGTGGCTGGCGTGGAGCACGCTCTTCGCGTGGAGCACGTTCTTCACGCGGTGCACGCTCTTCGCGTGGGGCGCGTTCTTCACGTGGTGCACGCTCTTCGCGCGGGGCACGTTCTTCACGAGGTGCACGCTCGGCACGCTCTTCACGCGGCTTGCGCTCTTCGTCGCGGCGGCCGTTGCGGTTGCGGCTTTGCTGGCGGCCGTTGCGGCGTTCTTCGTTGCGTGGGCTGCGCTCGGCGGCCGGCTTCTCGGTGGCAGTGACAACCGGCGCTGCGGCAGGCTCTTCCTTGCCGGCGAACAGGCTTACCAGCGACTTCACCAGGCCCTTGAACAGGCTTGGCTCCGGAGCGACCGGGGCAGGGGCGACCGGTGCGGCTGGCTGCGGTTCTTCGACAGTGGCCGGTACCGGCGCGTTGGCGCGGGCCGGGGCGGTCTTGACTGCGGCTTCCTGGCGAACCAGGGTGCGGGTGGCGGTCGGCTGCGGCGCTTCTTCGGCTTCGGCGGCGGCGATCTCGTAGCTGGACTGGTTGCTCAGCACTTCCGGGTTGTCGTCGCGCAGGCGCTGGACTTCGAAGTGCGGGGTTTCCAGGTGATCGTTCGGCAGGATGATGATGCGCGCACGGGTACGCAGTTCGATCTTGGTGATCGAGTTGCGCTTCTCGTTGAGCAGGAAGGCAGCCACCGGGATCGGCACCTGGGCGCGAACTTCGGCGGTGCGGTCCTTCAGGGCCTCTTCTTCGATCAGGCGCAGGATGGCCAGCGACAGCGATTCGACGTCACGGATGATGCCGGTGCCGGAGCAGCGTGGGCAGACGATGCCGCTGCTTTCGCCCAGCGACGGGCGCAGGCGCTGACGGGACATTTCCAGCAGGCCGAAGCGCGAGATGCGGCCGACCTGTACGCGGGCGCGGTCGGCTTCCAGGCACTCGCGAACACGTTCTTCGACGGCGCGCTGGTTTTTCGCCGGGGTCATGTCGATGAAGTCGATGACGATCAGGCCGCCGATGTCACGCAGGCGCAGCTGGCGGGCGATTTCCTCGGCCGCTTCCAGGTTGGTCTGCAGGGCGGTTTCTTCGATGTCGCTGCCTTTGGTGGCGCGCGCCGAGTTGATGTCGATCGACACCAGGGCTTCGGTCGGGTCGATCACGATCGAACCGCCGGACGGCAGCTCGACCACGCGCTGGAAGGCGGTCTCGATCTGGCTTTCGATCTGGAAGCGGTTGAACAGCGGCACGCTGTCTTCGTACAGCTTCACCTTGCTGGCGTACTGCGGCATGACCTGGCGGATGAAGGTCAGGGCTTCTTCCTGGGCATCGATGCTGTCGATCAGCACTTCGCCGATGTCCTGGCGCAGATAGTCGCGGATGGCGCGGATGATGACGTTGCTTTCCTGGTAGATCAGGAATGGCGCGGCGCGGTCCTGGGACGCTTCCTTGATGGCGGTCCACAGTTGCAGCAGGTAGTCGAGGTCCCACTGCATTTCTTCGCTGCTGCGGCCAAGGCCGGCAGTGCGCACGATCAGGCCCATGTCGCCCGGCACGGTCAGGCCATTCAGGGCTTCACGCAGTTCGTTGCGCTCTTCGCCTTCGATGCGGCGGGAGATGCCACCGGCGCGCGGGTTGTTCGGCATCAGCACCAGGTAGCGGCCGGCCAGGCTGATGAAGGTGGTGAGGGCGGCGCCTTTGTTGCCACGCTCTTCCTTCTCGACCTGGACGATGACTTCCTGGCCTTCGCTCAGCACTTCCTTGATGTTGACCCGCCCTTCGGGGGCTTTCTTGAAGTATTCGCGGGAGATTTCTTTCAGCGGCAGGAAGCCGTGACGTTCGGAGCCGAAGTCGACGAAGGCGGCTTCGAGGCTGGGTTCGATGCGGGTGATCTTGCCTTTGTAGATGTTGGCCTTTTTCTGCTCGCGCGCGCCGGACTCGATGTCCAGGTCGTAGAGACGTTGGCCGTCCACCAGGGCTACACGCAACTCTTCGGGTTGAGTCGCGTTAATCAGCATTCTTTTCATGTTGTACCGTCGGTTTCCGGGCTGCCGGAAACGGCGTTCGGCACACACGACGTCTCATGGTCGGTGCCAAGGTGCGCAAAGGGTGGCCGGGCCACCCCCGTGTCGAGCAACGTTCGGCACCAGCCGGTTGCCCAGCCTGCCGTTGTCGCGACGACGCGTCCTGTTTGCTGCGGTGCCAACAAGGCCCCGGTGGCTTCGAATTGGAATCCGAATCAACCAAGCGGGCCTTGTGCACTCAGTCAGGAGGAGGAATCAACCGTCAGCCGTGGACGCCCGGGGGCATCTGTTCAGGACCTTATCCGCTCGCCAGCCCGCTCAGTGGGCTGGTGGGCCGGACGCGGTGCTACACGGTCCGAGGGCTGTGCATCTCCACCCTGCACGTATCCCTGATAATTCGGGTGCTGCCGCGCGCTGAATCCGCAACGGGTTGCATTTTTCGCCAGCGCAGGTTCTGCGCTGGCGCCATTCATGTCCAAGGCAGGTATTTCCGAAGCATTCGCCGGGCGTTGCGTGGAAGCGACGGGGCGGGCAGAGGTGCAGCGAAAAGAATCGGGTAAGCAGGTGAAACACCGCACTTGTCGTTTTTTTTCGGTCTTCTCTACACAGCGCTGGTGGCGATTCCAGGCAATTCGGTAAACTGGCGAAAACCCCGTAGGACGGCCTCGCGTCCTGGAGAATTGCGTTGGTCAGGGACCGGCTCGGAGCCTGGTGCCGCTGGCCTGCCGCTTTTGGCGGCGTTCGCGACTATAGCAGCAATGATTAAGTGCTTCAATTCCATAAAAAATTGTTATGATCCCGCCATGACGACCAATACCCCTCCGACTTCCGGCGTTCAGCTGATCGAAGTCGCGCCGGAGCTTGCCGGCCAACGCATCGACAATTTCCTCATCACGGCCCTCAAGGGCGTGCCCAAGACCTTGGTGTACCGCATCCTGCGCAAGGGTGAAGTACGGGTCAACAAGGGCCGCGTCAAGCCGGAGTACAAGATCCAGGCCGGCGACATCGTGCGGGTACCGCCCGTCCGCCTGCCGGAGCGTGACGAGCCCGCGCCGGTGGCCCAGGGCCTGTTGCAGCGCCTGGAAGCGGCCATTGTCTACGAAGACAAGGCGCTGATCGTGATGAACAAGCCGGCCGGCATCGCCGTGCATGGCGGCAGCGGCCTGAGCTTCGGCGTGATCGAGGCGCTGCGCCAGTTGCGCCCGGACGCCAAGGAGCTGGAGCTGGTGCACCGCCTGGACCGCGACACCTCCGGTCTGCTGATGATCGCCAAGAAGCGCAGCATGCTGAGGCACCTGCACGCCGCATTGCGTGGCGACGGTGTCGACAAGCGCTACATGGCGCTGGTGCGCGGCCACTGGCCGACCTCGAAGAAGCAGGTCAGCGCGCCGTTGCTCAAGAGCAACCTGCGCTCCGGCGAGCGCATGGTCGAGGTGAATGACGAGGGCAAGGAGGCGCTGACCCTGTTCCGCGTGCTGCGCCGCTTCGGCGAGTTCGCCACCATTGTCGAGGCGCGCCCGATCACTGGCCGTACCCACCAGATCCGTGTGCACACCCTGCATGCCGGGCATATGATCGCTGGCGACAGCAAGTACGGCGACGAAGACTTCAGTCGTGAAATTCGCGACTTGGGCGGCAAGCGCCTGTTCCTGCATGCCTACGCACTGACCGTGCCGCTGCCGGACGGTGGCGAGTTGAAGCTCGAGGCGCCGGTGGATGAAGTCTGGGCGAAAACCGTTGAACGTCTGAGTGCGTCCTGATCCATGAAAAAAGGCTATGAGCTACTGATCTTCGACTGGGACGGCACGTTGGCCGACTCGATCGGACGTATCGTCGAGGCCATGAACGCCGCCGCCGAGCGTGCCGGTGAGGCGCAAAGCAGCGAGGATGCGGTCAAGGGCATCATCGGCCTGGCTCTGGGCGAGGCGATCCACACCCTGTACCCGCACCTGGCGCCTGCTCAGGTCGAAAGTTTTCGTCAGCACTATGCCGATATCTACATGGCCCTGGACCAGCAGCCCTCGCCGCTGTTCGAGGGCGTGGTCGAGTCGCTGGATGCCTTCCGTGCCGAGGGTTACCGCCTGGCGGTGGCCACCGGCAAGGCGCGTCGCGGGCTGGACCGGGTGCTCAAGGCCAATGGCTGGGAGCAGTTCTTCGACATCACTCGCGCCGCCGACGAAACTCGCGGCAAGCCGCACCCGTTGATGCTTGAGGAAATTCTCGGGCATTGCGGTGTCGAAGCAGGGCGTGCGCTGATGGTTGGCGATTCGGCATTCGATCTGCAGATGGCCAGCAATGCCGGCATGCATTCGGTGGCCGTGGGCTATGGTGCCATGTCGCTGCAGGCACTGGCCGAGTTTGGTCCGCAGGTGTGCATCGATCATTTTTCCCAGTTGCGTGAGTGGCTGGGTGGTTCCGCAATTCCATTTCCAAGGTAGGTAAGCATGGCAGACGAATGGAAAGCCCCCGAGGCCGAACCCGAGGAGCGCGAAGAGCGCAAGAGCTGGAAACTGCTGGAAAAGACCCTGCTGGCAGGCGTTCAGGAGCAGCGCCGGGCGCGACGCTGGGGGATCTTCTTCAAGTTGCTGACCTTCGTCTACCTGTTCGGCATCCTGATCCTGTTCACGCCGTTGATGGACATGGACAAGGCAGCGTCGCGCAGTGCCAGCCATACCGCGCTGGTCGAGGTGCGCGGGGTGATTGCCGACCAGGAGCCAGCCAGCGCCGACAATATCGTCAAGAGCCTGCGCGAGGCGTTCAAGGACAGCAAGACCAAGGCTGTGGTGATGCGCATCAACAGCCCGGGAGGCAGCCCGGTGCAGTCGGGTTACGTGTATGACGAAATCCGCCGTCTGCGGGCTGAATATCCGGCCATCAAGCTGTATGCGGTCATCGCTGATCTTGGGGCTTCCGGAGCCTACTACATCGCCAGTGCGGCGGACGAGATCTATGCCGACAAGGCCAGCCTGGTGGGCTCGATTGGTGTGACGGCGGCCGGTTATGGCTTTGTCGGCACCATGGAGAAACTGGGTGTGGAGCGGCGTACCTACACTGCAGGCGAGCACAAGGCCTTCCTCGATCCGTTCTCGCCGCAGAAGCCGGAAGAGACCGAGTTCTGGCAGGGCGTACTGAATACTACGCACCAGCAGTTCATTGCCATGGTCAAGCAGGGGCGGGGTGAGCGCCTGAAGGACAAGGAGCATCCGGAGCTCTTCAGTGGCCTGGTCTGGTCGGGCGAGCAGGCCAAGGAGCTGGGCCTGGTGGATGGGCTGGGCAGTGCCAGCTATGTGGCGCGCGAGATCGTGGGCGAGAAGGAGTTGGTGGACTTCACCGTGCAGGAGTCGGCGCTCGATCGCTTCTCCAAGCGTGTGGGGGCCAGTGTGGCTGAGCGCTTGGCGATGTGGATGGGCTTCCAGGGACCGCAGTTGCGCTGAGGGTTCGTCGCCCGTTTTGCGGTGTTTGTGAGATCGAGCGCCGCCCGCGCGGCGCTTCGCAGCACAAGGCTGCTCCTACATCTGTTTCGGGCCAATTATTCCTGAGGCAAAGGCGCGCGGCCCCTTGGCGTCCACCTCGATATCGTGCCGGACAAACAAGGCGGTCGCGCGCATTGGCACAGGCGTTACTGGCCCGAAACAGATGTAGGAGCAGCCTTGTGCTGCGAAGCGCCGCGCGGGCGGCGCTCGATCTGTCAGGCGCAAAAAGTCTTGAGGCGAACTACGGGATAACCACTCCTTCCCTGGTCAACATATCCACCAATCTAATCAGCGGCAGCCCGATCAGGCTGGTCGCATCGCACCCGTGCGTGCTCTGGAACAGGCTCACTCCCAGCCCCTCGGCCTTGAAGCTGCCAGCGCAGTCCAGCGGCTGTTCCGCCGCCACATAGCGCTCCACCCGCTGCCGGTCCAGTTCGCGCAGGGTCACGGTAAACGGCACGCAGTCCACCTGGCAGTGCCCGGTGGCGCTGTTCAGCAACGCCAGCCCGGTCAGGAAGCTCACCTGCTGCCCGCTGCACTCCAGCAGTTGCTCGCAAGCCCGCTCGAAGGTGTGCGGCTTGCCCAGTACCTGCTCGCCCAGCACCGCAACCTGGTCCGAGCCAATGATCAGGTGCCCGGGGTGGCTGCCTGCCAGGGCCTCGGCTTTTTGTCTGGCCAGCCGCCGCACCAGCTCCACTGCCGGTTCGTCATCCAGGCGTCGCTCGTCTATATCGGGGCTTGCCCAGGTGAAGGGCAGGCGCAGGCGTGCAAGCAGTTCGCGGCGGTAGGCAGAGCTGGAAGCCAGTAACAGAGGAAGCATGGTAGACTCCTGAATCGGTTGAACAAATTCTATCACGCACGATGCCGCCGAATTTCCTTTGACAGGGGCGGGGGGCATCCCTAGAATGCTGCGCCTATGTTGAATGACCCGATTCCACCTCACGTTGACCCGCGCAAATTAGCCGATCGTGGCGTAACCCTTAACGGTTCGCTGCAGCTCGCTGATTTGGAAAGACTCTGCGACCCGCTTTCCGACAATGTCGGTACGGTGCAGGCGAAGTTCGATTTTGAACGAGATGAACAGCACGTGGTGGTTATCCACAGCGAGCTGGACGTCGAGGTCAAGATGGTTTGCCAGCGTTGTCTTGAGCTGGTCACCCTGCCGATCCACAGCGAATGTACATACGCCGTGGTGAAGGAGGGTGCGAATACCCAGTCGTTGCCGAAAGGCTATGACGTGCTGGAACTGGGCGAAGATCCTTTGGATCTGCAGGCATTGATCGAGGAGGAGCTTCTGCTCGCCTTGCCAATCGTGCCTGCTCATCATCCGGAAGAATGCCAGCAGCCGGCGGGCGCAGACGAGCCCGAATCGAGCAAGGACGAGGTATCGCGGTCCAACCCGTTCAGTGTTTTGGCGCAGTTAAAGCGTGACCCAAACGTTTAGGAGTTAATCAATTATGGCTGTTCAGCAGAACAAAAAATCCCGCTCTGCCCGTGACATGCGCCGTTCGCACGACGCCCTGTCGGAAAACGCGCTGTCGGTAGAGAAAACCACCGGTGAAGTACACCTGCGTCACCACGTTTCGCCAGAAGGCGTATACCGTGGTCGCAAAGTGGTCGACAAGGGCGCTGACGAGTAATCCTTGTCCGCTCAGATCATCGCGATCGACGCAATGGGCGGGGACTTCGGTCCCCGCAGCATTGTCCAGGCTAGCATTGCCTGCCTTTCGGCTACCCCCTCGCTGCACCTGACCCTCGTCGGTCAACCCTCTCTCCTCGAAGATCTTGTCAGCGGCCTTGCGGCTGCGGATCGCGCGCGCCTGCAAATCGTGGCCGCCAGCGAGGTGATCGGTATGGACGAGCGGCCATCCCAGGCGCTGCGCGGCAAGCCGGACTCGTCGATGCGCATCGCCCTCGAACTGGTGCGCGACGGCAAGGCTCAGGCCTGCGTCAGCGCCGGCAATACCGGGGCGCTGATGGCGCTCTCGCGTTTCGTGCTCAAGACACTGCCGGGTATCGACCGGCCGGCCATGGTGGCGGCGATCCCGACCCAGACCGGTTACTGCCAGTTGCTCGACCTTGGCGCCAACGTCGACTGCAGCGCCGAGAACCTCTACCAGTTCGCCGTGATGGGCTCGGTGGCCGCCCAGGCCCTGGGTGTGCAGCGGCCGCGCGTGGCGCTGCTGAACATCGGTACCGAGGACATCAAGGGCAACCAGCAGGTCAAGCTGGCGGCCAGCCTGTTGCAGAACGCCCGCGGGCTCAACTACATAGGCTTCGTCGAAGGTGACGGGTTGTATCGCGGCGAAGCCGATGTGGTGGTGTGCGACGGGTTCGTCGGCAACATCCTGCTCAAGTCGAGCGAGGGGCTGGCGACGATGATCGGTGCGCGCATCGAGCAGTTGTTCAAGGGTGGCGTGTTGTCGCGGGCAGCCGGGGCTGTGGCCATGCCGCTGCTCAAACGCCTGCAGGCCGACCTGGCACCGGCGCGGCACAATGGCGCGAGTTTCCTGGGGTTGCAGGGCATCGTCATCAAGAGCCATGGCTCGGCGGGGGTGCAGGGCTTCCAGAGTGCCATCCAGCGGGCGTTGATCGAGATCCAGGAAAACCTGCCGCAGCGCTTGCATGGGCGGCTGGAAGATTTGCTGTTGTAGCCTGGCCGGCCTCTTCGCGGGTAAACCCGCTCCCACAGGTGCCCCATAACCTTCAGGTCTGTGGTGCCCATGTGGGTTTTACCCGCGAAGAGGCCGGTGCTGAAGGAATAAAGACCTTAGGCATATCGCCGCTGAAGTGCTTAAATGTGACCGCTTGGTCCGCGTCTCCATCCAAGTTTTCAGATTCCGCGTCTGGCTAATGTCCGGCGCACCCTATCCGACGACAAGATCATAAGGGCTTGTTCAATGTCTGCATCTCTCGCATTCGTCTTTCCCGGTCAAGGTTCCCAGTCGCTGGGCATGCTCGCCGAGCTCGGCGCCGAGAAGCCAGTGATCATCGAAACCTTCAAGGAAGCGTCCGAGGCACTCGGTTACGACCTGTGGAAGCTGGTCCAGGAAGGCCCGGAAGAACAACTCAACCAGACCGACAAGACCCAGCCGGCCATCCTCACCGCGTCCATCGCGCTGTGGCGCCTGTGGCTGGAAGAGGGTGGTGCCAGGCCGGCCTTCGTCTCAGGTCACAGCCTGGGTGAATACAGCGCCCTGGTTGCCGCCGGCAGCCTGAGCCTGAAAGATGCCGTGCGCCTGGTCGAGCGCCGGGGCCAGCTGATGCAGGAAGCCGTGCCGGCCGGTCATGGCGCCATGGCCGCCATTCTCGGCCTGGATGACGCCGTGGTCGTGGAAATCTGCGCCGAAGCGGCCGAAGACCAGGTGGTCAGCGCGGTCAACTTCAACTCGCCAGGCCAGGTGGTCATCGCCGGCAACAAGGCCGCCGTCGATCGCGCCATCGAGCTGTGCAAGGCCAAGGGTGCCAAGCGCGCCCTGCCGCTGGCGGTCAGCGTGCCGTCGCACTGCGCGCTGATGAAGCCGGCTGCCGAGCGCTTTGCCGAGTCGGTCAACGCCATCGAGTGGCACGCCCCGCAAATTCCCGTGGTGCAGAACGTGACCGCTGCCGTTGCCGCTGACCTTAATGCCCTCAAGCACGACCTGCTGGCGCAGCTGTACCAGCCAGTGCGCTGGGTCGAATGCGTGCAGACCCTGGCCGCTAACGGTGCGGTCAACCTGGTCGAGTGCGGCCCGGGCAAGGTCCTGGCCGGCCTGAACAAGCGTTGCGCCGATGGCGTGACCACCTACAACCTCAATACCCCTGACGCCGTCGCCGCCACCCGCGCGGCACTGGCCTGATTTGGAGAAGCTTGCATGAGCCTGCAAGGTAAAGTTGCACTGGTCACCGGCGCCAGCCGTGGCATTGGCCAGGCCATCGCCCTCGAGCTGGGCCGCCAGGGCGCGACCGTGATCGGCACCGCCACTTCGGCCTCCGGCGCCGAGCGCATTGCTGCCACGCTGAAAGAACACGGCATCACCGGTACCGGCATGGAACTGAACGTGACAAGCGCCGAATCGGTTGAAGCTGTGCTGGCCGCCATCGGCGAGCAATTCGGCGCGCCGGCCATCCTGGTCAACAACGCGGGTATCACCCGTGACAACCTCATGCTGCGCATGAAGGACGACGAGTGGTTCGACGTGATCGATACCAACCTGAACAGCCTCTACCGTCTGTCCAAGGGCGTGCTGCGTGGCATGACCAAGGCACGTTGGGGCCGTATCATCAGCATCGGCTCGGTCGTCGGTGCCATGGGCAACGCCGGCCAGGCCAACTACGCGGCCGCCAAGGCCGGCCTGGAAGGCTTTAGCCGCGCCCTGGCGCGTGAAGTGGGCTCGCGTGGCATCACCGTCAACTCGGTGACCCCGGGCTTCATCGACACCGACATGACCCGCGAGCTGCCAGAAGCGCAGCGTGAAGCGCTGCAGACCCAGATCCCGCTGGGCCGCCTGGGCCAGGCCGACGAAATTGCCAAGGTTGTTTCGTTCCTGGCATCCGACGGCGCAGCCTACGTAACCGGCGCTACCGTGCCGGTCAACGGCGGGATGTACATGTAACACTGCAACTCAATGTGACGGATTTCGTAAAAAAAGAGTCATACTGCGAGCCTAAAATCCGTTATAAAGCTGCAACCAGATTCCAGGCAGTGGGTGTGGGGGTTGGTGTGAAGGCGTGTTTAGCTTGAAAAGCGAACGTCTTTCTATAAAATTAGCCACCGGCCAGCTGCCTGACATATGTCCATTAGGAGTGAAAACTAGGTATGAGCACCATCGAAGAACGCGTCAAGAAAATCGTCGCCGAGCAACTGGGCGTCAAGGAAGAGGAAGTGACTCTCGAGAAGTCCTTCGTCGATGACCTGGGTGCCGATTCGCTTGACACCGTTGAGCTGGTGATGGCTCTGGAAGAGGAATTCGAGACCGAAATCCCTGACGAAGAAGCCGAGAAGATCACTACCGTTCAAGCTGCCGTAGACTACGTCAAAGCCCACCAGGCCTAAGACGCTGTAGTCGACGCTTCTTGTCGGGAAAAACCGCACTGCCTTTGCCGGCGTGCGGTTTTTTCTTTGCGAGCACCCTGCGTTTTGCAGGTTGGTCTCGTTCACCGGGTATCAAGAGTTTGTTGCCATTTCATTCCATCGCTTGAATGCAATGGCAAGAAACTCTGTCATTAGAAAAGGAGAGTACTGTGTCGCGTAGACGCGTCGTGGTCACCGGTATGGGTATGCTGTCGCCACTGGGTACTGATGTACCGAGCACCTGGCAGGGCATTCTGGCTGGCCGCAGTGGCATCGGTCCGATCGAACACACGGATCTGTCTGCCTACTCCACCCGTTTTGGCGGCTCGGTGAAAGGCTTCGAGGTCGAGCAATACCTGTCGGCCAAAGAGGCCCGCAAGCTCGACCTGTTCATCCAGTACGGCTTGGCGGCCGGGTTCCAGGCAGTGCGTAATGCCGGCCTGGAAGTCACCGACGCCAACCGCCAGCGTATTGGCGTGGCCATGGGGTCGGGTATCGGCGGCCTGACCAACATCGAAGAAACCAGCCGCACCCTGCACGATTCGGGGCCGCGTCGTATTTCGCCTTTCTTCGTGCCTGGCTCGATCATCAACATGATCTCCGGCTTCCTGTCGATCCACCTGGGGCTGCAAGGGCCGAACTACGCCATCGCCACTGCCTGCACCACTGGTACCCACTGCATCGGCATGGCCGCGCGCAACATCGCCTACGGTGAAGCCGACGTGATGATCGCCGGCGGCGCCGAAATGGCCGCCTGCGGCCTGGGCATGGGCGGCTTCGGTGCCTCCCGTGCACTGTCCACTCGCAACGACGAGCCGACCCGGGCCAGCCGCCCGTGGGACAAGGGCCGTGACGGCTTCGTGCTGTCCGACGGTGCTGGTGCCCTGGTGCTCGAAGAACTGGAGCATGCCAAGGCCCGCGGCGCGACCATCTATGCCGAACTGGTCGGGTTCGGCATGAGCGGTGACGCTTACCACATGACTTCGCCGCCCGACACTGGTGAAGGTGCTGCCCGTTGCATGGCCAACGCCTTGCGCGATGCCGGCATCCAGCCGGAAGAGGTCAGCTACATCAACGCCCATGGCACCTCGACCCCTGCTGGCGACGTGGCCGAAGTGGCGGCGATCAAGCGTGTGTTCGGTGAGCATGCCTACAAGCTGGCGGTCAGCTCGACCAAGTCGATGACCGGCCACCTGCTGGGCGCCGCCGGTGCCGTAGAAGCTATCTTCAGCGTGTTGGCGATCAACAGCCAGATGGCTCCGCCCACCATCAACCTGGACGAGCCGGACGAAGGCTGCGACCTCGACTTCGTGCCGCACCAGGCGCGCAGCATGCCGATCGATGTGGTGCTGTCCAACTCGTTCGGCTTTGGCGGTACCAACGGTTCGCTGGTATTCCGCCGGTTCGCCGGTTGATGCAAAGCTGGATCGATGGCCAGCCGGCGGCTGCAGTCAACCTGCAGAACCGCGGCCTGGCCTACGGCGATGGGCTATTCGAGACCATCGCCGTGCGCGACGGCCGGCCCAGCTTGCTGGACGGCCACCTCGCACGCCTGGCGCTGGGTTGCCAGCGCCTGGCGATCAGTACCGACCTGGCGCTGGTACGCGACGAACTCCTGCGCTATGCCAGCCAGCTCGGTGATGGCGTAGCCAAACTCATCCTTACTCGTGGTGACAGCCAGCGCGGTTACGCACCGGTTGCCGGTGCCGCGCCGCGGCGTATTCTGCAGGGCAGCCCGTTGCCCAGCTATCCTGTCGACAATGCCGAGCAGGGCGTGCGACTGTTTCCGTGCCAGACCCGGCTTGGGGAACAACCGCTGCTGGCCGGCCTCAAACACCTCAACCGCCTGGAGCAGGTGCTGGCCCGTGCCGAATGGCAGGACAGCGAACATGCCGAAGGCCTGATGCGTGATGGGCAGGGCAGGGTGATCGAAGGTGTGTACAGCAATCTGTTCCTGGTGCGCGATGGCGCGCTGTTCACGGCTGACCTCAGCCGCTGTGGCGTCGCTGGCGTGATGCGGGGCGCGTTGCTGGAACAGGCAGCGCTGCAGGGCATCCCGGTGCAGGTCTGCGACCTGCCGTTCGACGCTCTGGAGCAGGCAGATGAAGTATTTGTCTGCAACAGCGTCTACGGTGTCTGGCCCGTGCGAGGCGTTGCCGAGCTAAACTGGTCGCCGGGCCCGCTCACCCGTAAACTGCAGGCCGTTGCCCGTACGTTACTGGAAACCTGAATTCGTGAGACGTAAATTCCTGCTGCTGCTGGAAATGGGCTTGATCCTCGCCGGCCTTGCCGTGGGCTGGTCGGCCTGGAAGGTCAACTCGGTCCTGGAGCAGCCTCTGCACGTGACGCAGGAGCGCCTGCTGGACGTGCCCAATGGCACCACCCCCAACCGCATGTTCTATCGCATGCAGAGCGAAGGGTTGCTCGACGACGCCGTCTGGTTGCGCCTGTACTGGCGTTTCAACATGGCCGGCACCCCTCTGCACACCGGTGAGTATCGCCTGACCCCCGGCATGACCGTGGAGCAGCTGTTCGATGCCTGGCGTCGGGCCGACGTGGTGCAGTACAACCTCACCCTGGTCGAAGGCTGGACCTTCCGCCAGGTGCGCGCGGCCGTGGCCAAGCATGAAAAGATCAAGCACACCCTGGACGGGCTGTCCGATTCGGAAGTGATGGACAAGCTCGGCCATACCGGAGTGTTCCCCGAAGGGCGCTTCTTCCCGGACACCTACCGCTTCGTGCGCGGCATGAGCGACGTCGAGTTGCTGCAGCAGGCCTATATGCGCCTGGACGAAGTGTTGGCCAAGGAGTGGGCCGAGCGCACCACCGACCTGCCATACCGCGACCCGTACCAGGCGCTGATCATGGCTTCGCTGGTAGAGAAGGAGACCGGCATTCCCCAGGAGCGCGGGCAGATCGCCGGCGTTTTCGTGCGGCGCCTGCGCCTGGGCATGATGCTGCAGACCGACCCGACGGTGATCTACGGCATGGGTGAGCGCTACAACGGCAAGATCACCCGCGCCGACCTGCGCGAGCCGACGCCCTACAACACCTACACCATCACCGGCCTGCCGCCGACCCCGATCGCCATGGTAGGTCGCGAAGCGATTCACGCGGCGCTCAACCCGTCCGATGGCACCAGCCTGTACTTCGTTGCCCGTGGCGATGGCAGCCACGTGTTTTCCGACGACCTCGACGACCACAACTCGGCGGTGCGCGAGTTCCAGCTCAAGCGCCGTGCGGACTACCGCTCCAGCCCCGCGCCGCAATCGCAGCCAGAGCCACAACCACAATCAGGTACCGACGAGGCCGAACAACCCGAAGCCCCTGCCGACGAGTCTACCGCGCAGCCAGCGCCCGACCAGCCGCCTGTGCAGGACGCCCCTGCCGGCGGCGCGCAAGCGGCCGAACGGCCGATGCCTGACGAACAACATTAAGGACTGCCTGTGAGCGGCTTGTTTATTACTTTGGAAGGCCCGGAAGGTGCGGGCAAGAGCACCAACCGCGACTACCTGGCTGCGCGCCTGTGCGAGCAGGGCCTGGATGTAGTGCTGACCCGTGAGCCCGGCGGCACGCCGCTGGCCGAAAAGGTGCGTGAGCTGCTGCTGGCGCCCAGCGATGAAAGCATGGCGGCCGACACCGAGCTGTTGCTGGTGTTCGCTGCGCGTGCCCAGCACCTGGCGCAGGTGATCCGGCCGGCGCTGGCCCGCGGGGCCGTAGTCTTGTGTGACAGGTTTACCGATGCGACATACGCCTACCAGGGCGGCGGGCGTGGTTTGCCAGTCGAGCGTATCGCCATCCTGGAGCAATTCGTCCAGGGCGACCTGCGCCCGGACCTGACTCTGGTCTTCGATCTGCCGGTCGAAGTGGGCCTGGCCCGCGCCGCCGCCCGCGGCCGCCTGGACCGTTTCGAGCAGGAAGGCCAGGCGTTCTTCGAAGCAGTGCGCCAGGCCTACCTGCAGCGCGCCGGTCGCGAACCACAGCGCTATACCCTGCTTGATGCCGCCCAGCCTCTGGAGGCGGTGCAGCGCTCCATCGATGCGTTGCTACCAGGCATCGTGGAGCGTTGCCGTGGCTGAGGCCTATCCCTGGCAGCAGGCCCTCTGGCAGCAACTGGCCGGCCGCAGCCAGCACGCTCACGCCTACCTGCTGCATGGGCCGCAGGGTATCGGCAAGCGGGCCTTGGCCGAGCGCCTGATGGCCCGCCTGCTGTGCCAGCAGCCCCAGGGCCTGGAGGCCTGTGGCGCGTGCAAGTCCTGTCTGCTGCTCAAGGCCGGCAGCCACCCGGACAACTTCGTACTTGAGCCCGAAGAAGCTGACAAGCCTATCAAGGTAGATCAGGTACGCGAGCTGGTGGCCTTCGTGGTGCAGACCGCGCAGCTGGGTGGGCGCAAGGTGGTACTGATCGAGCCAGTGGAGGCGATGAACGTCAACGCCTCCAACGCCTTGCTCAAGAGCCTCGAAGAACCCTCCGGTGATACCGTGTTGCTGCTGGTCACCCACCAGCCCAGCCGTCTGTTGCCGACCATCAAGAGCCGTTGCCAGCAGGTCGCCTGCCCGCAGCCCAGCCTGGCCCAGAGCCAAGCCTGGCTGGCCGGCGCGCTGCCCGACAGTGATGAGACCGAGCGCGACGAGTTGCTGACCCTGGCTGCCGGTTCGCCGCTGATGGCGGTCAGCTTGCAGGCGCAAGGCGTGCGAGAGCAGCGTGCGCTGGTCACCGACGGGGTGAAGAAGCTGCTCAAGCAGCAGCAATCGCCCAGCCAGCTGGCCGATGCCTGGAACGGTGTACCGCTGCTGCTGCTGTTCGACTGGTTTTGCGATTGGGCGCACCTGATCCTGCGCTACCAATTGACCCAGGACGAGGAAGGGCTAGGCTTGGCCGATATGCGCAAGGTGGTGCAGTACCTGGCGCAGAAGAGCCGCCAGGCCAAGGTGCTGGAGGTGCAGGCATGGATCCTGGAACAGCGCCAGAAGGTGCTGGGCAAGGCCAACCTCAACCGCGCCCTGCTGCTTGAATCGCTGCTGGCCCACTGGCTGCAGTTGCCGGGCGCCCGCTGATTCTCATTTTTTCATGTGTGCCGTTATCCCATGCTCGTAGATTCCCATTGCCATCTCGACCGTCTAGACCTGAGCGCCCACCAGGGCTCCCTCGATGCTGCCCTGCAGGCGGCGCGTGAGCGCGGGGTCGGGCATTTCCTGTGTATTGGCGTCAGTGCCGAGAATGCTGGTGCGGTGAAGGCGCTGAGCGAGCGTTACACCGATGTCGATTGCTCGGTGGGCGTGCACCCGCTGGACCTGGCGCCGGGCGAAACGCCGGCGCTGGAATGGCTGCTGCGCGAACTGGCTCACCCACATGTGGTGGCGATTGGAGAAACCGGGCTGGATTACCACTACGAGCCGGAAGCAGCCGAGTTGCAGCAAGCCTCGTTCCGCCTGCACCTGGAGGCCTCGCGGCAGACCGGCAAACCGGTGATCGTGCATACCCGTGCGGCGCGTGCCGATACCCTGGCGCTGCTGCGCGAGGCCAATCTGCCGCAGGCCGGCGTGCTGCACTGCTTCACCGAAGACTGGGACATGGCCAAGGCGGCGCTGGACCTGGGGTATTACATTTCGTTGTCTGGCATCGTTACCTTCCGCAATGCCGATGCCCTGCGTGAAGTGGCGCGGCAGGTGCCGGTCGATCGTTTGCTGGTGGAAACGGATTCGCCGTACCTGGCGCCGATTCCGTATCGCGGCAAGCCGAATTTGCCGCAGTATGTGCGTGAGGTGGCGGAGTACGTGGCTTCGTTGCGCGGGGCCAGTTATGAGCAGTTGGCCGAACAGACCACTGCCAACTTCAAGCGTTTGTTCCCGTTGGCGCGGGTGGCCTGACTCGAAGGGTTGCGGGTGAGGGCACCTAGCAGCCCACACGTAATCCCAAAAATGCCCCCAACGCCCCCCCTCGAAACACCCAAAAAAAACCCGGGTTCTGGGGGGGGAATCCGGGTTAAGACCATTAGGAGTAAAACAAAGGTACGCGGTCCCTGAGCACCTTTATCGGCGCGCCACTTGGGGGGGATGCGCCGCGCCAACACTTCAAGTATTAGTCAGCTTTGGCGCAGTGCCAGTGCATATTGATCGATTTTTAAACAAATTTGGAATACGCCCACGTTTCATTCCTCCCGCAGCGCATGGCCATAAGCATCGTGAAACACAGACATGCTTGGATGATCCGTGCAATTTCTTGCAAGTTAGGCATAATAAACCGCTTCGATTGTCATCCAGTCCTTCCTATGCAGAAAGAACCTCGTAAGGTCCGTGAGTTTCGCCGTCGCGAACAGGAAATCCTCGACACCGCGCTCAAGCTGTTTCTCGAACAGGGGGAAGACAGCGTCACCGTCGAGATGATCGCCGACGCCGTGGGCATCGGCAAAGGCACGATCTACAAGCACTTCAAGTCCAAGGCGGAGATCTACCTGCGCCTGATGCTCGACTACGAGCGCGACCTGAACGAGCTGTTGCATTCGGCCGACGTCGATCGCGACAAGGAAGCCCTGTCGCGAGCCTACTTCGAGTTCCGCATGCGCGATCCGCAGCGTTACCGGCTGTTCGACCGCCTGGAAGAAAAGGTGGTCAAGGGCAACCAGGTACCGGAAATGGTCGAACAGCTGCACAGCATACGTGCCTCCAACTTCGACCGCCTGACCCAGCTGATCAAGGGCCGTATCAGCGAAGGCAAGCTCGAAGACGTGCCGCCGTATTTCCACTATTGCGCCGCCTGGGCGCTGGTGCACGGCGCCGTGGCGCTTTACCACTCGCCGTTCTGGAGCAATGTGCTGGAGGACCAGGAAGGCTTCTTCCAGTTCCTGATGGACATTGGCGTGCGCATGGGCAACAAGCGCAAGCGCGACCCGGAACCTTCGAACTGAAGCATCCGCGTTCAGGCAATACGCAGTACCTGTAGGAGCAGCCTTGTGCTGCGAAAGGGCCGGTACAGCCAGCACACATCTGCAGGGCTGTACTGGCCCTTTCGCAGCACAAGGCTGCTCCTACCTATTTCGGCGATGTGCAGGGCTTGCAAAAACCTGATTTATGAGTCAGGTTTTGCCAGCCCCCATCATCCATGCCGGAGTCATTCATGATCGTCGATCGTCAAGGCAGGCGTTTTCGCAACCTGCGCGTCAGCCTGACGGCTGCCTGTAACTATGCCTGCACCTACTGCGTGCCAGACGGCAAGCGCCTGGTGGCAGCACAGGACGAATTGTCGGCGGAGGCCCTGGCTCGTGGCGTGGCCTACCTGATCGAAGCCGCCGGCATCGAACGCTTGCGCATCACCGGCGGTGAGCCATTGGTCAGTCCGCGCCTGGATGCTTTCCTGGCCGCCGTGGCCAAGCTCGACCTTGACGATATCTCGATGACTACCAATGGCCAGTTGCTGGCGCGCAAGTTGCCCCAGTTGCAGGCGGCAGGTATCCGCCGATTGAACGTTTCCCTCGACACCCTCGACCCTCAGGCGTTCCGCCGTATTGCCCGGGGCGGCGACCTGGCCAGCGTGCTGGCGGGCATGGAGCGGGCCAGCGCCATGGGCATGCAGATCAAGGTGAACATGGTGCCGATGCGTGGGCACAACCTCGATCAGGTGCTGCCGCTGCTGGATTACTGCCTTGAGCGCGGCTTCGAACTGCGCTTCATCGAGCTCATGCGCATGGGCCACCTGGCCCGTGACCAAAACGTCTTCCTGCAGCAGTTCGTCGGCCTCGACCAGCTGCTCGCACTGATTGCTGGCAAGCATGCCTACGTTCAGGTCGATGCGCCGCTGGACGCCACTGCCTTGCGTTATCAGGTGCCCGGCAAAGGCCACTTCGGCGTGATCGCCAACGAAAGCGTACCGTTCTGCCGCACCTGCTCGCGGCTGCGCCTGTCCTCCACGGGCTGGCTGCATGGCTGCCTGTCGTCGGGCAATCGCCATTTCGTCGGCGACCTTCTGGAAAAACCGCGCCATCAGGCGCTGCCGGCGCTGCAGCGCTTGCTGGTAAAGGCCTTGGCAGACAAACAGGACCTGGCGTTTTCCGGCGATGTGATGGTGATGAAGGTGATTGGCGGCTGAAGCTGGCGCAAAAGCTGCATCCGCCAGCTATTCGCCGGTTTTTCGTCGCCGGCCACTGGAGGAAAGATGCGTAGCCTGGTTTTGCTGCTGGCGCTGATGGCGTTGGGCGGTTGCATGAATGTCAGCGATATGGGCGAGGGCGTCCGTTACCACATGAGCGATGCCGGTCTGCTGGACCACAGCGATACCCGTCGCACCCTGTCGATCCGCCTGCAGCCCGATTCGTTTATCTTCATCGGCCAGGGCGCGTTCGTGCCTCCGGGCAAGGGACCGGTGCCGCGGCAGAACGCGGTGGCCGAGCAGGCCTACAAGAGCTTCGTCGAATATTTCCCGCTGGTACGGCGTGCCCAAGGGCCATTGGGCCTGGAAGAGGCCATCGCCCAGGCCCGTTCGGTGGGTGCCGACTACGTGCTGTACACCCGCTTCGCGCGCACCGACGACCGCATCGGCAATGGCGACGAGTGGTATGACGAACAAGCGGTCGACCGCCTGGGCTGGGACACCGGCGTGGTGCAGATGATGCTCATCGAAACCAGTACCCGCTACCTGATCGACACTGCACGTATCAAGAGCCGTGGCGGTTTGTTGACGTTCCACGATAAAACCCCGGAGGATTTGCTTGGCGCGCCGATGCGCGAGTACGCTCGTAGCCTTCTGGGTGTGAGTGAATGAGGCAAGCGTGATGAGCGATTCCGGCAAGGCCAATGATCTTCTGGCGCAGATTCCCAAGGCCAAGGGCCTGCCGCCGGTACATCTGTGGAACCCGGACTTCTGCGGTGACATCGACATGCGCATCGCCCGTGATGGCACCTGGTATTACCTGGGTACGCCGATCGGTCGCAAGCCGATGGTGCGGCTGTTTTCCACCATCATCCGCCGCGATGGCGATGACTACTTCCTGATTACCCCGGTAGAGAAGGTGGGCATCCGCGTCGACGATGCGCCGTTCGTGGCCGTGGCGCTTGACGTGGAAGGTGAGGGTGAGCAGCAGGTGCTGCACTTCACCAGCAATGTCGAGGACCAGGTCGAAGCCGGGCCGGCCAACCCGCTGCGCGTGGTGATCGACGCTGTCACGCAGGAGCCATCGCCGTATGTGCTGATACGCAGCAACCTCGAGGCGCTGATTAATCGCAATGTGTTCTACCAGTTGGTAGAGCTGGCGGTGCCGCGCGAGATCGACGGGGAAGAGTGGCTTGGGGTCTGGAGCCACGGTGAGTTTTATCCGATCGGGCGTAGCAGCTGAGATATCTGGTGCCTGCACCGGCTTCCTCGCGGGCTTGCCCGCGAAGAGGTCGGCACAGGCAATGATCGGCCTCTTGGTTTTTCCCCGAATTGGTCATTTGTCTCTCTGCCCCACAGGCCTAACCTGCAGGCAATTGCCATCCAGGAGAAGCCCCCATGAAACTCTTTAGCATCATCCTTCTTGCCCTGTTCGCCGCTCAAACCCCTGCCTGGGCGCACGGCGATGCTGCCGACCAGGTCAAGGTGCTGCAGCAGCAACAACCCTCGAACGCCCCCGGCAAGAGCGCCGTGATGCTCACCGTCAGCTACGCCCCCGGCCAGGCGTCACCCGCGCATCAGCACCCGGGCGCAGTGATGGCCTACGTGCTGGAAGGGGCAGTGGTATCGAAGCTCGATAACGAGCCGGAGAAAACCTACAAGGCCGGTGAATACTGGTACGAAGCCCCGGGTACCGTGCACAGCGTGTCGCGCAACGCCAGTCAGAAGCAGTCAGCCAAGTTGCTGGTTTGGAGCTTGGTGGATGAAGGCAGTGCGGTCACATTGCCCTATCCGGCAGCAGGCTCGGAGCGCTGAGCCTGCCCCAGCCGGGTTGTAACTTCCTGCATCAGGTTCGGGTCCAGTACCTGGCAAGGCGCGACCTGCACGTTGCTCGTGTAGAACGGCGGCAGATTTTGCGCCAGTCGAGCAACGTCCTTGGCAGTGCAGCCTGTTGGCAGCAACACATATTGCAGGCTGGAGGGGAAGGACGGCGCGGTGTGCCGTTCCATGGTGGAGCCATAGGCGCCAAGGGTCATGACCGCCTCGCTGCCGGCCGGGTCCGGAAAACGGAGCAGGACGAATGTGCAGTAACGGGGGTGGGTGAGATGCTGGTGTGCTTCGTCGCGGACCAGTGGGTCGTCATGGTTCATCAGGTTCCAGCGCAACGCGGCGTAGCTGCGAGTGGTCTCCATGAACGCAGTGCGAATGGGGGAGCGCGTTTCGTCACCGCCCAGGCAGGCCAGCAGATTGCCGAATGGGTCCAGCAAGGCTACGGCATTGCACGTATCTGCCGCGAGAGCTGTGTCGACCAATGGCTCGGCCAGTTCGATCCCGGGCAGGCGAGGGTCTGCACTTTTGCTGCGCAGGCTCCATGGGCTCAAGCCCGCCAGGGCCTGGCGTACCAGGCTCCGGTTGGGTAGGGTGATCGGGTCTTTCAGGGCAGATGGCGGAAGGCCGGCGTTGCTGCTTTCGTCGTGCACGTGGTTCACGCTGGCCTCGAACAACGAACGGGTAAGGCACATCGTTGCGGCGTCGATGCGTTCGCCAGCGTAGACCGGCCCTTGCGGCGGCCCGGCATAGTCGCGATCAAAAGGGCTGCCGACAGCATAGTAGCCCCACGTGGCTTGCGCGCGCAGACGAAGTGCGGCCGGCAGGCCGGGGAATTCGAAACGGCCGTCATGATTGATGCCGGCAAAGGTGTCGAGCGCACTTACGGCAACATTGAAGCCGGCAGTCAGCAAGGCGCCTGCGCACATGGCGCAGGGGTCGAGCGTGGTGATGACGGTCAGTTCATGCGTGGGGGGGAGGGCAAGGCGCTGCTGGTTGTCGAAATACCAGTCGACCAGCCGGCGCTCACCATGCCCCGTTGGGTCGCGGAGCCTGAATGCGGGTTGCGCCTGGCTGGCAGAGGGCTCCAGCACGCGGTTGTGCAGGGCGATCAGTACCTTGCCAGTGGCATTTTCAATGATGCAGCCACCCACGGCGAACGTTGCTTGTCGGCTTGCCAGGAGGGCCTGGTTGGCGGCGATTGCTACCGCTTGCTGAGCGTTCTGGGTGAAATCGTTGGCTTTCATGCTTGCCTGTGCTCGTCGAGGGATCTCGGACGATACAGCAGCCGTGCGCTGGCATGAGGGGATAAGTGCAACAAAAAACCTCCAGTGCTTGCGCATCTGGAGGTTTTCAAATTTTGGCTCCGCGACCTGGACTCGAACCAGGGACCCAATGATTAACAGTCATTTGCTCTACCGACTGAGCTATCGCGGAATCTGTGCGTATCTTACTGATTGCCCAGGGGAAGTCAAGCCACCCCTAGGCAAAACAATGAGTTACAGCACCTGCACGATAGCTTTGGTCACTACGTGGATGTTGCTCTGGTTCAGCGTGGCCACGGCGATGCGGCCGGTGTCCAGCGCATAGATGCCGAACTCGTTCTTCAGGCGGGCGACCTGTTCGACGGTCAGGCCCGAGTACGAGAACATGCCAACCTGGCGGCCAACGAAGCTGAAGTCGCGGTTGGCGCCATATTCGGCCAGCAGCGAAACCATCTGCTTGCGCATGCCGTGGATGCGCTCGCGCATTTCGGCCAGCTCGGTTTCCCACATCTGGCGCAGTTCGGCGCTGTTCAGCACGGTGGCAACGATGGTTGCACCGTGGGTCGGCGGGTTGGAGTAGGTGGTGCGGATCACACGCTTGACCTGCGACAGCACGCGGGTGCTCTCGTCCTTGGAGGCGGTGACGATCGACAGCGCACCGACGCGCTCGCCGTACAGCGAGAACGACTTGGAGAACGAGCTGGACACGAAGAACTCCAGGCCCGACTCGGCGAACAGGCGCACGGCGAAGGCGTCTTCGGCGATGCCGTCACCGAAGCCCTGGTAGGCCATGTCGAGGAATGGCACGTGGCCCTTGGCCTTGACCACTTCCAGGACGTTTTTCCAGTCGTCCAGGTTCAGGTCGACGCCGGTCGGGTTGTGGCAGCAGGCGTGCAGCACCACGATCGAGCCGGACGGCAGGTTGTTCAGGTCTTCGAGCATGCCGGCGCGGTTGACGTCGTTGGTCGGCGCGTCGTAGTAGCGGTAGTTCTGCACCGGGAAGCCGGCCGATTCGAACAGCGCACGGTGGTTTTCCCAGCTCGGGTCGCTGATGGCAACCACGGCGTTTGGCGACACACGCTTGAGGAAGTCAGCGCCAATCTTCAGTGCGCCGGTACCGCCGACGGCCTGCACGGTAACCACGCGGCCAGCGGCCAGCAGTGGCGACTCGGCGCCGAACAGCAGCTTTTGTACAGCCTGGTCGTAGGTGGCGATACCGTCGATCGGCAGGTAGCCGCGCGAGGCGTGCTGGGCGGCACGCTGGGTCTCGGCTTCGATCACGGCGCGCAGCAGCGGAATTCGGCCTTCCTCATTGCAATACACGCCGACGCCCAGGTTGACCTTGTCGGTACGTGGGTCGGCGTTGAATGCTTCGTTGAGGCCCAGAATAGGGTCGCGGGGTGCCAGCTCGACAGCGGAAAACAGGCTCATTGTTACCTTGGCTCTGATTGGAGTGTGATAGGACGTACACGCTCCAGCCCCAATGCACTGAAGCGGTGCACAAACGGGGAGTCAGTATAGTGATACCGACCGGTCACCGCGACAGTCCGGCATCGCTTTTCAGGTCATTTGCGCAAATATTTTTCGACCATTGGTCTAATTGCCGGGTCCACCGTAACAAGCGCTCACAGCTGTGCCTTGAAAGCGCCCCCCGGCGGGCGCATTTGGGTATAGACTACTGGCTAAATTTACAGTTGCTGCAACACCGCGAGGTCCGTCATGTCCGAGTTCCAGCTCGTCACCCGTTTCCAGCCGGCCGGCGACCAGCCCGAGGCCATCCGCCAGATGGTCGAAGGCATCGAGGCGGGGCTGTCGCACCAGACGCTGCTCGGGGTGACTGGGTCGGGCAAGACCTTCAGCATCGCCAACGTCATTCAGCAGGTGCAGCGGCCTACCCTGGTGCTTGCGCCGAACAAGACCCTGGCCGCGCAGCTTTATGGCGAATTCAAGGCATTCTTCCCCAACAATGCGGTGGAGTACTTCGTTTCCTACTACGACTACTACCAGCCTGAAGCCTACGTACCGTCGTCCGACACCTTCATCGAGAAGGACGCTTCGATCAACGACCACATCGAGCAGATGCGCCTGTCAGCGACCAAGGCATTGCTGGAGCGGCGTGACGCGATCATCGTCACCACCGTGTCTTGCATCTACGGCCTGGGCAGCCCCGAGACCTACCTGAAAATGGTCCTGCACGTGGACCGCGGCGACAAGCTCGACCAGCGCGCGCTGCTGCGCCGCCTGGCCGACCTGCAATACACCCGCAACGAGATGGACTTTGCCCGCGCCACCTTCCGCGTGCGCGGCGATGTGATCGACATCTTCCCGGCCGAATCGGACCTCGAGGCCATCCGCATCGAACTGTTCGATGACGAGGTGGAGAACATCGCCGCCTTCGACCCACTGACTGGCGAGGTCTTCCGCAAGCTGCCGCGTTTCACCTTCTACCCCAAGAGCCACTACGTCACCCCGCGGGAAACCCTGCTGGAGGCGGTGGAAGGCATCAAGGAAGAGCTCAAGGACCGCCTGGAGTACCTACAGAAGGCCAACAAGCTGGTCGAGGCCCAGCGCCTGGAGCAACGCACCCGCTTCGATCTGGAGATGATCCTGGAGCTGGGCTACTGCAACGGCATCGAGAACTACTCGCGCTACCTGTCCGGGCGCCCGGCCGGGGCGCCGCCGCCCACCCTGTACGACTACCTGCCGCCCGATGCGCTGCTGGTGATCGATGAATCCCACGTCAGCGTTCCGCAGGTCGGCGCCATGTACAAAGGCGACCGCTCGCGCAAGGAAACCCTGGTCGAATACGGCTTCCGCCTGCCTTCGGCGCTGGACAACCGGCCGATGCGTTTCGACGAGTGGGAGGACGTCAGCCCGCAGACCATCTTCGTATCCGCCACCCCGGGCCCCTATGAGGCCGAGCACGCCGGGCGCGTGGTAGAGCAGGTGGTGCGACCCACCGGCCTGGTCGACCCACAGGTGGAAGTACGCCCGGCGCTTACCCAGGTGGATGACCTGCTGTCGGAAATCCGCAAGCGCGTGGCACAGGGCGAGCGGGTGCTGGCCACCACGCTGACCAAGCGCATGGCCGAAGACCTTACCGACTACCTGGCCGACCACGACGTGCGGGTGCGTTACCTGCACTCGGACATCGACACCGTCGAGCGGGTGGAGATCATCCGCGACCTGCGCCTGGGTACTTTCGACGTGCTGGTGGGCATCAACCTGCTGCGTGAGGGCCTGGATATGCCCGAGGTGTCGCTGGTGGCGATCCTCGATGCCGACAAGGAAGGTTTCCTGCGCTCCGAGCGCTCACTGATCCAGACCATCGGCCGTGCTGCGCGTAACCTCAATGGCCGGGCCATCCTGTATGCCGACAACATCACCGGTTCCATGCAGCGCGCCATCGACGAGACCGAGCGTCGTCGCGAGAAGCAGATCGCCTTCAACCTGGCCAATGGCATCGTGCCCAAAGGTGTGGTCAAGGACATCACCGATATCATGGAAGGCGCCACCGTGCCCGGCGCGCGCAGCAAAAAGCGCAAGGGCATGGCCAAGGCTGCGGAGGAGAGTGCCCGTTACGAGGCCGAGCTGCGTACGCCGGGCGAGATCACCAAGCGCATCAAGCAGCTGGAAGAGAAGATGATGCAGTTCGCCCGCGACCTGGAGTTCGAGGCCGCGGCGCAATTGCGCGACGAGATTGCCCAGCTGCGCGAGCGGTTGATTACCAGCTGATTTCTTTACTGCCTGCACTGGCCTCTTCGCGGGTAAACCCGCTCCCACAGGATCGTTGTAATCCTTGAGCTCTGCGCAGTACCTGTGGGAGCGGGTTTACCCGCGAAGAGGCCGGCTCAGGCGACAACCCATTCAGTGGGCCTCCCCAGCCTTCAGCCCCTCCGGCAACTTGCGGGTCAACAACACCGCCACCATGCTCACCGCCAACCCGATCCCCACAAAGTGGA
The DNA here is from genome assembly GCF_001586765.1 of Pseudomonas sp. ABFPK. Lineage (NCBI taxonomy): Bacteria > Pseudomonadati > Pseudomonadota > Gammaproteobacteria > Pseudomonadales > Pseudomonadaceae > Pseudomonas > Pseudomonas sp. ABFPK. The sequence continues at coordinate 166,901 of NZ_LQXW01000056.1, read as the reverse complement.
ACGCATCGTTATAGGCCATGATCAACGCCTGCTGGTGAGTGATCTCGCTCAACTTGCCCAGCGCCGCATTGTCATTGCCCAGCCGCTCCGCCAGTTGCGCCAACCGTTCCGCCACCTGCGGGTTGCTCGGCACCACTGCCTCCCTCAGGTAATCGAAATACACCTTGGTCCGTGCATCCAGCAGCGTGGCCAGCAGCGCAATGCCGATCGCACCGCCCAGGTTACGCAGGATATTGAACAGGCTCGACGCCGAACCCGCATCCTGCGGCTGTATATACGCCGTGGCGATCAGCGAAATGGTCACCATGATCATTGGCTGGCCGATGGCTCGGATGATCTGGATATGGTTGAACTGCGGCCCTGCAAAGTCCGGGTTGAGCACCCCCGAGCCGAAACTGGCGGCGCCGAACAGGCAGAACCCCAGGGCACACAACACCTTGGGCGACACCACTTTCATCAGTTGCGGCACCAACGGGATCAGGAACAGCTGCGGGATACCCATCCACATGATCACCTCGCCGATCTGCAAGGCGTTGTAGCCCTGCACCTGCGCCAGGTACAGCGGCAGCAGGTAGATCGACCCGTACAAGCCCACCCCCATGCCAAGGCTGGCGATGCTCGACAGGCCAAAGTTGCGGTTGCCGAGGATGCGCAGGTTGATCAGCGGGTGTGGCTTGGAAAACTGCAGGATGACGAAGGTGATCAGGCTGACCAGGGCGATGCTGCCCAGGCCGACGATCAGCTGCGATTCCAGCCAGTCCTTGCGGTGGCCTTCCTCCAGGAACACCTGCAGGCAGCCAAGCCCCAGGCCCAGGGTGACGATGCCGGCGTAATCGGTGCTTTTCAGCAGTTCCCAGTGCGCGTCCTTCTTTTCCAGCCCGTACAGCAGGCCGGCGATCATCACCAGGCCCGGTGGGATATTGATGTAGAAAATGTACTCCCAGCCCCAGTTCTCGGTCAGCCAGCCGCCCAAGGTGGGGCCGATGGAGGGGGCGAAGGTGGCGGTCATGGCGAACATGGCCATGCCCTTGGCGCGGTGGTGTTCGGGCAGCTTGATCAGGGTCAGGGTGAAGGCCAGCGGGATCAGCGCACCGCCGGTAAAACCTTGCAGGGCGCGGAACAGGATCATGCTCTCCAGGTTCCAGGCCATCGAACATAACAGCGACGACAACAGGAAGCCGCCGGATACCCACACGGCCAGGCGCCGCGCCGACAGCAGCTGCACCAGCCAGGCGGTGAGCGGGATCATGATGATTTCCGCGACCAGGTAAGAGGTGGAAATCCACGAGCCTTCCTCCAGCGTCGCCGACAGTGCGCCCTGGATGTCCTTGAGCGACGAGTTGGTGATCTGGATGTCCAGCACCGCCATGAAGGCGCCGAGCATCACGCTCATTACCGCGATCCAGTCCCGCCGTGTCGGCTCCGCGGTTGGCCTGAGCAGCTGGTCACCGGCCATTGTGGCCTTCGTCTTCGCTGCGCAGGTCGACGGTGGCGGTCACCGACATGCCAGGGCGGATGCGCCCGTGCAGCGGGTTGTCAGCGCGGAAGGTCAGCTTGACCGGAATGCGCTGCACCACCTTGGTGAAGTTGCCGGTGGCGTTGTCGGGCGGTAGCAGGCTGAACTGCGCGCCGGAGGCGGCGAAAAGGCTGTCGACCCGGCCTTCTATCGGTGTGTCGGGGTAGCTGTCGAACAGCAGCTCGGCACGCTGGCCGGGCTGCATGCGGCCGATCTGGGTCTCCTTGAAATTGGCCTGCACCCAGATGTCTTCATCCGGCACGATCGACAGCAGGTAGGCACCGGCCTGTACCACCTGGCCATTGCGCGCGTTGCGCTGGCCAATGCTGCCGCTGATCGGTGCACGGATTTCACAGCGGGTCAGGTTCAGTTCGGCTTGTGCCAGGTCGGCGCGGGCGTTGGCGATCTGCGCGTCGAGGCGCTTGAGTTCGGCGGTCAATGCGTTGACTTGCTGGCGCTGGCTTTGCAGGTCGGCACGGGCCTTGTCGACCTGCGAGCCGGCGACATGGCTGTCCGCGGACAGGGTGGTGACCCGTTCTTCCGATACGAAACCTGGTTTGCGCAGCTTCTCGGCACGGCTCAGGTCCAGGCGCGAGCGGTCAAATGTAGCCTGGTTGGCCGCCACCTGGGCCTGGCCGGCGGCGATCAGGCTGGCTTGCTGGGTCAGGCGGCTTTGCGCCTGCACCTGCTCGGCTTCGCGGGTAGCCAGGGCGGCACGGGCGCGTTGCACGGCCAGTTCGAAGTCGGCGGCCTCCAGGCGCACCAGCAGGTCGCCTTTTTTGACGTGCTGGTTGTCCTCGACCCGCACCTCGTCGATGCGTGCGCCCAACTGGCTGGAAATGCGGGTGATCTCGCCCTGTACGTAGGCGTTGTCGGTGCTTTCGTAGAAGCGGCCCTTGAAGTACCAGTGGCCCAGGAAGGCGAGGGCGATGACGGCCACCAAGGTGAAGAAGACCAGCAGGCGGCGTTTGAGTTGGGCAGGCATGAGGACTATCGTTCCAGAAATGTAAATAAATTTAACAGCGGCACATGGCCAGTCGACAAGTGACGTTCGCGCCATTGCTGGAGCCCAATGCCTGCCTCCTGCTAACATCCCGCCTTTGTTTCATCTTTCGTTCGAGACTCTCCATGACCACCGTACGCACGCGTATCGCGCCATCGCCTACCGGCGACCCCCATGTCGGCACTGCCTACATCGCCCTGTTCAACTACTGCTTTGCCAAGCAGCACGGCGGTGAGTTCATCCTGCGCATCGAAGACACCGACCAGCTGCGCTCCACGCGCGAGTCGGAGCAGCAGATCTTCGATGCCTTGCGCTGGCTCGGCATCGAATGGAACGAAGGTCCGGACGTCGGCGGCCCGCACGGCCCTTACCGGCAGAGCGAGCGTGGCGAAATCTACGCCAGGTATGCCAAGGAGCTGGTTGACGCCGGCCATGCCTTCTACTGCTTCTGCACCGCCGAAGAGCTGGAGCAGATGCGCGCCGAGCAGCAAGCCCGTGGCGAAACCCCGCGCTACGACGGCCGCGCGCTGCTGCTGAGCGCCGAGGAAGTGCAGCGCCGCCTGGACGCTGGCGAGCCGCACGTTATCCGCATGAAAGTGCCGAGCGAAGGCGTGTGCGTGGTACCGGACATGCTGCGTGGCGATGTCGAAATCCCGTGGGACCGCATGGACATGCAGGTGCTGATGAAGAACGACGGCCTGCCGACGTACTTCCTGGCCAACGTGGTCGACGACCATCTGATGGGCATCACCCACGTGCTGCGCGGCGAAGAGTGGCTGCCATCGGCACCCAAGCTGATCAAGCTGTACGAATACTTCGGCTGGGAACAGCCCAAGCTGTGCTACATGCCGCTGCTGCGTAACCCGGACAAGTCCAAGCTGTCCAAGCGCAAGAACCCGACCTCGGTGACTTTCTACGAGCGCATGGGCTTCATGCCCGAGGCGATGCTCAACTACCTGGGCCGCATGGGCTGGTCGATGCCGGACGAGCGCGAGAAGTTCTCGCTGGCCGAGATGGTCGAGCACTTCGACCTGTCGCGTATCTCGCTGGGCGGCCCGATCTTCGACATCGAGAAGCTGTCCTGGCTGAACGGCCAGTGGCTGCGCGAACTGCCGGTCGAGGAGTTCGCCGCGCGCCTGCAGAAGTGGGCGTTCAACAGCGACTACATGATGAAGATCGCCCCGCACGTGCAAGGCCGGGTGGAAACCTTCAGCCAGGTTGCCCCGCTGGGCGGGTTCTTCTTCGAAGGCGCGCTGAAGCTGGACGCCAAGTTGTTCGAAAGCAAGAAGCTGTCGGCCGACCAGGTACGCCAGGTGATCCAGCTGATCCTGTGGAAGCTCGAAAGCCTGCGTCAGTGGGAAAAAGAGCGCATCACCGGTTGCATCCAGGCGGTGGTCGAGGCGCTGGAGCTGAAGCTGCGTGATGCCATGCCGCTGATGTTTGCCGCCATTACCGGCCAGGCCAGCTCGGTTTCGGTACTGGACGCGATGGAAATCCTTGGCCCGGACCTGACCCGCTACCGCCTGCGCCAGGCCCTGGACCTGCTGGGGGGTGTGTCGAAGAAAGAAAACAAAGAGTGGGAAAAGCTGCTGGCGTCCATCGCCTGACAGTGGTCCCGAGGCCATTAGCCGAACTTGTGGGAGCGGGTAAACCCGCTCCCACGGGGCTCAGTGTTGAGTTTTGGCAAGGGGAGGGCGGTAAGTGATTGTTATCTGTGAAAAATTTTTTGAATATTTTGAAAAATTCGTTTGACAGCCCTGCAATCCGATCTTAATATGCGCCCCGTCCACAGCGATGAACGAAAACGAAACGCCAGGCACCCAGCCAGCGCTTCGGTTCAAAGCGACATTGTGGGGCTATAGCTCAGCTGGGAGAGCGCCTGCATGGCATGCAGGAGGTCAGCGGTTCGATCCCGCTTAGCTCCACCAAATTCCGCCTGGCAGCCAAGGCTGTCGGGCAAGACCGGGTCCAGCAACCGGGTCTTGAAGGTAAGAAGGTTCGTCCCCTTCGTCTAGTGGCCTAGGACACCGCCCTTTCACGGCGGTAACAGGGGTTCGAGTCCCCTAGGGGACGCCAGTTTTGCACAAGCGATGTTTCAGGATGTCGCTGGGCCGAGAGGCTAGAAATCCGGGGCTATAGCTCAGCTGGGAGAGCGCCTGCATGGCATGCAGGAGGTCAGCGGTTCGATCCCGCTTAGCTCCACCAATTTGCCGCGGTTCGCGAAAGCGGATCGGCACGAAGGTTACGTCCCCTTCGTCTAGTGGCCTAGGACACCGCCCTTTCACGGCGGTAACAGGGGTTCGAGTCCCCTAGGGGACGCCACTTTTTCCTGCGTTTTGCAGGGCTTTAAAGGCTCGTCGATTACTGATGAGCCTTTTGTTTCGGGGCTATAGCTCAGCTGGGAGAGCGCCTGCATGGCATGCAGGAGGTCAGCGGTTCGATCCCGCTTAGCTCCACCATTTCTGCCGCGGTTCGCGTAAGCGGATCGGCACGAAGGTTACGTCCCCTTCGTCTAGTGGCCTAGGACACCGCCCTTTCACGGCGGTAACAGGGGTTCGAGTCCCCTAGGGGACGCCACGTTTACCCGCGTTTTGCGGGACTTTGAAGGCTCATTCGATTATTGAATGGGCCTTTTGTTTTTCTCCCCTACTCAAGATTTCGCGACCGACAGGCGGCTGCAGATTCTGCTTGCCAAAAAATATTATGCGAATAATATTTCGTTCATCATATTTTGATCGGCGAGTGGCCTGATGAGCGACAAGAAGAGCAGAACCCGCGAGCGCATTCTCGAGGCGGCGCGAAGTGCGCTGATCCAGCACGGCCCGGCCGAGCCCAGCGTCAGCCAGGTCATGGGTGCGGCAGGCCTGACCGTCGGTGGTTTCTACGCCCACTTCGACAGCAAGGACGAGTTGATGCTCGAAGCGTTCCGCCAGTTGCTGGGCGAGCGCCGCGCCTTGCTCGCGCAGATCGATCCCAGCCTCGATGGTGCCGGGCGGCGGGCGTTGGCCAGTGCTTTCTATCTGTCGCGCAAGCACCGTGATGCCGAAGTGCATGCCTGCCCGCTGCCCAATTCGCTGGGCGAGATGCAGCGCCTGCCAGAGGCCTTCCGCGAGGTTCTGGCCGAGCACATCGAGTTGATGGCAGCCGCCATGGTCGACCGCCCCGAGGACGCCGACAAGGCATTGGCCGACCTGGCCCTGATGGTTGGTGGCCTGGCGCTTGCCCGTGCCCTGGGCACCAGCGAACTGTCCGATCGTATTCTGCGCGCCGCCAAATCGGCGGTGCTTTGAGCCTGGAGCATGGCGATGACTACCCTAAGCTGGATTCGTGGTGTCAATGGCACCTTGGGCCGCCTGGCCCCCGAGCATGTCGCGGGCAAGATGCGCCGTGCCTTCATGACCCCTCGCAACCTGCCGCCACGGGATTGGGAGTTGCCCGTGCTGGCCAGCGCCGAGCGCATCACTTTGCGCTTCGGCTTGTCGGCCTTGCGTTGGGGCAAGGGGCCGACCGTGCTGATGATGCACGGCTGGGAGGGGCGCCCGACCCAGTTTGCCGCGTTGATCGAAACCTTGGTCCAGGCGGGGCACACGGTGGTGTCGCTGGAGGGGCCGGGGCATGGCCGTTCGCCTGGCGAACAGGCAAATGTGGTGTTGTTTGCCCGAGCGCTGCTGGAAGCTGCCGCCGAGCTGCCGCCGCTGCGCGCGGTTATTGGCCATTCCATGGGCGGCGCCAGTGTATTGCTGGCCTTGCAGATGGGGCTGCGTACCGAGGCAGCGGTCAGCGTCGCTGCCCCGGCGCGGCTATTGGGCGTACTGCGTGGCTTTGCCCATCGTCTGGGGCTGCCGGCGCGGGCGCGGGCTGCATTCATTCGCCAGGTGGAGCGGGATGTGGGCATGCAGATTGCGCGGCTGGATGTGACGGGTTACCAGTTGGAGTTACCCGGGCTGGTGGTGCATGCCGCCGATGATGCCTTGGTCGCAGCCGATGAGGCCCGGGTTATCCACAAGGCCTGGTTCGATAGCCGTCTGATGCTGCTGGAGGCGGGTGGCCACCAGCGCGTGCTGTCCGACCCGCGCCTGAGTGAAGCGGTGCTGGAGCTGCTGGCCCGGGCTGGCGCGGTGCCTGTAGGAGCGGCCTTGTGTCGCGATGGGCTGCGCAGCAGCCCCGGCAATCTGTGTCGGGACTGAGATTTTTGGGGCCGCTGCGCGCCCCATCGCGACACAAGGCCGCTCCTACAGGGACCGCGTAGCCCCGCAGGCAAGTGCAGAAGGGCTGGACTTTCCCTGGGCGGTCCCTGCTAAATCCACTTTTGCTCCAAGGAAGCGAACATGAGCTGGGACCTGGCAACACCCTTCGTCATCGACCTGCGCGTCGGTAGCGAGGATATCGACGGCCTCGGCCACGCCAACAACGCGGTCTACGTCACCTGGCTGGAGCGCTGCGCCTGGCGCCATTCCCAGCGCCTGGGCCTGGACCTGGCCGAATATCGCCGGCTGGACCGGGCCATGGCGGTGGTGCGCCACGAAATCGACTACCTGGCCGCTGCCTACGAGAATGACGAGTTGCAACTGGCCACCTGGATCATCGACTGGGACCAGCGCCTGCGCATGACCCGGCGCTTCCAGCTCAAGCGCCCGCGCGACGGCGTGACTTTGCTGCGCGCCCAGACCACCTTTGCCTGCATCGAGCTGTCCAGCGGCAAGCCCAGGCGCATGCCGGCGGAGTTCCTCGACGGTTACGGCCCGGCGCTGATCGGCGCCTGAAACACCGGCAATTTTTGTTAGACTGCCGGCTTTTTCCGCCGAGACCCCGACATGCAAATTGCCCTGGCCCCCATGGAGGGGCTGGTCGACAACATCCTGCGCGACGTGCTGACCCGCGTGGGCGGTATCGACTGGTGCGTCACCGAGTTCATTCGCGTGTGCGACCGCCTGCTGCCGCCTTCCTCGTTCGACAAGCTGGCGCCCGAGTTGCGCAATGGCGCACGGACCGCTGCAGGGGTACCAATGCGCGTGCAGTTGTTGGGGTCGGACCCTGTGTGCCTGGCGGAAAACGCCGCGCTGGCCTGCCAGTTGGGCGCGCCGGTGATAGACCTGAACTTCGGTTGCCCGGCCAAGACCGTGAACAAGTCGCGCGGTGGAGCGGTGCTGCTCAAGGAACCGGAGCTGCTGCACGCCATCGTGCGTGAAGTGCGCCGTGCCGTGCCCGCACATATCCCGGTCACCTCGAAGATGCGCCTGGGTTTCGACAGCCCCGATGGCGCGCTGGAGTGTGCCACGGCGCTGGCCGAAGGTGGTTCGGCGCACCTGGTGGTGCATGCGCGGACGAAGGTCGAGGGCTACAAGCCCCCGGCCCACTGGGAGTGGGTGGCGCGGGTGCAGGATGTGGTCAAGGTGCCGGTGTTCGCCAATGGCGAGATCTGGACCGTGGACGACTGGCGGCGCTGTCGTGAGGTCAGTGGCGCCGAAGACATAATGCTGGGCCGTGGGCTGGTTTCGCGCCCCGATCTTGGGCTGCAGATTGCCGCGGCGCGTGACGGGCGGGAGTACCAGCCGATGAGCTGGGACGACCTGCTGCCGTTGCTTCGCGAGTTCTGGCGTCAGGCCCAGGCCAAGTTGTCGCCGCGCTATGCACCGGGGCGGATGAAGCAGTGGCTGGCGATGCTGACCCGCAGTTATCCCGAAGCGGTTGTGCTGTTTGCCGAATTGCGGCGGGAGGATGACTGTGCGCGGATCAGCCGGTTGCTGGGGGTTGAGGCGGTTTCCTTGGAGGCTTGTGTTGCCTGATCCGGCCCTTTCGCGGGTAAACCCGCTCCCACAGGTTCGGCGCAGGTTTTGGAATGTGTGAGCTCCCTGTGGGAGCGGGTTTACCCGCGAAGAGGCCATCAAGCCCAACGCAGGAATCCAGATTTTTTCTGCTCCCCCTTGAAAGCATTTCCCCCGGCCATATCTCTTGAGTACGCGATGCCGAAGTCGGGTCGCGTAATGACTTACTTGCTGAATCTCAGGAGTTCATGACCATGACTACCGCTTTCTCTCTCGCTCCACTGTTCCGCCATTCCGTTGGTTTCGACCGTTTCAACGACCTGTTCGAATCCGCGGCACGTAACGAGGCCGGTAGCAGCTACCCGCCCTACAATGTGGAAAAGCATGGCGATGACCACTACCGTATCGTGGTTGCTGCAGCCGGTTTCCAGGAAGAGGACCTCGACCTGCAGGTTGAAAAAGGTGTCCTGACCGTGACCGGTAGCAAGCGCGACAATGGCCCTGCTGAAGTGACATACCTGCATCAGGGTATCGCGCAGCGCGCCTTCAAGCTGTCGTTCCGCCTGGCCGACCATATCGAAGTCAAGGCCGCCGGCCTGGCCAATGGCCTGCTCAGCATCGACCTGCTGCGCATCGTGCCTGAAGAGGCCAAGGCCAAGCGCATTCCGATCAATGGCGACAAACCAGCGCTGAACTGATCGTGTAGATGTGAAAAAGGGCACCCCCAGGGGTGCCCTTTTTATTGTGATCGCCTGAAGGCCGGCTCCCACAGGAATCGCATCTGCATCGGTTTCAGTAATCCGCCGGCGCCTCCAGCAACATCTGCCGGAACTCCGGCAACGGCAGCGGCCGGCTGTGCAAGTACCCCTGGTACAGGTGGCACCCCAGCCGTTCAAGGAACTCCAGCTGTTCGGTCAGCTCCACCCCTTCGGCAATCACCGTCAGATCCAGGCTGCGAGCCATGGCGACGATGGCGCGGACGATTTCGGCGTCGTTGGGGTCTTCCGGCGCATCGCGCACGAAGGTCTGGTCGATTTTCAGCGCATCCACTGGCAGGCGTTTCAGGTAGGTCAGCGAGGAATAACCGGTGCCGAAGTCATCCATGGCAAAGCTCACCCCGTAGCGCTTCAGCTCGCGCATCTTGCTGATGGTGTCCTCCAGGTTCTGGATGACGATGCCTTCGGTAATTTCCAGCGTCAGCATTTGCCGTGGCAGGCGGTAATCGTCCAGGCTGCGCAGCACCCGCCCGACAAAGTCGTTCTGGCGGAACTGCCGTGGGCTGATGTTCACGCACAAGCTGAAATCATCGGCGTCGATCAGCCCGTCGCCGAGCATGCGTGCGCAGGCATCGCAAGCTTCGTCGAGTATCCAGCTGCCAACCTCCAGGATCAGGCCGCTTTCTTCCAGCACCTGAATGAATTGCGCCGGTGGCTGCTGACCCAGTTGCGGATGATGCCAGCGCAGCAGCACCTCGGCACCGACGATGCGGTTGTCGCGCGCATCCACCTGTGGCTGGAAGTGCAGCGCCAACTCGCCGCGGGCCAGGGCCAGGCGCAGGTCGTTTTCCATGCGCAGGCGCTCGCTGGCAGCCTTCTGCATGGTGGTATGGAACAGCTGGGTGGTGTTGCGCCCGGAATCCTTGGCACGGTACAGGGCGATATCGGCACGCTTGAGCAGGTCGGCCGGGGTGGCGCCGTGGTCAGGGATCAGCGCCACGCCGATGCTGGGTGTTACCTGCAGGCGCTGGCCATCCAGCGACATCGGCTCGGCCAGCAGTTCGCGCAGGGTATCGGCCAGCCCGCGGACTTTCTCTTCGACCAGCTCGCGGCTGCCTTCCAGGCCGCTGAGCAATACCACGAACTCATCGCCACCCAGGCGCGCCACGGTGTCTTCCAGGCGCACACTGGCTTCCAGCCGTGCTGTGATGATCTTCAGCACCGTGTCGCCCACCGGGTGGCCCAGCGAGTCGTTGATGTGCTTGAAGTGGTCGAGGTCGAGGAACAGCAGGGCGCCGCGAAGGTTGTGGCGCCTGAGCAGGGCGATCTGCTGGCTCAGGCGGTCCATCAGCAGGGCGCGGTTGGGCAGGTTGGTCAGCGGGTCGTGGTAGGCCAGGTGGCGAATCTGTGCCTGGGCGTTTTTCAGCTGGCTGACATCGCGGGCGGTTACCAGCAGGCAGTCCACCTCATTGAGGGTGATCGGCTCCACCGACACCTCCACGGTAAGGATGTCACCGCGCTTGTTACGCCCTAGCATCTCGCGATGATGCACCCGGCCACGCTCGCGCAACTCGGCCAGCAGGGCGCTGCGCTGCTTGTCGTCGGCCCAGATGCCGATCTCGTACACCGTGCGGCCGACCACGTCGGCGGCGTTGTAGCCGGTCAGGCGGCAGAAACCGTCGTTGATTTCCAGGTAGCGACCGCTGTAGCGTTCGGTGATGGTGATGGCGTCAGGGCTGGAATGGAAGGCCTTGGCAAACTTCTCCTCGCTGGACTTCAGCGCCGCCTCGGCGCGCTGCTGCTGGGTGATGTCGCGCAGGGTGGTAACACTGCAAGGCTGGTCATCGACGGTGATCAGGCGGCTGGAAATCACGCAGGTCAGCGGTGCCCCATTGCGGTGGTTGACCACTACGGCGACGTTGCTCAGGGCCTGTTCGCGGATTACCCGCTCGATGCGTTGCGCGCGCTCGATGGACTCCGCCCACAGGCCGATTTCCTCGGCGGTGCGGCCGATCACCTGCTCGGTGCTCCAGCCGAAGGTCTGGGTGAACGCCGGATTGATCTCGATGAACTGCCCGGTGTCCTGGCGGGTGACACAGATTGGGTCGGGGCTTACCTGGAACAGGCTGGCGAACTTCTCTTCCGAAGCGCTCAGGCGCTGTTCGCGCTCCACCTGGTCGGTGATGTCGAGCAAAGTGCCAGCCATGCGCAGCGGGTTGCCCTGCTCGTCGCGGTACAGCCGGGCGCGGCTTTCGATGTAGCGCGAGATGCCGTTTTCCAGCTGTACCCGGTAGGTGATCTGGTAGTTGCCTGCAGGTCCTTCGCGCAGGCTGCGGTAGGCCTGGCGCATCGAATTGCGCTCTTGCTCCGGGACCCCTTCGAAAAACGCGTCGAACGATTCGTGAAACGGGATGGGCGGCAGGCCGTGCAGCTGCGCGGCGCGCGCCGAACCGTACAGCATGCCGCTGGGAATATGCCAGTCCCAGGTGCCCAGCTGTGCCGAATCCAGCGCCAGGTCCAGGCGCTCCTGGCTGTCCTTCAAGGCCTGCTCGGCACGTTTGCGCTCGGTGGTGTCGATAAAGGTGCTGAGCAGGAAGGTCCCGCCCTCCAGTTCGATGCCCTGGGTACAGAGGATGCCGTCATGTACCTTGCCGCTGGTAGCGCGGAACTGGACTTCCATTATCAAAGGGCCAGTGTTGCCACGGGTCGACTCCAGCAACTGGTGGCGCTGTTCGGGGTTTGCCCACAGGCCAAGCTCCAGGCTGGTCTTGCCGATCACCTGGCTACCGGGCCAGCCGAACATGTCTTCGAAGTGCTGGTTGACCTCGAAGATCATGCCGTCGTGGCGTCGGGTGAGCAAAATGGCATTGGGGCTGAGGTGGAACAGGGTGGCGAAGCGTTTTTCCGAATTGATCAACGCCGTTTCCCGCTCGCGCTGGCGGGTGATTTCACGGATCACCCCGATCATCTGCGGCCGGCCGTTCGGGTCGTGGGTCAGGCTGCCGTTGATCTCCAGCCAGTGCAGGCTGCCGTCCGGCCAGCGGATGCGGTGGCGCATGGCCTGCTCCACCGGTTCGCCGTTGAACACTGCCTGGAACACCTGGCGTGTGCGCGCACGGTCTTCCTCCGGCAGCAGGTCGAGGTAGTCGATATCTGCGGGGAGCGGGCGCTGCGGGTCGAAGCCGAACAGAGCCTGGGTGCCCCGTGACCAGCTCACCCGGCCGCTGTCGATATCCCATAGCCAGGCTCCCAGCCGTGCGCCGTTGAGTGCGGCCAGCAACTGTGGGGCGTTCTGCCAGGCCTGTTCCGACTCCTGAGGGTCGGCCGCTGGTATGCGCGGCAGGCGCAAAAAGCGATTCGCTGATTTGGGCATCGGTACCAGACCTTTGGCGTATGACGCGTCCTTGGAGGTGGCAATACCGGGCTGACGACCGGTCAGGCGGGCCCCGCGTGGCTGTCGAGCAGGGCCATGAATGCCCTGGCCGCGTTCGAAAGCGTACGCTCCGTGTGCAAAATGTAGCCTAGCTGGCGAGACAGCTGTATGCCCGGCAAGGCGATGGGTGCAACCTGTTCGTCGAGCATGGTGCGCGGCAGCACGCTCCAGGCCAGGCCGATGGACACCATCATCTTGATGGTTTCCAGATAGTTGGTGCTCATGGCGATGTTCGGCGTCAGGCCCTGGCTTTCGAACAGGCGCTGAACAATGTGGTGGGTAAAAGTGTTGCCGCCCGGGAACACGGCCGGGTGGCGGGCGACGTCGGCCAGGCTGACCGTGTTGTTGTTGGCCAGCGGGTGCTCGGGAGCGGCGACGAAGTCCAGGGCGTCGTCCCATACCGGCACGGCCTTGACCAGGTGGTGCGGCTCGGGTGCCAAGGTGATAACGGCAATCTCCGCGCGGCCATGGAGGATTTCGTCGTAGGCCGCTTCCGAATCCATGAACTGAATATCCAGCGCCACTGCAGGGTATTCCCGGGTGAAGGCCCGCAGCAGCGGGGGTAGGCGGTGCAAGCCGATATGGTGGCTGGTGGCAAGGGTCAGCCGACCACTCACTTCCCCGGTCAAATTGGTCAGCGCGCGCCGGGTATCATCGAGGACGTTGAGGATCTGGTAGGCGCGGGGAAGCAGGGCGCGGCCCGCCTCGGTCAGGGTCACCTCGCGGCCCAGCCGGTCGAACAGGCGCACATCCAGTTGCTGTTCCAGTCCGGCGATGCGTTTGCTGACGGCCGGTTGAGTCAGGAACAGGCGGTCGGCCGCCCCGGAAAAACTACCGGTTTCGGCAATTGCGATGAAGGCGCTAAGGTTGGCCAGATCCATGGGGTCGCATTCCTGTTGGTTATCCAAAGCATAAAAATTATGAATTTGAGTTATTCAATCTAACCCCCTAGCATCGACCGCACAAGCCAAGGGGTCTTTGGCATAGAAAGACGCTGATGAGGAACAGTCTGATGGCTGGCAAAACGCTCTACGACAAACTCTGGGAAGCCCATGAGGTCAAGCGCCGTGATGACGGCTCGTCCTTGATCTACATCGACCGTCACATCATCCACGAAGTGACGTCGCCCCAGGCCTTCGAAGGCCTGCGCCTGGCCAACCGCAAACCTTGGCGCATCGACGCCAACATCGCCACGCCTGACCACAACGTGCCGACCACGCCAGAGCGCAAGGGCGGTATCGAGGCCATCGTCGACCAGGTGTCGCGCCTGCAGGTGCAGACCCTCGACGAGAACTGTGACGAATACGGCATCGTCGAATTCAAGATGAATGACGAGCGTCAAGGCATCGTCCACGTCATCAGCCCGGAGCAGGGTGCCACCTTGCCTGGCATGACTGTGGTCTGCGGTGACTCGCACACCTCCACCCACGGCGCCTTCGGTGCCCTGGCCCACGGCATCGGCACCTCCGAAGTGGAGCACGTGCTTGCAACCCAGTGCCTGGTCGCCAAGAAAATGAAGAACATGCTGGTGCGCGTGGAAGGCCAGTTGCCTGCCGGCGTGACCGCCAAGGACATCGTCCTGGCCGTGATCGGCAAGATCGGTACCGCCGGTGGTAACGGCCACGCCATGGAATTTGCTGGCAGCGCCATCCGCGAATTGTCGATGGAAGGCCGCATGACCATCTGCAACATGTCCATCGAAGCCGGTGCCCGCGTAGGCCTGGTGGCGGTGGACGACACCACTGTTGCCTATGTCGAAGGCCGCCCGTACGCGCCGAAGGGCGAGCAGTGGAAGCAGGCGGTCGAAGCCTGGAAAGGCCTGGTCTCCGACGCTGACGCGGTGTTCGACACCGTGGTCGAGCTCGACGCTGCGCAAATCAAGCCGCAGGTCAGCTGGGGCACTTCGCCGGAGATGGTCCTCGCTGTCGACCAGCGCGTGCCGGACCCGGCTGCCGAGCCTGACCTGATCAAACGTGGTTCGATCGAGCGTGCCCTCAAGTACATGGGCCTCGCCGCCAACCAGGCGATCACCGATATCAAGCTCGACCGCGTCTTCATCGGTTCGTGCACCAACTCGCGTATCGAAGACCTGCGCGCTGCCGCCGAAATCGCCAAGGGCCGCAAGGTCGCTGCCAACGTCAAGCAGGCGCTGGTGGTGCCGGGTTCGGGCCTGGTCAAGGCCCAGGCCGAGCGCGAAGGCCTGGACAAGATCTTCCTCGAGGCCGGTTTCGAATGGCGTGAGCCAGGCTGCTCGATGTGCCTGGCGATGAACCCGGACCGCCTGGAGAGCGGCGAGCACTGCGCGTCTACCTCCAACCGCAACTTCGAAGGCCGTCAGGGGGCCGGTGGCCGCACCCACCTGGTCAGCCCGGCCATGGCCGCCGCCGCCGCGGTGACCGGCCACTTCATCGATGTCCGCGAGTTGATCCAAGGGAGCGCAGCATGAAAGCTTTTACCCAGCACACTGGCCTCGTCGCGCCGTTGGACCGTGCCAACGTCGACACCGACCAGATCATCCCCAAGCAGTTCCTTAAGTCGATCAAGCGCACCGGCTTCGGCCCCAACCTGTTCGACGAGTGGCGTTACCTGGATGTGGGCCAGCCTTACCAGGACAACAGCAAGCGCCCGCTGAACAAGGAGTTCGTGCTCAACCACGAACGCTACCAGGGTGCCAGCGTGTTGCTGGCGCGGGAGAACTTCGGTTGCGGCTCCAGCCGTGAGCACGCCCCGTGGGCGCTGGACGAGTACGGCTTCCGCAGCGTGATCGCGCCGAGTTTTGCCGACATCTTCTTCAACAACAGCTTCAAGAACGGCTTGCTGCCGATCATCCTCAGCGACGAGGAAGTCGACGAGTTGTTCAAGCAGGTCGAAGCCATCCCGGGCTATCAGCTGACCATCGACCTGCAGGCGCAGGCGGTGACCCGTCCGGATGGCAAGGTGCTGCACTTCGAGATCGATGCGTTTCGCAAGCACTGCCTGCTCAACGGCCTGGATGACATCGGCCTGACCCTGCAGGACAGCGATGCGATCAAGGCCTTCGAGGGCAAGCACCGCGCCGGGCAGCCTTGGCTGTTCCGTGATGCCTGAAGTTTGCAGGTGACAGTACCGGCCTATTCGCGGGCAAGCCCGCTCCCACAGGTACAGCGCAGGATTCGAAACCTGTAGAGGTCCTGTGGGAGCGGGTTTACCCGCGAAAGGGCCGGTACAGGCAGCAGAAAGACCAAAAGGATCGAGACATGACCAGCACCCAGCACACCGATGTGGTTCAACGCCAGTTCGGCGAACAGGCCAGCGCCTACCTCAGCAGCGCCGTGCACGCCCAAGGCAGTGAATTCGGCCTGCTGCAAGACGCGCTGGCAGGGCGGGGCCATGCCCGCGTGCTCGACCTTGGCTGCGGTGCCGGTCATGTCAGTTTCCATGTCGCCCCTCTGGTTGCCGAAGTGGTCGCCTACGACCTCTCGCAAGCCATGCTCGACGTGGTCGCCAGTGCCGCCGCCGAGCGCGGCCTGGCCAATATCACCACCGAGCGCGGTGCTGCCGAACGCCTGCCGTTTGCCGACGCCTCGTTCGACTTCGTCTTCAGCCGCTACTCGGCCCACCACTGGAGCGACCTGGGCCTGGCCCTGCGCGAAGTGCGCCGAGTGCTCAAGCCGGGTGGCGTGGCGGCGTTCATCGACGTCATGTCGCCGGGCAGCCCGCTGCTCGACACCTACCTGCAAACGGTCGAAGTACTGCGCGACACCAGCCACGTGCGCGATTATTCCGCTGCCGAATGGCAACTCCAGGTCAGCGAGGCTGGCCTGCATGTGCGCAGCCACACTCGCCAGCCGCTGCGCCTGGAGTTTTCCAGCTGGGTCGAGCGCATGCGCACCCCCGAGCCAATGCGCTTGGCAATTCGCCAATTGCAGCAAGCCATGGGTGAAGAAGTACGGCAGTATTACCGGATCGAGGCCGATGGTTCGTTCAGCACCGATGTGCTGGTGTTGTGGGCCGAGCGTTAAGAACTTTTCGGTGGGGCCCGCTTGGCCGCACCGCGTGATTGGATAGAGGAAAGCATGAGCAAGCAGATTCTGATTCTCCCAGGTGACGGTATCGGCCCGGAAATCATGGCCGAGGCGGTCAAGGTGCTGGAGGTGGCCAACGACAAGTTCCAGCTCGGCTTCAGCCTGGAGCACGATGTGATCGGTGGCGCCGCCATCGACAAGCACGGCGTGCCGCTGGCCGACGAGACCCTGGAGCGTGCGCGCAAGGCCGATGCCGTGCTGCTGGGCGCCGTGGGCGGGCCGAAGTGGGACAAGATCGAGCGTGACATCCGCCCCGAGCGCGGCCTGCTGAAAATCCGTTCGCAACTGGGCCTGTTCGCCAACCTGCGCCCGGCCATCCTCTACCCGCAACTGGCCGATGCCTCGTCGCTCAAGCCAGAGATCGTTTCCGGCCTGGACATCCTCATCGTCCGTGAGCTGACCGGCGGTATCTACTTCGGTGCCCCGCGTGGCCAGCGCGAGCTGGAAGGCGGCGAGCGCCAGGCCTACGACACCCTGCCGTACAGCGAAAGCGAAGTGCGCCGCATTGCCCGTGTCGGTTTCGACATGGCCCGCGTGCGCGGCAAGAAGCTGTGCTCGGTAGACAAGGCCAACGTCCTGGCTTCCAGCCAGCTGTGGCGTGAAGTGGTCGAGGACGTGGCCAAGGACTACCCGGATGTGGAGCTGAGCCACATGTACGTCGACAACGCCGCCATGCAGCTTGTGCGTGCGCCCAAGCAGTTCGATGTGATGGTGACCGACAACATGTTCGGTGACATTCTGTCGGATGAAGCTTCCATGCTGACCGGTTCCATCGGCATGCTGCCTTCGGCGTCGCTGGATGCCGACAACAAGGGCATGTACGAGCCGTGCCACGGCTCGGCACCGGACATCGCAGGCCTGGGCATCGCCAACCCGCTGGCGACCATCCTGTCGGTGTCGATGATGCTGCGTTACAGCTTCAATCAGTCGGCTGCCGCCGAGGCGATCGAGAAGGCCGTGAGCCTGGTCCTGGACCAGGGGCTGCGCACCGGCGACATCTTCTCGGAAGGCTGCCGCAAAGTTGGTACGCAGGAAATGGGCGACGCAGTAGTCGCAGCGCTGCGGAATCTGTAATCTCTCTGGCCCGCCACCCAAAATTCCCGGTGGCGGCCCACTTTTAGCAAAGGTGTAGTTGCGATGAAACGTGTAGGTCTGATCGGTTGGCGCGGTATGGTCGGTTCCGTGCTCATGCAGCGGATGCTGGAGGAGCAGGATTTCGACCTCATCGAGCCGGTGTTCTTCACCACCTCCAATGTTGGCGGCCAGGGCCCGAACGTGGGCAAGGATACAGCTCCGCTCAAGGATGCTTATTCGATCGAAGAACTCAAGACCCTCGACGTTATCCTGACCTGCCAGGGCGGCGACTACACCAACGAGGTCTTCCCCAAGCTGCGTGAAGCCGGCTGGCAGGGTTACTGGATCGACGCCGCCTCGTCCCTGCGCATGCAGGATAACGCGGTGATCATCCTCGACCCGGTCAACCGCAAGGTCATCGACCAGCAACTGGACGCGGGTACCAAGAACTACATCGGCGGCAATTGCACCGTCAGCCTGATGCTGATGGGCCTGGGTGGCCTGTTCGAAGCCGGCCTGGTCGAGTGGATGAGCGCCATGACCTACCAGGCGGCCTCGGGTGCCGGTGCGCAGAACATGCGCGAGCTGATCAAGCAGATGGGTGCTACCCATGCTGCCGTCGCCGATGACCTGGCTAACCCGGCCAGCGCCATCCTCGACATCGACCGCAAGGTTGCCGAGACCATGCGCAGCGAAGCGTTCCCGACCGAGAACTTCGGCGTGCCACTGGCTGGCAGCCTGATCCCGTGGATCGACAAGGAACTGCCGAACGGCCAGAGCCGTGAAGAGTGGAAGGCCCAGGCCGAGACCAACAAGATCCTCGGCCGCTTCAAGAGCCCGATCCCGGTCGACGGCATCTGCGTGCGCATCGGCGCCATGCGTTGCCACAGCCAGGCGCTGACCATCAAGCTGAACAAGGACGTGCCGCTGGCCGATATCGAAGGCATGATCAGCCAGCACAACCCTTGGGTGAAGCTGGTGCCTAACCAGCGTGAAATCAGCATGCAGGAGCTGAGCCCGACCAAGGTTACCGGCACCCTGAACATCCCGGTTGGCCGCCTGCGCAAGCTGAACATGGGCTCCCAGTACCTGGGCGCGTTCACCGTAGGTGACCAGCTGCTGTGGGGCGCGGCCGAGCCGCTGCGTCGCATGCTGCGGATTCTGCTGGAGCGTTGATCGTTCCGGTTTGACCGAAAACCCGCGCTGGTGACAGCGCGGGTTTTTTTAGGTCTGAAAAAGCATTTTGGCTGCAAGGTGCTCGCCACGGCATTTTCAGCGCCTGTGAGATCGAGCGCCGCCCGCGCGGCGCTTCGCAGCGCAAGGCTGCTCCTACCGTTTGTTTCGGGCCAATTATTCCTGTGAGCGCGGCACGCGGCCCCTGGCATACGCCTCGATATCGTGCCGGGCAAACGAGGCGGTCGCGTGCACTGGTACAGGCTTTACTGGCCCGAAACAAACGGTAGGAGCAGCCTTGCGCTGCGAAGCGCCGCCCGCGCGGCGCTCGATCTCGCAGGCGCCAAATATCTCGCGACAAGCCCATAGCCGCCATCACGCATCAAATGCGGGACCCGTCATGCCCACCATAGGGCCAACAAAGACAAACGCCTACAATCCAAGTAAAGTGCCGCCCCCGCCGTTTTCTGCAAAAGGATCCCTTCCATGACACACCCTTTGGACATCGCCGTCGTCGGCGCCACCGGCAGCGTCGGTGAAGCCCTGGTGCAGATCCTCGAAGAGCTGGATTTCCCGGTCGCCACCCTGCACCTGCTGGCCAGCATGGAATCGGCGGGCAGTAGCGTGATGTTCGCCGGAAAGAAGCTGAAGGTACGTGAGGTGGACAGCTTCGACTTTGCCCAGGCCAAGCTGGCCTTTTTCGCCGCAGGCGCCGCAGTCAGCCGAAGCTTTGCCAGCAAGGCGCTGCAGGCAGGCTGCACGGTCATCGACCTGTCCGCTGGTCTGGACGACGCCCTGGCTCTGGTGCCCGAAGCCAACGCCGAACGCCTGGTTGACCTGGCATTGCCCGCGCGCATCGTCAGCCCGTGCTCGGCCGCGGTTGCCCTGGCCGTTGCTCTGGCACCGCTCAAGCGCCTGCTGGATATCGAACGGGTGCAGGTGATGGCCGCGCTGGCGGTGTCCGCACAAGGTCGGGAAGCTGTCAACGAACTCGCCCGGCAAACTGCCGAGCTGCTCAATGCCCGGCCCCTGGAACCGCGCTTCTTCGATCGCCAGGTGGCGTTCAACATGTTGGCGCAGGTCGGTGCCGCCGATGAGCAAGGCCACACCGCCCTGGAGCGCCGCCTGGTCAGCGAGCTGCGTGTGCTGCTGGGCCTGCCTGAACTGAAGATTTCCGTGAGCTGCGTTCAAGTCCCGGTGTTTTTCGGCGATAGCTTCACTGTGGCGGTACAGAGCCGTCGCCCGGTCGACCTGGAGGCGGTCAACCAGGCCCTCGAGGCGGCTGACAGCGTCGAACTGGTGGAGCGCGACGATTATCCGACTCCGGTAGGCGACGCAGTAGGCCAGGACGTGGTCTATGTTGGTCGTGTACGGCATGGTGTTGATGAAGACCAGCAGCTCAACCTCTGGCTGACCACCGACAACGTGCGCAAAGGCGCCGCGCTCAATGCCGTGCAAGTGGCGCAATTGTTGATTAAACACATGCCGTAAAAGATACTGGCGAGCACTATTGTCCTGCTCCGCATGCAGGTTTCAGGACGCTTTATACAAGGGAAGAGGTCATGCTTCGAATTCGCAAACTGGTTCTGGCCATGGCTGCAGCATCGGCGCTGTCGTCGGGCATGGCGAATGCCCTGGGTCTGGGGGAACTGACCCTCAAATCGGCACAGAACCAGCCCCTGGACGCCGAGATCGAACTGCTCGACGTGCGCGACCTCACCGCTGCCGAAGTGGCACCGAGCCTGGCGCCGCCGGAAGATTTCAGCAAGGCCGGGGTGGCATTCCCAACCTACCTCGAAGACCTAACCTTCACACCGGTGATCAACCCCAACGGCAAGAGCGTGCTGCGTGTTACCTCCAGCCAGCCGCTACCGGAGCCGGTGGTAAAGTTCCTGGTCCAGGTGATGTGGCCGCAGGGCCGCCTGCTGCGTGACTACAGCGTGTTGCTCGACCAGGCCAAGGCCCAGGGCGACAAGCCTGCGGCAGGCAATGTCGCGCCAGCGGTGACCGCTGCCGGCAGCTATACCACCCAGCGCCGGGACACCCTGTGGCAGATTGCCGCGCGCAATACCCAGGGCGGCTCGATCCAGCAGACCATGATCGCGATTCAGGCCCTGAACCCGGACGCGTTCATCGGCAACAACATCAACCAGCTGAAGGTTGGCCAGGTGTTGCGCCTGCCCGACCAGCAGCAGATCCAGAACATCCCGCAGGGCGAGGCGACCGCCGAGGTGGCCGAGCAGTATGCTGCCTGGCGTGAAGGCCGTCGCCTGGGCCCGCGTGCCCGCCAGCTGGACGCCACTCGCCGCGGTGCCGCCGAGGCAGCTCCGGCGCGTATCGCCCAGGGCGACAACCTGCGCCTGGTCAGCCCGGGCAACCAGGCCGGTGCTGGCCAGGCCAAGGCCCTCAATGACAAGCTGGCGGTGGCCCAGGAAAGCCTGGACACCAGTCGTCGCGACAACGAAGAGCTCAAGAGCCGCATGGCCGACCTGCAGAGCCAGCTGGACAAGCTGCAGCGTCTGATCGAGTTGAAGAACAACCAGCTGGCCCGCCTTGAAGCGCAGGGGGCGGCTGCACCGGCCGAACCGGTCGTTAAGCCTGCGCCTGACGCCGTCGATACCTCACCCAAACCGGTGTCTGCCGCCGAAGCTGCACCTGCCGCCGGCCAGCCAGGTAGCGTCGTCGACGAAATCATGGGCAACCCGCTGCTGCTCGGGCTGATTGCCGGTAGTGCCTTCCTCGTACTGTTGCTTCTGCTGCTGTTGCTGGCGCGCAAGCGCAAGGCCCAGCAGGAGGCTGAAAAACACCTGCGCATGGCGCGGGCGCTGGAAGAAGAGCAGGGCGCAGGCTTTGACAGCGATAGCGCAAGCTTCGATGGCGTAGAAGTCTCGGCGCCGAGCGTGACCCTGTCGCCGGCCGTGGTCGCCGCTTCGGCTGCCGCCGCCACCGCCGCGGAAAAAACGGCGGCGCCCGCCTTCGAAGCGCAACCTGAACCGCAAGCCGACCCCCATGCCGCGCTGCTGGCGGAAGTCGAGCAATGCGTGGCCGAAGGCCGCCTGAACCGCGCTACCGACCTGTTGGAACCTGCCGTGGCCGCCGCGCCGCAGCGTGACGACCTGCGCCTGAAACTGATGGATGTGTACGCCCGCCAGGGTGACCAGAGCGCGTTCGTCGAGCAGGAGCGCAAGTTGCCGGCCAGTGAGCAGAACAGTGCAGCGGTTGCCGGGCTGAAAGAGCGCTACCCGGCCATGCTCGGCCTGGCCGCTGTCGGCCTGGGCGCGGCGGCCCTGGCTGCCGAGATGGATGAGCAGTACGTGCAGGAGCTGTTGCAGGATCAGCCTGATACGCAAGTCGTTGCCGATGTGGCGCCGGAGGAAGTGCCGGCGGTCGAGCCAGAGGTGGCGATTGAACCAGAGGCCGTTGCCCTGGCGGAACCTGAAGCAACGCTCGAACCCGAAGTTGATCTGGATGCTGAGCTGGATGCCTTCGATGAAGTGCCGACCCTCGATGCGCCGGGCCTGGACGAGCAGGACCTGGACAGTGCCTTCGACCTGAGCCTGGGTGAC
The DNA here is from genome assembly GCF_001586765.1 of Pseudomonas sp. ABFPK. NCBI lineage: Bacteria > Pseudomonadati > Pseudomonadota > Gammaproteobacteria > Pseudomonadales > Pseudomonadaceae > Pseudomonas > Pseudomonas sp. ABFPK. Next base: position 144,591 of record NZ_LQXW01000056.1, on the reverse strand, counting down.
GACCTGCCCGAGCAAGACCCGCTGGCAGCGCCGCTGCTGGACGAATCTGTGGCCCAGCAACCTGTAGTCGAAGAGCCGGTACTGGATGAACCCGTGCTGGAATCGGCTCAGCCCGAAGACGAGCCGTTTGCGGTGGACGCCGAGCTACAGGCCGACGCTGACGCCGAATTCGAGGCCATGCTGGCACAGGCCGAGCCACAGCCCGCTGTGGACCTGTCCGACTTCGACCTCGACATCAGCGAGCCGGTTGCCCCGGCCGCCCCGGCTGCGGTCGACGAAACCCCGGTGGATGTCGCTGCCGAGCTGGCTGCCTTCGACAGCGAGCCAGCGTTCGACCCGCTTTCCGAGTTCGATCTGCCATCCGACTTCGATCTTTCACTGTCGCTGGAAGACGATTCGCCGGCAGCCAAGAGCTTTGCCTCGGAGCTGGACAACGTCAACGCCGAACTGGACAAGCTGTCGCAGAGCCTCGAGTCGCCGTCGCTGGAGCCGCACTTCACCAGCGAGGATGCGGCCGCCCAGCCAGAGCCCGAACCACTGGACGACCTGGACTTCGACTTCTTCTCCGGTAGCGACGAAGTGGCCACCAAGCTTGACCTGGCCCGCGCCTATATCGACATGGGCGACAACCAGGGCGCTCGCGACATCCTCGATGAAGTGGTCAAGGATGGCGACGACAGCCAGCGTCAGGAGGCCGAGGACATGCTCTCCCGGTTGGTCTGATGTAAGCAGGGCCGGCCTCTTCGCGGGCTTGCCCGCTCCCACAGGATCTCCACACATTTTCGACCTTGTGAGTAACCTGTGGGAGCGGGCGAGCCCGCGAAGAGGCCCTCAAATGCGGTGCATATTCAACGGCAGCCCTACACGGCTGCCGTTGTCGTTATAATCCCCGCCATTCCGTACACCCCCCACAGGTTTCATGCTCTTGGACATCATCGACACCGCCGCCGCCGAGTCTGCGGCCGAAGGCTACTTCCGCATCGCCCTGGGCGTGGAATACAAAGGCGCGCGCTATCGTGGCTGGCAGCGCCAGGCCAGTGGCGTGCCCAGTGTCCAGCAGGCCCTGGAGCAGGCCCTGTCCAAGGTGGCCAACGAGCCCATCTCGGTAATCTGCGCCGGGCGCACCGACGCCGGTGTGCATGGCTGCGGGCAGATCGTGCACTTCGACACCCGCGCCGTGCGCGATGAGCGCGCCTGGACCATGGGCACCAACTTCAACCTGCCCCATGACATCAGCGTGGTCTGGTCGCGGCCGATGCCGGCCGACTTCCATGCCCGCTTCAAGGCCTGCGCCCGGCGTTACCGCTACGTCATCTACAACGACCCGATCCGCCCGGCCCACCTGGCCGAGGAAGTCACCTGGAACCACCGCCCGCTGGATGTCGAACGCATGGCCGAAGCCGCGCAGTACCTGCTTGGTACCCATGACTTCAGTGCCTTCCGCGCCAGCCAGTGCCAGGCCAAGTCGCCGATCAAGCACATCTACCATCTGCGCGTCACCCGCCATGGCCAGATGATCGTGCTGGACGTTCGCGCCACGGCTTTCCTGCACCACATGGTGCGTAACATTGCCGGTGTACTGATGACCATCGGTGCCGGAGAGCGCCCGGTCACCTGGGCGCGTGAGGTGCTGGAAGGGCGCAACCGCCGCGAAGGTGGGGTCACGGCGCACCCATACGGCCTCTACCTGGTGCAGGTGGAGTACCCCGAGGAGTACGCGCTGCCCAAGCGTTACATCGGTCCACACTTTTTGACCGGTTACGAAGCATTGGCAGACTGACGGGCGAAAAGTCATTTGCTAACATCCGGCCTTTCACCGTAACAAGCAGGGTTCGCTGTCCATGAGCAATGTTCGCAGCAAGATCTGCGGGATTACCCGCATCGAAGACGCACTGGCCGCTGCCGAAGCAGGGGCCGATGCCATCGGCTTCGTCTTCTATGCCAAGAGCCCGCGCGCCGTGGACGTGCGCCAGGCGCGGGCGATCATTGCCGAGCTGCCGCCGTTCGTGACCACGGTCGGTTTGTTCGTCAATGCTTCGCGCTGCGAGCTGAACGAGATCCTCGAAGCGGTTCCGCTGGACCTGCTACAGTTCCACGGCGACGAAACCCCACAGGACTGCGAAGGCTACCACCGCCCCTGGATCAAGGCCCTGCGCGTACGCCCGGGCGACGACCTGGAGGCGGCCTGCCGGTTCTACGCTGGTGCCCGCGGCATTCTGCTGGACACCTACGTGCCGGGCGTACCCGGAGGCACCGGTGAAGCGTTCGACTGGTCGCTGGTGCCTGCGCGCCTGAGCAAACCGATCATCCTGGCGGGCGGGCTGTCTGCCGACAATGTCGGCCAGGCCATCGCCCAGGTGCGGCCATACGCGGTGGATGTCAGTGGCGGCGTGGAGCAAGCCAAGGGCATCAAGGACGCGGCGAAGATCGAGGCCTTCATGCGTGCGGTGAAACAGGCGTGATGGCAGATGTGACGGCTGGCTGCGCGCCATCGTCCATAGCTTTCGCAGCCCTGCGGGGCAGCCGCCTGCGCCTGTGGCGGCAAGACAACACATTAGCGGTGGGGTGGCGCGCTGGAAGTCCCGGCGGCCGGTCCATCATCGTTTCATAAAAGATTTTGAGCTCAAGGGCAGGGCAGGGCCGGCGACACCGGCCCACGCCTGCCAATACTGGAGAAAGAAAGCATGAGCAACTGGTTAGTCGACAAACTGATCCCTTCGATCATGCGTTCCGAGGTGAAGAAGAGCTCGGTGCCTGAAGGCCTGTGGCACAAGTGCCCGGCCTGCGAGGCCGTGCTGTATCGTCCGGAGCTGGAAAAGACCCTGGATGTCTGCCCCAAGTGCAACCACCACATGCGCATCGGCGCACGTGCGCGCATCGACATCTTCCTCGACGCCGATGGCCGTGCCGAACTGGGCGCCGACCTGGAGCCGGTCGACCGCCTGAAGTTCCGTGATGGCAAGAAGTACAAGGACCGCCTGACCGGCGCGCAGAAGCAGACCGGCGAGAAGGACGCCCTGATCTCCATGAGCGGCACCCTGATGGGCATGCCGATCGTGGTCAGCGCCTTCGAGTTCTCGTTCATGGGCGGCTCCATGGGTGCCATCGTCGGCGAGCGCTTCGTGCGCGCGGCCAACTATGCCCTGGAGCACCGCTGCCCGATGGTCTGCTTCTCCGCTTCGGGCGGTGCACGCATGCAGGAAGCGCTGATCTCGCTGATGCAGATGGCCAAGACCTCGGCCGTGCTGGCGCGCCTGCGCGAAGAAGGCATCCCGTTCATCTCGGTACTGACCGACCCTGTATACGGTGGTGTTTCCGCCAGCCTGGCCATGCTCGGTGACGTGATCGTCGGCGAGCCGAAGGCACTGATCGGCTTCGCCGGCCCGCGCGTGATCGAACAGACCGTGCGCGAGAAGCTGCCGGAAGGCTTCCAGCGCAGCGAGTTCCTGCTGGAGCACGGCGCCATCGACCTGATCATCTCCCGTGGCGAGCTGCGCCCGCGTCTGGCCCGCCTGCTGGCGCAGATGACCGGCCAGGAAACCCCGGAGCAAGCGCGTGAGGCGGCTGCCGTCGCGTGATGAAACAACGATCCCTGGGCGAATGGCTCGCCTACCTCGAGCAGTTGCACCCCTCGGCCATCGACATGGGTCTGGAGCGGTCGCAGAAGGTGCTTGCCCGGCTGGCGCTGGGCAAGCTGGCGCCACGTGTGGTGACGGTAACCGGCACCAACGGCAAGGGCTCGACCTGTGCCTTCGTGGCCTCGCTGCTGCGTGCCCAGGGGTTGAAGGTTGGCGTGTACAGCTCGCCGCACCTGTTGCGTTACAACGAGCGGGTGCTGATCGATGGCCAAGAGGCCAGCGATGAGCGCCTGTGCGAAGCCTTCGCCGCCGTCGAGGCGGCGCGGGGCGAAATTTCCCTGACCTACTTCGAGATGGGCACTCTGGCCGCGTTCTGGTTGTTCTACCAGTCGCAGCTGGATGCCGTGGTACTGGAAGTGGGGCTTGGTGGCCGCCTGGACACCGTGAACGTGGTGGATGCCGACCTGGCCCTGGTGACCAGCATCGGCGTCGATCATGTCGATTACCTGGGTGATACCCGCGAGCTGGTGGCCTTCGAGAAGGCAGGCATCTTCCGTCAGGGCAAGCCGGCACTGTGCGGTGACCTGGATCCGCCTCAGCCGCTGCTGGACAAGGCCGCCGAACTGGCTGCGCCGCTGTTCCTGCGTGGTCGTGACTTCGACCTGGCCATTGCCGATGGCAGCTGGAGCTGGCGGGGTACTGCGGCTGATGGAGCGCCGGTAGAGCTGCTTGGCCTGCCTTTGCTCGACCTGCCCATGGAAAACGCCACGCTGGCCCTGCAGGCCTACCTGCTGATGGGGCTGCCCTGGGACGCCGGGCAGATTCGCCAGGCGCTGCTGGATACCCGCATCACGGGTCGCCTCGACCGTCGCCAGCTGAGCTGGCAGGGCAAGCCGGTGGAACTGTTGCTGGATGTCGGGCACAACCCGCACGCCGCGGAGTACCTGGCCCGGCGCCTGGCGGCCCGGCCGCTGAAGGGGCGCCGCCTGGCGGTGTTCGGCCTGCTCGCCGACAAGGACCTGGACGGTGTTGTCGCGCCGCTGCAGGGGCTGGTCGACGACTGGGCAGTGGCGCCACTGGATACCCCGCGCAGCCGCCCGGCTGCGGAGCTGGCCATGGCCTTGACGAACGTCGGCGCCGCGGTGAAGTCTTATGCCAGCGTCGATGCTGCCCTTGAAGGGCAATGCGCGCAGGCAACGGCGGATGACCAGATCTTGCTGTTCGGTTCGTTTTTCTGTGTTGCCCAGGCACTGGAATGGCTGGAGCGGCACGCCCAGGAGGGTGGAGTAGATGGCAGTGCTGGATAAAGGGATGAAACAGCGCATGGTGGGTGCGTTGGTGCTGGTGGCGCTGGCGGTGATTTTCCTGCCGATGCTGTTCACCCGCGAGGACGAGATGCGTCAGGTGCGCGTCGATGCCCCGCAGGCGCCGGCCATGCCAAGCCTGCCGGAAGTGAAGGTGGAGCCGGTCGCAGTGCCGGAGCCGCAGGCCATTGCGCAAGAGCCGCAACAGCCACCGGTGGTGGTGGACGAGTCCACCGCGCCGGCGAGCACGCCCAGCCAGCCGATTACACCGTCACCGCAGACCCAGCCTCAAGTGCAGGTGCAGCCCCAGCCTCAGCCTGCCAAGCCGCAGGCGCCTGTGGCCAAGGTCGAGCCTCAGCCGGCAGCCAAGCCGGCCGTGCCGACGGCGCCATCGAAGATCGACGTCAATGGCCTGCCGGTCAGCTGGTCGATCCAGTTGGCCAGCCTGTCCAACCGTGCCGGGGCCGAAAAGCTGCAGCAAACCTTGCGTAGCCAGGGTTACAACGCCTATATCCGCTCGGCGGGTGGCATGAACCGGGTGTACGTGGGGCCGCTGATCGAGCGGGCCGAGGCCGAGCGCGTGCGCGACGCCATCAACCGCCAGAACAGCCTCAAGGGCTTCGTGGTGCGTTTCCAGCCTGAGCGCAGCTGAGTCTGGCTGACTCGGGCCCTTGTAGGAGCGGCCTTGTGTCGCGATCTGGCCGCATGGCGGCCCTAGCGATTTTGGCTGTGTCCGAGACCCTTGGGGCCGCTGTGCGGCCCGATCGCGACACAAGGCCGCTCCTACAGAAGTGCGCATGCTAATCCACCCGACATTCCGCTTACTCCCAGCCCGCCGCTCTGTTAAAATGCGCCGCCTCAAACGTCTGCAGGCAGCACCGTGGCATTTACCTTGGTTGATTGGGCGATCATCGCGATCATCGCCGTCTCCACACTGATCAGTCTCAAGCGCGGCTTCGTCAAGGAAGCCTTGTCCTTGCTCATCTGGATCATTGCCGGTGCGGTTGCCTGGATGTTCGGCGGTTCGCTCTCGGTGTATCTTGAAAGCTACATCCAGACGCCGTCGATGCGCGTCATCGCCGGCTGCGCCATTCTTTTCGTCGCCACCTTGCTGGTGGGGGCCATGATCAACTTCCTCATCGGCGAGCTGATTCGCGTGACCGGGCTGTCCGGCACCGATCGTTTCCTGGGCATGGCCTTTGGCGCCGCGCGCGGGGCCTTGCTGGTGGTGGTGGCCATCGGGCTGATCAGCCTGGGGCCGGTTCAACAAGACACCTGGTGGCAGGAATCACGCCTGATACCACAATTTCTCTTGGTCGCCGACTGGTCGAAAAACCTGATCCTGGGTTTTACCGGCCAGTGGACACCTAGTGGGCTGATCGGCACTCCAGCTGATCTTCCGTTCAAGGAACAGTTGCTCGGGCCGGCAAAGCCCTGAGCACTATTCACTCAAGTTTCGTCAAAGTAGGGGTTGCGTCGCATGTGTGGCATCGTCGGTATCGTCGGTAAGTCGAACGTCAATCAGGCGCTGTATGACGCGCTTACGGTCCTCCAGCACCGCGGCCAGGACGCTGCCGGTATCGTGACCAGCCATGACGGCCGGTTGTTCCTGCGCAAGGATAATGGCCTGGTGCGCGACGTGTTCCAGCAGCGCCACATGCAGCGCCTGGTCGGCAGCATCGGTATCGGCCACGTGCGCTACCCGACGGCGGGCAGCTCGACCTCGGCCGAGGCGCAGCCGTTCTACGTCAACTCGCCGTATGGCATCACCCTGGCGCACAACGGCAACCTGACCAACGTCGAGCAGCTGGCCAAGGAGATCTACGAGTCCGACCTGCGCCACGTCAACACCAACTCCGACTCGGAAGTACTGCTGAACGTGTTCGCCCATGAGCTGGCGGTGCGTGGCAAGCTGCAGCCGACCGAAGAAGACGTGTTCGCCGCGGTTTCCCACGTGCACAGCCGCTGCGTTGGCGGTTACGCCGTGGTGGCGATGATCACCGGCTACGGCATCGTCGGCTTCCGCGACCCCAACGGCATCCGCCCGGTGGTGTTCGGCCAGCGTCACACCGACGAAGGCGTGGAATACATGATCGCTTCGGAAAGCGTGGCCCTGGACGTCCTCGGCTTCACCCTGATCCGCGACCTGGCGCCGGGCGAAGCGGTATACATCACCGAAGAAGGCCAGCTGTACACCAAGCAGTGCGCCGAAGCACCGAAGCTGCAACCGTGCATCTTCGAGCATGTCTACCTGGCCCGCCCTGACTCGATCATGGATGGCGTGTCGGTGTACAAGGCCCGTCTGCGCATGGGTGAAAAACTGGCCGACAAGATCATGCGCGAACGTCCCGAGCATGACATCGACGTGGTCATCCCGATCCCGGACACCAGCCGCACCGCGGCCCTGGAGCTGGCCAACCGTCTGGGCGTGAAGTTCCGCGAAGGTTTCGTCAAGAACCGCTACATCGGCCGTACCTTCATCATGCCAGGCCAGGCCGCGCGCAAGAAATCGGTACGCCAGAAGCTCAATGCCATCGAACTGGAGTTCCGCGGCAAGAACGTGATGCTGGTGGACGACTCGATCGTGCGCGGCACCACCTGCAAGCAGATCATCCAGATGGCCCGCGAAGCCGGCGCCAAGAACGTCTACTTCTGCTCCGCAGCTCCTGCCGTGCGCTACCCCAACGTCTACGGCATCGACATGCCGAGTGTTCACGAACTGATCGCCCACAACCGTACCACCGAACAGGTGGCCGAGTTGATTGGCGCCGACTGGCTGGTCTACCAGGACCTGCCGGACCTGATCGACTCGGTCGGTGGCGGCAAGATCAAGATCGATCAGTTCGATTGTGCGGTGTTCAACGGTGAGTATGTCACTGGCGATATCGACGAAGCCTACCTCGACCGCATCGAGCAGGCTCGTAACGACCTGGCCAAGGCCAAGAACCAGGCGGTCAGTGCGATCATCGACCTCTACAACAACTGATTTCGGGAGCGACGGCATGACGGATCAATGGGATGCCGGACGACTGGACAGTGACCTCGAGGGTGTCGGTTTCGACACCCTGGCGGTGCGCGCCGGTCAAAACCGTACACCGGAGGCCGAGCACAGCGAAGCGCTGTTCCTGACCTCCAGCTATGTGTTCCGCACGGCTGCCGATGCCGCCGCGCGCTTTGCCGGTGAAACGCCGGGCAACGTCTATTCGCGCTACACCAACCCGTCGGTGCGTGCCTTCGAGGAGCGCCTGGCGGCGATGGAAGGCGCCGAGCAGGCTGTGGGCACCTCCACCGGCATGGCGGCGATCCTCGCCGTGGTGATGTCGCTTTGCAGTGCCGGTGACCATGTGCTGGTGTCGCAGAGTGTGTTCGGCTCGACCATCAGCCTGTTCGAGAAGTACTTCAAGCGCTTTGGCGTGCAGGTGGACTACGTGCCACTGGTCGACCTCGCCGGCTGGGAAAAGGCCATCAAGGCCAATACCAAGCTGCTGATCGTCGAATCGCCGTCCAACCCGCTGGCAGAGCTGGTCGATATCACCGCGCTCAGCGAAATCGCCCATGCCCACGGCGCCATGCTGGTGGTGGACAACTGCTTCAGCACCCCGGCGCTGCAGCAGCCGCTGAAGCTGGGTGCCGACATCGTGTTCCACTCGGCCACCAAGTTCATCGACGGCCAGGGCCGCTGCATGGGTGGCGTGGTTGCCGGCCGTGCCGAGCAGATGAAAGAAGTGGTGGGCTTCCTGCGTACCGCAGGCCCCACCCTCAGCCCGTTCAACGCCTGGATCTTCACCAAGGGCCTGGAAACCCTGCGCCTGCGCATGCGTGCGCACTGCGAAAGCGCCCAGCTGCTGGCCGAATGGCTGGAGCAGCAGGAGGGCGTGGAGAAGGTGCATTACGCCGGCCTGCCGAGCCACCCGCAGCACGAACTGGCCAAGCGCCAGATGAGTGGCTTCGGTGCGGTGGTCAGCTTCGAGGTCAAGGGTGGCAAAGAAGGCGCCTGGCGCTTCATCGACGCTACCCGGGTGATTTCCATCACCACCAACCTGGGTGACAGCAAGACCACCATCGCCCACCCGGCCACCACCTCCCACGGTCGCCTGACGCCGCAGGAGCGTGAAGCCGCGGGTATCCGCGACAGCCTGATCCGGGTTGCCGTGGGCCTGGAAGATGTGGCCGACCTGCAGGCCGACCTGGCGCGCGGGTTGGCGGCACTGTGATTGAAATTCGCGGCGGCACGCCCGGCCATAACGGCCGGGTAGCCCTGGTGACCGGTGCCGCACGCGGCATCGGCCTGGGTATTGCCGCCTGGTTGATCTGCGAAGGCTGGCAGGTGGTGCTCAGCGACCTCGACCGCCAGCGCGGCGCAAAGGCGGCCAAGGCGCTGGGTGACAATGCCTGGTTCATCACCATGGACGTTGCCGACGAGGCCCAGGTCAGCGCCGGGGTGTCGGAGGTGCTGGGGCAGTTTGGTCGCCTGGACGCGCTGGTGTGCAATGCGGCCATCGCCAACCCGCACAACCAGACCCTGGAAAGCCTGAGCCTGGCGCAGTGGAACCGGGTGCTGGCGGTCAACCTCAACGGCCCGATGCTGCTGGCCAAGCATTGTGCGCCGTACCTGCGTGCGCACAATGGGGCGATCGTCAATCTCACCTCCACCCGGGCGCGGCAGTCCGAGCCCGATACCGAGGCCTACGCAGCGAGCAAGGGCGGCCTGGTGGCCTTGACCCATGCCTTGGCCATGAGCCTGGGCCCGGAGATTCGCGTCAATGCGGTGAGCCCGGGCTGGATCGATGCCCGTGATCCGTCGCAGCGCCGTGCCGAGCCGTTGACCGAGGCGGACCATGCCCAGCACCCGACGGGCAGGGTAGGGACGGTGGAAGACGTGGCGGCCATGGTTGCCTGGCTGTTGTCTCGGCAAGCGGCGTTCGTCACCGGCCAGGAGTTCGTGGTCGATGGCGGCATGACCCGCAAGATGATCTACACCTGAGCCTTGTGCATATCCTGTACCGGCCTCTTCGCGGGCACGCCCGCTCCCACAGATGCAGCGCAGTTCTCAAGACCTGTGCGGTACCTGTGGGAGCGGGTTTACCCGCGAAGAGGCCGCCACAGGCAACCGAACCGCTTTTTGCTCCTTTCTGAAAAAAATTCAATGGGGCTATTGACTTAGCTTCGCCACCTGCGTAAATTTCGCGGCCTCAGCGAAGCAAACGCAACAAGCAACATCGCGAGGGTGATTAGCTCAGCCGGGAGAGCATCTGCCTTACAAGCAGAGGGTCGGCGGTTCGATCCCGTCATCACCCACCACTTCCTGAGATGTTCCTGGTGCTTCAGGTTTCGCAAGAAACCGATAGCCAGAGAGGAACGCACTGCGCAGCGGTAGTTCAGTCGGTTAGAATACCGGCCTGTCACGCCGGGGGTCGCGGGTTCGAGTCCCGTCCGCTGCGCCATTTTTCAGTATCAGATGGGTGCCTGGCACCGGTCTGAAGCCACAAGGTAAACGCCTTGGGCTGATCCCAGTTTCAATCGGGCGAAAGCCTGAACGATACGCAGCGGTAGTTCAGTCGGTTAGAATACCGGCCTGTCACGCCGGGGGTCGCGGGTTCGAGTCCCGTCCGCTGCGCCATCTTCGTTTCAAGGTCCCTTGAACACCTTGAAGCAAACACAAGAGAAGCGATCACGTTATCGCTTTTTTTGTGCCTGTCCTGAGGCCATCGCGCCGGAAGGGTAGACCCAGGTTTCAATCGGGCGCAAGCCTGAATGATACGCAGCGGTAGTTCAGTCGGTTAGAATACCGGCCTGTCACGCCGGGGGTCGCGGGTTCGAGTCCCGTCCGCTGCGCCATCTTCGCCTCGAGGCCCCTTGAACGTCTCGAAGCCACGAGAAGCGACCTTAGGGTCGCTTTTTTCGTTTTTGCGTCTGGCAATTGCCGCCCTTGATCCAGATTTACAAGAACCTGACAGACTCTTCACCGATCAGCGGTTCCTGTGCCTGCCTGCTGTGTTGCACAATAGGCATCTTCTTGACTTACCCGGAATTCGCAATGACCAGATCTTCCGTCTTTGGTGCGCTCGGGCTGGCCCTGGTGCTGGCGGGCGTGACCGGTTGTTCCTCGAAAAAAGCCGCCGTCTACGAGCACGAGAACTTCGATGACTCGGGCACCTTCTCGCGCAGCTTCCCGGTGAGCGATGCCGGCTCCTGCGAGGCCGCCCGACGCGCCTTGCTCAGCCAGGGCTACATCATCACCAGCAGCGGCGCCAACCAGGTGGTGGGCAACAAGAGCTTCCAGCAGAACAGCGAGAACCACCTGCAGATCAGTTTCAACGTCACCTGTGCGCCGGATGTGAGCGACGAGCAGCGTTCGACCATGTTCGCCAACGCCCTGCAGGACCGCTACGCCCTGAAAAAGTCCAACACTTCCGCCAGCCTGGGCGTTGGTGTACTGGGGTCGGTTTCGATGCCGATCGGCTCCAGCGACGACTCGATGGTCAAGGTGGCCAGCGAGACTGTGACAGCGGCGCAGTTCTATGATCGCTATTTCGCCCTGGTTGAAAGCTACCTGCCAAAGCCCAAGCCTAAACAGGAGAGCAAGGCCAAGGTCGAGGAGCCCGCGCCGAAGGTCGACGCGCCAGCGGCTGCCTTGGGGCTGCCGGAGCAGGCCGCCGCAGCGCCGATGGCTCCGGCCCCGGTGGCGGCGCCTTTGGTTGATGCGGCGCCAGCCCCGGCCCCTGTAGCCCCGGCCAGCGAGGCGGTAGCAGCGCCGGTGCTGGATAACAGCCAGGGCTCGCAGCCAGTGGCACCGCCGGCTGAGGCTGCGCCTATTGAAGTACAACAGCAAGCACAGCCTGCCGAGGCCGCTGAGCCCGCGTCCCCCGCCCTCTGATGGCTTGCCTGTAGGGGTAAACCCGCTCCCACAGGTACTGCGCAGTTCTCAACATCTGCGCAGTACCGCCATGGGGCAAAATCCTCCGTGCCCATGAACTTGGCCCTGTGCTGTGCAACTGCCCCGGTCCGAACAGCTTACGGAGGTCCCCAAGGCGCGCTGCGGCTTGGCGAAGCCTTCCCAATTCGCTTTTTTCTGAATCGACATCTACAAGGCGTACTTCTTGGCCCCGGCAACACAGATGACAGCCCCCAGCGTCACCACAAGCATCATCCAGCTGACCTGTTCGTGCAGCAGCAACGCTGCCAGCCCAAGCCCCATGAACGGCTGAAAGAGTTGCAACTGGCCTACTGCTGCAATGCCACCCTGGACCAGCCCTCGGTACCAGAACACAAAACCGATCAGCATGCTGAACAGTGAAACGTAGCCGAGGCTGAACCACGCAGGGGCGCTTACTCTGGCGAAGGCATCTGGTGTCGGAAGATTAGTGATTGTCAGTAGTAGCATCAGCGGCAACGCCACCAGCAACGCCCAACTGATCACCTGCCAACCCCCCAACGTCCGCGACAGCCGCGCCCCTTCGGCATAACCCAACCCACAGACGATGACCGCCGCCATCATCAGCAAATCGCCCAGCGCCGATGCCTCCCCACCATTCATAAGCGCATAACCAACGACGATTCCGGCACCCGTCAACGAGAACAACCAGAACAGTGGCCGAGGTCGCTCACCGCCCCGCAGCACGGCAAACCCTGCGGTACACAGCGGCAGCAGCCCGACAAAGACAATGGAATGCGCAGAGGTTACATGCTGCAGGGCCAGTGCCGTCAGCAGCGGGAAACCGATTACCACGCCCAACGCTGTTACCGCCAATGACCACAGGTCACCACGTTCAGGGCGAGGCTGGCGCAGCACAAGCAAGAAAAGCGCCCCCAACAGAGCGGCAATCGTTGCCCTGGCACAGGTCAGGAACGTCGGTTCGAAGGCCGTCACTGCCACACGGGTGGCCGGCAGCGAGCCGGCGAAGATGGCGACGCCTATGAAGCCGTTGATCCATCCGCTTGTTGATTTTTCCATCGCCCAGTCCTCGATAAGTCTGGGTTCAGTACATCACTGACGCGTTCACCAAGGCCATGTACAATCCAATACAGTTTGACCGAACTGTTATGCACATTAATCCAGCACAGTTGAGGGTGCGATGAAACGCAGTGGAACGCTGATTCGGACCGTCATGGGTGAGGTGCAGGCGAGGATAGCCTCCCGGACCTACACACCCGGTACGCGGATCCCTTCGGTCCGGGCAATGGCGCAGGCCATGCAGGTATCGGTTTCTACCGTACTTGAGGCCTATGAACGGTTGATGGCAGAGGGGGTGCTCAGCGCCCGCCCTGGCTCTGGCTACTACGTGGCAGGGCCCGTGGCGCCCTTGGCACTGACCGAACTCGGCCCCAGGCTCGATCGTGAGGTCGACCCGCTGTGGATCTCGCGGCAGTCTCTTGAAACCTCCAGCGATGCGCTGAAACCAGGGTGCGGGTGGCTTCCTGCCTCCTGGATGTACGAAGCCGGCATGCGTAAAGCGCTGCGAGTCGCTGCCCGTTCCGACACGGTAAAACTGGCCGAGTACGCGTCGCCGCTCGGGCATCCGCCGCTCAGGCAGTTCCTGTCGCGACGGCTGGCTGGCATCGGCATCGAAGCCCCGCTGGAACAGATCATGCTCACCGAGTCGGGCACCCACGCCATCGACCTGATTTGCCGTTTTCTGCTGGAACCGGGGGACACGGTCCTGGTCGACGACCCCTGCTATTTCAATTTTCACGCACTGCTCAAAGCCCACAGGGTGAAGATTGTCGGGGTACCTTACACGCACACGGGCCCGGACATCGAGGCGTTCGGCGCAGCCCTGCTCAGGCACGCACCCAGGTTGTACATCACCAATTCCGGCATCCACAACCCAACCGGGGCCAGCCTGTCCCCGGTCACCGCGCACAGGCTGCTGAAGCTGGCCGACACCTCTAGCCTGGTGATCGTGGAGGACGACATCTTCGCGGATTTCGAGAATACGCCCGCGCCACGGCTGTCTGCCTTCGACGGCCTCTCGCGTGTGATTCAGATAGGCAGCTTTTCCAAGACCATCTCTGCTTCAATCCGATGCGGCTACATCGCCGCCCGTGGTGAATGGATCGAGAGCCTGGTCGACCTGAAGATCGCGACCACCTTCGGCGCTGGACGCTTGGCCGCGGACATCGTCTATCAAGCGATTACGGATAGCGGGTACCGAAAACACATGGAAGGTGTCCGCCACCGGTTAGGCGAGGCAATGGACAGAACGGTGCCGAGGCTTCAGGCCATTGGTATCAAGCCGTGGATGATTCCCCAGGCAGGCATGTACCTCTGGTGCCAGCTCCCTCAAGGCAAGGATGCAGCAACGCTGGCCAGGGCCTGCCTGAATGAAGGTGTAGTGCTGGCGCCCGGTAATGCGTTCAGCCAATCCATGACGGCGGGGGATTTCCTGCGCTTCAACGTTGCTCAATCGGGTGACGGCAAACTCTACGAAGTGTTGAAAAGGGCGCTGAGTGCGCAGTCGCCAGAGCACTTAGTGCCAGGCTGAGCTTGTCATGGGGCACACCTGCGGCGACAGAAATGGCTACGGCATGCTCGCGCACTGCACGGGGGAGCACAGCCAGCACTGCGCACGCGTAGTTCGGCTTGGGCCTGCCGTCTAAAGCCTGCATGACCTACAAACGGCTAATATCAAGTAGCACGGGGCTAACGATTGCTGGGCACCGGATCATAAGCTTGTCATGATTCCTTCATCCTTCCTGACTAGGGTGAGGCGACAGTTACCAGGAAAAATGAGTGAAGAGGGCTTAGGGCTATGGACGAATACCAAGAAGAACTTCTCGAATTCCAGGCTTATGAACTGGACACCCCGGAACCGGCTGACGACGCTACAGAGCTCTAGCCCGCCCGCCGCTGGCTGCGGCGAAACTCTCCCGGTGTAAGGCCCGTCCAGCGCTTGAACGCGCGCTGGAAGGCCTCGGCCGACGCAAACCCCAGCAGATATGCAATCTCGCCGAAGGCCAACTCCGTATCGCGGATATAGGTCTCGGCCAGGTCGCGCCGTGTTTCGCTGAGCAGGTCGCGAAAGCGCGTGCCTTCCTCGGCCAGTTTGCGGCGCAAGGTCCAGGTCGGCAGTTGCAGGTGCAGCGCCACTTCTTCAAGGTCTGGTTCGCGGCCACCATTGAGCAACGGGCCCAGCAAGTGCGTGATGCGCTCACCCAGGCTGCGTACACGCGTGCGTTGCAGCATCTCCGCCTCGCACAATTGCAACAGGTGCTGCCAGGTGCTTGGGCAATGTCGGGGGTTGGCCAACTGCAGCGTGGCGCGGCTCAGGCGCAATTGATTGCGTTCGGCGGCAAATTGCACAGGTGTGCCGCACAACGGCTGGTAACGCTCGGCGTAGGCGGGGGCGGCAAATTCGATTTCCAGGCGTTCGGCCTGCACCGGTCTGCCGGCAAGGTCGCTCAACTGGGCCAACCAGCCCGCGAGCAGGGAATCGACGACAAAGCGGTTGTAGGCGTTGTAGGGGCTGATGGAGTAGAAGCGCAGCCAGGCGCCCTGGGCATCTTCCTGAAAACTGGAGTGGCCGCGGTAGTTGGCGGCGTACAGCGGTTCGAAGCGCAACAGGGTACGTGCCGCCTCGCCCAGGTTCGGTGCCTGGGCAGCGGTGACCCCGGCCAGGCCGGCATGCGCCAGGCGGCTCAGGCGCCCCATGTGCAGGCCCAGCGCGGCCTCGCCGCACAGCTCGATGGCAGCGTGCCCCAGGTGCATGTAGCGCGGGATCGACAAGCGCGCACCGGCTTCGCCCAGGCGTGCCGCGTCCAGGCCATAGCGGCGCAGCAGCGGCTCGGGGTCGTGGCCCAGTTCACGCAGGGCCTCGGTCAGCGGTTGGACAAAACCAACCGACAGGTCACCCAGGCGCACGCGGGGGCGGGCCATGGGCTTACAACCACAGGTTCAACAGGCGGGCTCCAGGGCTGGGGGTGCCTGCCAGCAATTCACCCGCCTGGCGGGCAAAGCCCTGGCCGTCGCTGCCCTGTTCCCAGAACTGCCCGCGCATGAACACGCTCATGCTGCTGACGCTGGTTCCGGCCGATTGGGTCAGTCGCTGCCATGCAGCCTGTTCGCTGACTTCGCCGCGCCGCAAGGGCAGCCCGGCGCTGGCATCCTGATGGCGATTGCCGCGCCAGGGCGCTTGCCAGCTGCCCTTGCCGCTGAGGAACACCGGGTTGGCGATCAGTTGTACTGCCTGTTGGGCCAGTTGTTGGTGGTTTTCCGGGTACCAGCTGTCGCTGCCCACCAGCACGCCCAGGCGCCCGGCAGGGGTTTGCAATACCTGCAGCGGGTGCTGGCGGCCATCGTGTACATAGCGGCGCATTTCGCTGTCGGGGAACTGCTGGCGTTGCGGTTGGCCCAGCAGCGAGCCGTCGCCGGCGAACACCACGCTGCTGTTGAACAGCGGGCCGCTGCCGGCATGCAGCACGCCCTGTTTCACGTAGGGGGCGGGCAGCACGATGGAGCCGGCCACCAGTGTGACATTGAATTCCTTGGCCAGGCCACCGAACAGTTGCTGGTAGTCCGCAGCCATCTGCTCGGCTTTCATGCGCAGGTGCGCGTCGGCGCGCCAGTCGTCCCCGTCGGCACGGAGCATGGCCAGGCCATAGCGCAGCGGGTTGCTCAGTTCCAGCCATTGCAGGGCTTCGCGGCTTTGCGTGACTTGATAAAGCTCGTTCTTTTCGCCACGCGCCCACAGCCAGGTGCCGATGTGCTCGGGTAGCACCACCACCGTGCGCGGGCCGACCAGCCCTTGGGTGCGGGCTTGCTCCAGGTAGGCCGCGAGCTTGCGGTGCAGGCGTTGCAGGTTCTGGTAGTCGCCCGGGAACAGCAGCGGTTCGACGCCAAGCAGGTTGCCGTGCTCGCCCGGCACGCCATGGTTCAGCGCCAGTTCGATGCGCAGGTCGGACAGGTAATGGCCTTCCGGGCGCTGCTGGGTCCAGAAACCGTAGCCGCAGAGGGCGGCGATCATCACCAGCGCCAGGGCGCTTGCCAGGAGTTTTCGCATGAAGCAGGACAGCGCCTTGGAAACAAGAGTTTCCTAGGGTAGTCGCGCTGTGCGCGAGGATCAATAACTTGTCAGTTTCGATCATTGAGCCCGTTCAAACGTCTGTTTAATGTCGCAGGCAGACAAACGACGGGGTCCGCCAGCCGGTGAGGCACCCGCATTCCGTGAATACGCCACCTGGGGACCTTTCCATGGCCGCCGACCGCTACCCGCACCTGCTCGCACCGCTGGACCTGGGCTTCACTACCTTGCGCAACCGCACCCTGATGGGCTCGATGCATACCGGCCTCGAAGAGCGCCCGGGCGGCTTCGAGCGCATGGCGGCGTACTTTGCCGAGCGCGCCCGCGGTGGCGTCGGCCTGATGGTCACCGGCGGCATCGCGCCCAACGATGAGGGTGGGGTGTATTCCGGGGCGGCCAAGCTCAGCACCGAGGAAGAAGCCGACAAGCACCGCATCGTCACCGAGGCGGTACACGCTGCCGGCGGCAAGATCTGCCTGCAGATCCTGCATGCCGGGCGCTACGCCTACAGCCCGCGCCAGGTGGCGCCCAGCGCAATCCAGGCGCCAATCAACCCGTTCAAGCCCAAGGAACTGGACGAGGCGGGTATCGAGAAGCAGATCGCCGACTTCGTCAATTGCGCGGTGCTGGCCCAGCGCGCCGGTTACGACGGCGTCGAGATCATGGGTTCGGAAGGCTACTTCATCAACCAGTTCCTCGCCGCCCACACCAACCACCGCACCGACCGCTGGGGTGGCAGCTATGAAAACCGCATGCGCCTGGCGGTGGAGATCGTCAACCGGGTGCGCGGCGCGGTCGGGCCGAACTTCATCATCATCTTCCGCCTGTCGATGCTCGATCTCATCGAGGGCGGCAGCACCTGGGATGAAATCGAGCTGCTGGCCAAGGCCATCGAGCAGGCCGGCGCGACGTTGATCAATACCGGCATCGGCTGGCACGAAGCGCGTATACCGACCATTGCCACCAAGGTGCCGCGCGCGGCATTCAGCAAGGTCACCGCCAAGTTGCGCGGCGTGGTGAACATTCCGCTGATCACCACCAACCGCATCAATACTCCGGAGGTGGCCGAGGCGGTGCTGGCCGAAGGCGATGCCGACATGGTCTCGATGGCACGTCCGTTCCTGGCCGACCCGGACTTCGTCAACAAGGCCGCTGCTGGTCGCGGCGACGAGATCAACACCTGCATCGGCTGCAACCAGGCCTGCCTGGACCATACTTTCGGCGGCAAGCTGACCAGTTGCCTGGTCAACCCGCGTGCCTGCCACGAGACCGAGCTCAACTACCTGCCCGTGCGCACCGTGAAGCGCATTGCCGTGGTCGGCGCAGGCCCGGCCGGCCTGGCGGCAGCCACGGTGGCGGCAGAGCGCGGCCACGCGGTGACCCTGTTCGATGCCGCCAGCGAGATCGGCGGGCAGTTCAATGTGGCCAAGCGGGTACCGGGAAAGGAAGAGTTCCATGAAACCCTGCGTTACTTCCGCAACAAGGTCAAAAGCACGGGTGTGGACTTGCGCCTGAACACCCGGGTCAATGTGCAGGCCCTGGTGGACGGTGGCTACGACGAGATCATCCTGGCCACCGGCATCGCCCCGCGCACGCCGGCCATCCCCGGTGTCGAGCATGCCAAGGTGCTCAGCTACCTCGACGTGCTGCTCGAGCGCAAGCCGGTGGGCAAGGCTGTCGCGGTGATTGGCGCGGGTGGCATCGGTTTCGACGTTTCCGAATACCTGGTGCACCAGGGCGTGGCCACTAGTCAGGACCGTGAGGCGTTCTGGAAGGAGTGGGGCATCGATACCCATCTGCAGGCACGTGGTGGCGTGGCCGGGATCAAGGCCGAGCCGCATGTCCCGGCGCGGCAGGTGTACCTGTTGCAGCGCAAGAAATCCAAGGTGGGTGACGGCCTGGGCAAGACCACCGGCTGGATTCACCGCACCGGGTTGAAGAACAAGCGGGTGCAGATGCTCAACAGCGTCGAGTACCTGGGCATCGACGATGCCGGCCTGCACATTCGCGTGGCCGATGGCGAGCCGCAGGTGCTGGCGGTAGACAACGTGGTGATCTGTGCCGGGCAGGAACCGCTGCGCGAACTGCAGGACGGGCTGGTGGCGGCGGGGCAGTCGGTGCACCTGATTGGTGGGGCCGATGTGGCGGCCGAGCTGGATGCCAAGCGGGCGATCAATCAAGGTTCGAGATTGGCGGCTGAGCTCTGAGATCGCCGGGGCCGCTTTGCGGCCCTGTGGGAGCGGGTTCACCCGCGAATAAGGCTGCGCGGTGTATGGCACCGGCTGCGCCGGTGTTCGCGGGTGAACCCGCTCCCACAGGGACGCAAAGCAGCCCCAGGCTTTCACTGGTAAACTCGCACGATGCACTTTGACCTGCCCCAAGCCCCCCTGCAGCCCCTGATCCTGCCCTGGCTGCAACAAGCCCAGGTAGAAGCCGCCATCCTGCGCCTGGACCTGATCGACCCGCTGATCAGCGGCAACAAATGGTTCAAGCTACGCCATCACCTGCAACAGGCCAGCGCCAGCAACGCCCCGGGCCTGATCAGCCTCGGCGGCAACCATTCCAACCACCTGCACGCCCTGGCCGCTGCCGGCAAGCGCTTCGGCTTTGCCACCGCCGGCCTGCTGCGTGGTCACGCCCAGGACACGCCAACCGTGCGTGACCTGCAGACGCTGGGCATGGAACTGCACTGGCTGGGCTATGGCGGCTACCGCGCACGAAACCAAGCGGGTTTCTGGGACCCTTGGCAGGCACGCTACCCGGGTTGGCACTGCATCCCCGAAGGGGGAGGCGGGCTTGCCGGTGCACAGGGTTGCGCGCTGATCATGCAGCAGGCACGGGCGCAGATCGCGGCACTGGGCTGGTCGGGTTACGACGCCTGGTGGCTGGCTACCGGAACGGGGACTACCTTGGCCGGTCTGGTAATGGCCGAGGCGGGCGCACATGTGGTGCATGGTGCATTGGCGGTACCCAGGGACCATGGTGTGCCGGAGGCGGTAGCAGCACTGGCCGGCGCGCATGGCTACCAACTGCACGACGCCTGCCGTGGCGGTTTCGGCAAATTCGACGCTGATCAGTTGGCGTTCATCGCTGATTGCGAGCGGCATACAGGCGTGCCGCTCGAAGCCCTCTACACCGGCAAGGCTCTGCTGGCCCTGCGTGAGCAGGTCGAGGCCGGGCTGTTCGCGCCCGGCACCCGCCTGATCGTGGTGCACACCGGCGGCCTGCAGGGCCGGCGCGGTTACTTGTAGGGCAGCATGCGCAGCAGCGTGTTGTCGCGCTGCACATAGTGGTGATAGAGCCCGGCCAGCGCGTGCAGGCCGATCAGCCAGTAGCCCCAGCTGCCGATGCGTTCATGCCAGCCTTTGATGAACTTGGCCTGGTCGGGATTCGGGCCGATCAGGTGCGGCAGCTCCAGGCCGAAGAACGGCACTGGTTTGTCGGCGGCACTGAGGATCAGCCAGCCGGCCAGCGGCAGGATGATCATCAGCAGGTACAACGCCAGGTGCATCAGGTGCGCGAGGCCGGTCTGCCAGGCCGCAGGCTTGGGCACGATGGGTGGAGTCGGGCGGCTCAGGCGGATGGCCAGGCGCAACCAGACCAGCACGAACACGCTGAGCCCGAGCATGAAGTGCAGGTCCTTCATCAGGTTGCGTTCGACGCTGTCCTTGGGGAACAGGCCACGCAGTTCGATTAGGGCGTAGACAGCGGCCAGCAGCACCAGCATCAGCCAGTGCAGGGCGATGGACAGGCGCGCGTAATGGGTCGTGGGGGTGGATGAAACCATGATCGGTCCTCGTCATCAGGTCGGAATAGCGCTCTTGCCGGCGCTCAGGAAGTACTGTAGTGGCTACGGGGTAACAAATCTTTGCGCCAGGTCTGTGAAAATTGTGTTGTCTGCACCGGCCCTTTCGCGGGTGAACCCGCTCCCACAGGCACAGCGCTGAGCCAGAGACCTGTGCAGTACCTGTGGGAGCGGGCAAGCCCGCGAAGAGGCCGGAACAGCCTGCATCATGCCTCGGGTGTAAATGGCCAACTGTCAGCCACCAGAAACACCCGCTCGGCCTCCTGCCACGCCCCGTCAGCCTCTTGCTCCAACCTCACCAGCAACTGCGCCGGAGCCTGCCGTTCCAGCACATGCAGCCACGCCGCAAACTGCTCCACCGCCCAGCACTCATGCGCCTCGACCCGCGCCGGCGCCAGCCAGGCATGCCGTTGCAGCGGCTGCCATTGCTCACCTTCGCCCATGACCCAGTCCCGCCGCCGCAACCAGCGCCCGCGCAAGTGCTGCGGGTTGGCGCCCTGTGGTGGCTGCGCATGCCCGGGCCACGGGTAGAACAGATAGCCACCCAGCCACACATGCGCCTGCACCTGCTCCACCCCCAGCCGGGCCAGCACCTCGCGGCTGTGTGCCCCCGCCGACATGGGCAACTGGTGCCGTGCCAGGTGCGCCAGTTTGCTTCCCAGTCGGTCATGGCAGCCTGGCCCTAGCCAGGCGTCGGGGTCGTGCCCGGGGTGTTCCGGACCCAGGTACAGCTTGATGGCCAGTTCCAGGTGGTGCACACCATCGCGGTCGCGCAGCACCACATCCAGCTCGCCCAGGGTGCGCCCGCCTTCGCGAATCGCCAGGTTGGCCGCCAGCAGTTCGATGCCCGGGGCCTGGCCCAGGGCGAATTGCCACAGCCGTTCGTAGTAGTGCCCCAGGCGCCGGCTACCCAGCTGCGCCAGCCAGTCGCGCAATGGGCGGTCATCGTCATCCAGCGCCCGCAGCCAGTCTGCCAGGCGCTGTGGCTGGTCCGCCCACAGGCTGCCCGCCAGCGGGTGGCGCTGGGGGCAGGGCGGGGCGCTGAGCAACGGAGGCGACAGCAGGGCCCAGGCCAGGTCGCGCACGTTGGGGCGGCGTAGCTGCCGGGGCAGGTCGTGGAGCAGGGCGAATGGCATCATCCTGCGAGCATAGCCGGTTTGCCGCTACCCGGTGGTTTCGCCCATAATCGCGGCATAGTCACCCGCCGCAGAGCCTCGCAGGAGCCCCATGGAGCAATTTCGCAATATCGGTATCATTGGCCGCCTTGGCAGCTCCCAGGTGCTCGACACCATTCGCCGACTGAAAAAATTTCTTATCGAGCGCCACCTGCACGTGATCCTCGAGGACACCATCGCCGAAGTGTTGCCTGGCCATGGCCTGCAAACTTCCACCCGCAAGCTGCTGGGCGAGGTCTGTGACCTGGTCATCGTTGTCGGCGGCGACGGCAGCCTGCTGGGCGCCGCCCGCGCCCTGGCCCGGCACAACATTCCGGTGCTGGGCATCAACCGTGGCAACCTTGGCTTCCTCACCGACATCCGCCCCGACGAGCTGGAAGAGAAGGTCGCCGAAGTGCTCGACGGCCACTACCTGGTGGAAAACCGCTTCCTGCTGCAGGCCGAGGTACGCCGCCACAACGAAGCCATCGGCCAGGGTGATGCCCTGAACGATGTGGTGCTGCACCCGGGCAAGTCCACGCGCATGATCGAGTTCGAGATCTACATCGATGGCCAGTTCGTCTGCAGCCAGAAGGCCGACGGCCTGATCGTCGCCACCCCCACCGGCTCCACCGCCTACGCGCTGTCGGCCGGCGGCCCGATCATGCACCCCAAGCTCGATGCCATCGTCATCGTGCCGATGTACCCGCACACCCTGTCGGGCCGGCCGATCGTGGTCGACGGCAACAGCGAACTGAAGATCGTGGTGTCCAAGGACCTGCAGATCTACCCGCAGGTATCCTGTGACGGCCAGAACCACTTCACCTGCGCCCCCGGCGACACCATCACGGTGAGCAAGAAACCGCAGAAGCTGCGCCTGATCCACCCGCTGGACCACAATTACTACGAGGTCTGCCGCACCAAGCTCGGCTGGGGCAGCCGGCTGGGAAACAGGGACGACTGATGCTCGATCCGGCGCGTAGTTTCGACATCATCGGTGACGTGCACGGTTGTGCGCTGACCCTTGAACGCCTGCTCGACGCCCTCGGTTACAAGCGTGTGGCAGGCGTGTGGCGCCACCCGCGGCGCCAGGCGCTGTTCCTTGGCGACATCGTCGACCGCGGGCCACGCATCCGCGAGGCGCTGCACATCGTCCACGACATGGTCGAGGCCGGCCAGGCGTTCTGCATCATGGGCAACCACGAGTACAACGCGCTGGGCTGGGTCACCCCGGCACTGCCTGGCAGCGGCAAGGCCTTTGTGCGCGAGCATACGCCACGCCACGCCCGGCTGATCGACGAAACCCTGACCCAATTTGCCCACCACCCCGCTGACTGGCACGACTTCGTCAACTGGTTCTACGAATTGCCGCTGTTCGTCGACGCCGGGCGTTTCCGCCTGGTGCATGCCTGCTGGGACCCGCGGCTGATCGAGCCGCTGCGCCAGCAGTACCCCGACGGGCGCATCGACGAACACTTCATCCAGGCCTCGGCGGTGAACGGCAGCTTTGCCGCCACCGTGTGCAATCGCCTGCTGCGCGGTACCGACATGCGCCTGCCTGACGGCCTGACCCTCACCGGTGGCGACGGCCTGACCCGTGCCTTCTTCCGTACCAAGTTCTGGGAAGAAGACCCGCAAACCTACGGCGACATCGTGTTCCAGCCAGACGCCCTGCCCGCGGAAGTGGCCAGCACCCCGCTCAGTCACAGCCAGAAGAACGCCTTGCTGCGCTATGCCGAAGACGAGCCCATGCTGTTCGTCGGCCATTACTGGCGCAGCGGCCGCCCGGCGCCAATCCGCGCCAACCTGGCCTGCCTGGACTACAGCGCCGTGCTCTATGGCAAGCTGGCAGCCTACCGGCTGGATGATGAAACCCGCATCGACCCGCACAAGTTCGTCTGGGTCGACGTCGACCGCCCACAGGCCAACCAATGAACATTATCGAAGTGATGCGCCTGCCGCTGTCGGTCGACCTCAGCGGCTTCGTTCACCTGCTGCAGCGCCTGCAGGTGCCGCACCGGGTCAGCGAGGAGGGCGATGCCCAGGTGCTCTGGGCCCCCGACACCCTGGCCGCAGACGTCCGCGAACTCTACCAGCGCTACCCCGACGGCAACGCCGACCTGCCGGCCACCACCGATCCTGTGGGAGCGGGCGAGCCCGCGAAAGGGCCCTCCCTGGCAGAACAGGCCAAAGCCTGCAAAGTCACGACTATCACCCTGCTGCTGTGCTTCATCGTCGCCGGCCTCACCGGCCTTGGCGACAATTTCACCACCATCAGCTGGTTCACCTTCCTCGATTTCCGCGTCCAGGGCGACTACCTGTACTTCAGCCCGCTGGCGCAAAGCCTGGACCAAGGCCAGTGGTGGCGCCTGGTATCGCCCATGCTGCTGCATTTCGGCGTGCTGCACCTGGCCATGAACAGCCTGTGGTACTGGGAGCTGGGCAAACGCATCGAACTGCGCCAGGGCCCGTGGGCGCTGCTGGGCCTGACCCTGCTGTTCAGCCTGGTGTCCAACCTGGCCCAGCACTACAGCAGCGGGCCGAGCCTGTTCGGTGGCCTGTCCGGCGTGCTGTACGGCCTGCTCGGGCACATCTGGCTGTACCAGTGGCTGGCACCCGACCGTTACTTCAACCTGCCCAAGGGCGTACTGGTGATGATGCTGATCTGGCTGGTGGTGTGCCTGAGCGGCGTGATCGACACCCTGGGCCTTGGCCAGATCGCCAACGCTGCCCACGTCGGCGGGCTGCTCATCGGATGCCTGACCGGGCTCTTGGGTGGGGCGCTTGCCCGGCGTAAACTGTCGGCTTGAATCAGGAGACACTATGTCCACTTTCGCGCAAATGATCGAAAACATCACCCCGGAAATCTACGAGAGCCTGAAACTGGCCGTGGAAATCGGCAAATGGTCGGATGGCCGCAAGCTCACTGCCGAGCAGAAAGAGCTGTCGCTGCAGGCGGTAATCGCCTGGGAGATGAAAAACCTGCCCGAAGACCAGCGTACCGGCTACATGGGCCCGCAGGAATGCGCCTCGAAGTCCGCGCCGATCGCCAACATTCTGTTCAAGTCGGACTCGGTACATTGATCGAACTCGCTCGTGGCTCGTTGAGCAAGATGGCGGTAAGCCTGCAGGCGCCAGTGGTGCAGTACAGCTTTCGCCTTGATGACACGCAGGTGCCGGTCAACCCGTTTATCGGCCAGCGCCTGCGCCTTGAGTATCTTGGCGCCATTCACTGCAGCCATTGTGGCAAGCGCACCAAGACCAGCTTCAGCCAGGGTTACTGCTACCCGTGCATGACCAAACTGGCCCAGTGTGACGTGTGCATCATGGCCCCGGAAAAGTGCCACTATGACGCCGGCACCTGCCGCGAACCGTCGTGGGGCGAACAGTTCTGCATGACCGACCATGTGGTCTACCTGGCCAACTCGTCGGGGATCAAGGTCGGTATCACCCGCGCCACCCAGCTGCCCACCCGCTGGCTCGACCAGGGCGCCACCCAGGCCCTGCCGATCGTGCGCGTGGCCACCCGCCAGCAGTCCGGCCTGGTCGAAGACTTGCTGCGCAGCCAGGTGCCGGACCGCACCAACTGGCGCGCCCTGCTCAAGGGCGATGCCGAGGAGCTCGACCTGGTGGCCATTCGTGAACAGGTCTTCGACGCCTGTGCCGATGGCCTGCGCGAGCTGCAGGGGCGCTTCGGCCTGCAGGCGATCCAGCCGCTGGCCGACGCCGAAGTGGTGCAGATGAAGTACCCGGTCGAGGCCTACCCATCGAAGATCGTCAGCTTCAACCTCGACAAGGACCCGGTAGTGGAAGGCACGCTGCTGGGCATCAAGGGCCAGTACCTGATCTTCGACACCGGTGTGATCAATATTCGCAAGTACACGGCCTACCAGTTGGCCGTACTCCAGTAAAAAGGACCTGCACATGCGTACCGAACAACCGCAAGTGATCTACCTCAAGGATTACCAGGCGCCCGAGTACCTGATCGACGAGACGCACCTGACCTTCGAGCTGTTCGAGGACCATACCCTGGTTCACGCGCAACTGGTCATGCGCCGCAACCCGGCACGCGGTGCCGGCCTGCCGCCACTGGTACTCGATGGCCAGCAGCTGGAGCTGCTGCGCGCCTCGCTGGATGACCAGGAACTCCAGCCGGGCGACTACCAGCTCGACGCCGACAGCCTGACCGTGCAGCCCAAGGCCGAGCGCTTCACCCTCGACACCAGCGTGAAGATCCACCCCGAGAGCAACACCGCGCTGGAAGGCTTGTACAAGTCGGGCAAGATGTTCTGCACCCAGTGCGAGGCCGAAGGCTTCCGCAAGATCACCTACTACCTCGATCGTCCGGATGTGATGAGCACCTTCACCACCACGGTGATCGCCGAGCAGCATCGCTACCCGGTATTGCTGTCGAACGGCAACCCGATCGGCAGCGGGCCGGCAGACGATGGTCGCCACTGGGCAACCTGGGAAGACCCGTTCATGAAGCCGGCCTACCTGTTTGCCCTGGTGGCCGGTGACCTGTGGTGCGTCGAGGACAGCTTCACCCGCCAGTCCGGCCGTGACGTGACCCTGCGCATCTATGTCGAGCCCGAGAACATCGACAAGTGCGACCACGCCATGGTCAGCCTGAAGAAGTCCATGCGCTGGGACGAAGAAGTCTATGGCCGCGAGTACGACCTGGACATCTTCATGATCGTAGCGGTCAACGACTTCAACATGGGCGCCATGGAAAACAAGGGCCTGAACATCTTCAACTCCAGCTGTGTGCTGGCCCGTGCCGAAACCGCCACCGATGCCGCCCACCAGCGCGTCGAAGGCGTGGTCGCCCACGAGTATTTCCACAACTGGTCGGGCAACCGCGTCACCTGCCGTGACTGGTTCCAGCTGTCGCTGAAGGAAGGCTTCACGGTGTTCCGCGATGCCGAGTTCAGCGCCGACATGAACTCGCGCACGGTCAAGCGCATCGAAGACGTGGCCTACCTGCGTACTCACCAGTTCGCCGAAGACGCTGGCCCCATGGCCCACCCGGTGCGCCCGGACAGCTTCATCGAGATCTCCAACTTCTACACCCTGACCGTGTACGAGAAGGGCGCCGAAGTGGTGCGCATGGTTCGTACCCTGCTGGGCGCCGACGGCTTCCGCAAGGGCAGCGACCTGTACTTCGAACGCCACGATGGCCAGGCGGTGACCACCGACGATTTCATCAAGGCCATGGAAGACGCCAACGGCGTCGACTTCACCCAGTTCAAGCGCTGGTACAACCAGGCCGGCACCCCGCGCCTGGAAGTCAGCGAGGCCTATGACGCGGCCGCGCAAACCTACAGCCTGACCTTCCGCCAAAGCTGCCCGCAGACCCCGGACAAGGCCGAAAAACTGCCGTTCGTGATCCCGGTGGAGCTTGGTCTGCTGGATGCCGCAGGCAACGACCTGCCGCTGCAACTCGCCGGCGAAGATACGGCGCAGGGCACCAGCCGCGTGCTGTCGGTGACCGAGGCCGAGCAGACCTTCACCTTCCAGGGCATCCAGGCCAAGCCGCTGCCGTCGCTGCTGCGTGGTTTCAGTGCACCGGTCAAGCTGAGCTTCCCCTACGACCGCAACCAGCTGATGTTCCTGATGCAGCACGACAGCGATGGCTTCAATCGCTGGGAGGCGGGGCAGCAGTTGTCGGTGCAGGTGCTGCAGGAGCTGATCGGCCAGCATCAGCGCGGCGAGGCACTGAAGCTCGACCAGCGCCTGATCACCGCCCTGGGCACCGTGCTCGGCAACGAGTCGCTGGACCCGGCCATGGTCGCCGAAATGCTCTCGCTGCCGGGTGAGGCCTACCTCACCGAGATCAGCCAGGTGGCCGACGTGGACGCCATCCATGCTGCCCGCGAGTTCGCCCGCCAGCAGATCGCCGAGCAGCTGTTCGACGCCCTGTGGGCGCGCTACCAGGCCAACCGCGAAGTGTCGCGCAGCACCGCCTACGTGGCCTCGGCCGAGCATTTCGCTCGCCGCAGCCTGCAGAACATCGCGCTGTCGTACCTGATGCAGAGCGGCAAGCCGCAGGTGCTGCAGGCGACTTTGGAGCAGTTCGAGCACTGCGACAACATGACCGAGCGCCTTACCGCCCTGGCTGTGCTGGTCAACTCACCGTTCGAAGCCGAGCGGGCCAAGGCGCTGGAAGCCTTTGCCGAGCACTTCAAGGACAACCCGCTGGTCATGGACCAGTGGTTCAGCGTGCAGGCGGCCAGTACGCTGCCGGGCGGGCTGGCGCGGGTCAAGGCGCTGATGGAGCACCCGGCGTTCACCCTGAAGAACCCGAACAAGGTACGTGCGTTGATCGGCGCCTTTGCCGGGCAGAACCTGGTCAACTTCCATGCGGCGGATGGCTCCGGCTACCGCTTCCTGGCGGACCTGGTGATCGAGCTGAATGCGCTGAACCCGCAGATCGCTTCGCGGCAACTGGCACCGCTGACCCGCTGGCGCAAGTATGACGATGCGCGTCAGGCTCTGATGAAGGGCGAGCTGGAGCGAATTCTGGCTTCTGGTGAGCTGTCCAGTGATGTGTATGAGGTTGTGAGCAAGAGCCTGGCTTGAGTTTTCCGTAGCCTGAACCGACCTCTTCGCGGGTAAACCCGCTCCCACAGGTCCTGCACCGCTTTCACGGGCTGTGCAGGACCTGTGGGAGCGGGTTTACCCGCGAAGCTTTTGGAGCCGACAACAAAACATAACACCCCGCCCGTTGTGTTCCCGCAAATATCCCCGCTACGATCCCCTCAAGCTATTGCAAGCCTCTAGATCAGGCTTTTCGCAGTACCTGCAGTGCATTGACCCACCAGACAAGAACACAACAGGGGGACAGTCATGAGGGAACAGAACAGGCGCTTTGCCTGGCCATTGGCAGCCAGCGCGGTACTGGCGCTGGGGCTCGGCGTGTGGGCTGACAGCGTGCAAGCCGCTGCCGCCGACGAATATTCCACCGAATCGGCCAAGGCCAGCCAAAGCCTGCTGATCGACGCCACCCATGCCGGTAAGCGCCTGGTGGTAGTGGGCGATCGCGGTCATATCCTGTTCTCCGACGACCAGGGCAGAACCTGGACCCAGGCGCGGGTGCCCACCCGGCAACTGCTGACCGCGGTGTTCTTCCTCGACGACAAGCGCGGCTGGGCCGTCGGCCACGATGCGCTGGTGCTCGCCAGCAGCGATGGTGGTGCCACCTGGAGCAAGCAGTTCGAAGACCTGCCCCGCGAAGCACCCTTGCTCGATGTCGCCTTCCTCGACGCCCGGCACGGCTTTGCCGTAGGTGCCTACGGCGCCTTGCTGGAAACCACCGACGGCGGCCAGCACTGGCAGGACGTGGCCGAGCGCCTGGACAACCCCGACCAGCTGCACCTGAACGGTATCGCCCAGGTGCGTGACGCGGGCCTGTTCATTGTCGGCGAGCAGGGCGGCATGTTCCGCTCGGCCGACAACGGCCAGACCTGGGCCAAGGTTCAAGGCCCCTACGAGGGCTCGCTGTTCGGCGTGATAGGCACTGCACAGCCGCGCACATTGCTGGCCTACGGCCTGCGCGGCAACCTGTTCCGCTCCACCGATTTCGGTGACAGCTGGCAACCGATCGAGCTCAAGGCCGCACGTGGCACCCTCGAATTCGGCCTGGCAGGCGCTACGCTTGTCGAGGACGGTAGCCTGGTGCTGGTCGGCAATGGCGGCAGCGTGCTGCGCAGTACCGATGACGGCCAGACCTTCAGTGTCTACAACCGCGCCGACCGAATTGCCCTGGCCGGCGTCGGCGGCCTGGCCGATGGGGGCCTGCTGCTGGTAGGGCAGGGTGGCGTGCACCTGGCTGACCCGCAGGGTGCTGACCAGGAGGTGCATCCATGACCAGCAGGGAGAGCATCACCATGCACCCGCATCACCAGGACAAGGCCACGTTGCTCGAACGCCTGATCTTCAACAATCGCCCCGTGGTCATCGCCCTGTGCGTGCTGGTCAGCATCTTCCTGTTCTGGCAGGCCACGCAGATTCGCCCGTCCACCAGCTTCGAGAAGATGATCCCGCTGCAGCACCCGTTCATCGAGCAGATGATGGAGCACCGCAACGACCTGGCCAACCTCGGCAACACCGTGCGCATTTCGGTGGAGGCCGTGAATGGCGACATCTTCGACAAGGACTACATGGAGACCCTGCGGCAGATCCATGACGAAGTGTTCTACATCCCTGGCGTCGACCGTGCCGGGCTAAAGTCGCTGTGGAGCCCCAGCGTGCGCTGGAGCGAGGTCACCGAGGAAGGCTTCTCGGGTGGCGAGGTGATCCCCAACACCTACAACGGCTCGCAGGACAGCCTCGACACCCTGCGCGACAACGTGCTCAAGTCTGGCCAGGTGGGGCGACTGGTGGGCAACAACTTCAAGTCCAGCATCGTCGATGTGCCACTGCTGGAGAGCTACCCCGACCCGCAGGACCCAGGCAAGCAGGTGAAGCTGGACTACCAGCAGTTCTCGCACCAGCTTGAAGAAAAGATCCGCGACAAGTTCCAGGCGCAGAACCCCAATGTGAAGGTTCACATCGTCGGCTTCGCCAAGAAGGTCGGCGACCTGATCGACGGCCTGGTGATGGTGGCGATGTTCTTTGGCGTCGCCCTGGCCATCACCTGGGTGCTGCTGTACTGGTTCACCTGGTGCATCCGCAGCACCATCGCCGTGCTCATCACCACCCTGGTGGCAGTGGTCTGGCAGTTGGGCCTGATGCATGCAGTGGGCTTTGGCCTGGACCCGTACTCGATGCTGGTGCCGTTCCTGATCTTCGCCATCGGCATTTCCCACGGGGTGCAGAAGATCAACGGTATCGCCCTGCAGTCGAGTGACGCCGACAACGCCCTGACCGCTGCCCGGCGCACCTTCCGCCAGCTGTTCCTGCCGGGGATGATCGCCATTCTCGCCGACGCCGTGGGCTTCATCACCCTGCTGATTATCGACATCGGCGTGATTCGTGAACTGGCCATCGGTGCTTCCATCGGTGTGGCGGTGATCGTGTTCACCAACCTCATCCTGCTGCCGGTAGCGATCTCGTACGTCGGCATCAGCAAGAAGGCCGTCGAGCGCAGCAAGCAGGACGCCACCCGCGAGCACCCGTTCTGGCGCCTGTTGTCGAACTTCGCCAGTGCCAAGGTGGCGCCGGTGTCGGTGGCCCTGGCGCTGGTCGCCTTCGCCGGTGG
The DNA here is from genome assembly GCF_001586765.1 of Pseudomonas sp. ABFPK. Classification (NCBI taxonomy): domain Bacteria; kingdom Pseudomonadati; phylum Pseudomonadota; class Gammaproteobacteria; order Pseudomonadales; family Pseudomonadaceae; genus Pseudomonas; species Pseudomonas sp. ABFPK. Next base: position 113,528 of record NZ_LQXW01000056.1, on the reverse strand, counting down.
CCTGTGGTACAGCCAGAACCTGAAGATCGGCGACCTCGACCAGGGCGCGCCGGAGCTGCGCCCCGACTCGCGCTACAACCAGGACAACAACTTCATCATCAGCAACTACTCGACCAGTTCCGACGTGCTGGTGATCATGGTCAAGACCCCGCCGGAAAGCTGCTCGATCCACTCGACCATGGCGCCGATCGACGAGCTGATGTGGACCATGCAGAACACCCCGGGCGTGCAGTCGGCAATTTCCCTCGTGACCGTGTCCAAGCAGGTGATCAAGGGCATGAACGAGGGCAGCCTGAAATGGGAAACCCTGTCGCGCAACCCGGATATCCTCAACAACTCCATCGCCCGCGCTGATGGCCTGTACAACGGCGACTGCTCGCTGGCGCCGGTGCTGGTGTTCCTCAACGACCACAAGGCCGAAACCCTGGAGCGGGTCACTGCCGTGGCCAAGGCGTTTGCCGACAGCCACAACAAGGAAGGCCTGCAGTTCCTGCTGGCGGCGGGCAATGCCGGGATCGAAGCGGCGACCAACGAGGTGATCAAGTCGGCCGAACTGACCATCCTGATCCTGGTGTACATCTGCGTGGCAGTGATGTGCCTGATTACCTTCCGCTCGTTCGCCGCCACCCTGTGCATCGTCCTGCCGCTGGTGCTGACCTCGGTGCTGGGCAACGCGCTGATGGCCTACATGGGCATCGGGGTCAAGGTGGCGACCTTGCCGGTGGTGGCGCTGGGTGTGGGCATTGGCGTGGACTATGGCATCTACATCTACAGCCGGCTGGAAAGCTTCCTGCGCGCCGGGTTGCCGTTGCAGGAGGCGTATTACGAGACCCTGCGCTCGACCGGCAAGGCAGTGCTGTTCACCGGCTTGTGCCTGGCCATCGGCGTGTGCACCTGGATCTTCTCGGCGATCAAGTTCCAGGCGGACATGGGGCTGATGCTGACCTTCATGCTGCTGTGGAACATGTTCGGTGCGCTGTGGCTGCTGCCGGCGCTGGCAAGGTTCCTGATCAAGCCTGAGAAGATGGTGGGCAAGGAGGGGGGCTCCATTTTCGCTCATTGAATTGCCGGGGGCCGCTTTGCGGCCCATTCGCAGCACAAGGCTGCTCCTACAGAAGGTTCGCGGTCCCCTTGTAGGAGCAGCCTTGTGCTGCGAATGGGCTGCAAGGCAGCCCCAAGGCTATAATGCCAACTCATTTCAGATTGGTACCCCCATGTCCCCCCTCGCCACCGCCCTGCAGTCCTGCGACATGCTCCTGATCGACGGCCTGCACGCCTTCGACTTCACCTCCGATGAATCCGGCCTCACCATCGAATGCATGGACGGCCGCCAGCTCCGCCGCTGGTCCTTCACCCCTGAGCAGATCACTGCTGCCATCGCCGTGGGTGACGAGTGGCAACTCGACGATGCCGACGGCGCGCATCGGCTAGTCTGTATGAGTGCCTTTCGCGCCCCGGATGATGACGAAGATGAATCGGATCTGGACGAGCCTGCTGACCGCTAGCCTGATGAGCCTGACCATCCATGCCCACGCCGCCACCTTGCTGGTGGGCAGTTACACCGATGGCGCCAGCCAGGGCATCTACCGCTACGGGTTCGACGAAAAGACCGGTCATATCGACCCGTCGCCGCAGCAGGTGGTGGAGAGTGTCAGCCCTTCGTGGCTGGTATTGTCGGCCGATCAACGCCAGCTGTTCGCGGTCAATGAAACCCCGAACGGCCATGCCAGCAGCTTCAGCGTCAGTGCAAAAGGCGAAATCAAGCCCATCAACCAGGTGCCCAGCCAAGGTGACGAGCCTACCCACGCCAGCCTCAGCCAGGACCAGCGTTATCTGTTCGTCGCCAACTACGCGGTCAAGCCCGATCCCGGCGGCAGCCTGGTGGTAGTCCCGGTGGCCAAGGACGGCAAGCTCAAGCCGGTGGTGCAACAGGCCCGGCACAAGGCGAGCGGGGTCAACCCCGAGCGCCAGGCTAGCGCCCATGTGCATTCGCTGGTGCTGTCACCGGACGGCCGCCACCTGTATGCCAGCGACCTGGGTGCCGACAAGGTGTTCATCTACCGTTACGACGGTGCCAGCGCAGACCACCCGTTGACGCCGGCGATCCCCGCGTCGGTGGATCTGCCGCCGGGCAGCGGGCCGCGCCACCTGTTGTTCGACGCCAAGGGTCGGCACGCCTACCTGACCCTGGAAATGAGTGCCGAAGTGGTGATGTTCGACGTGCAGGAGGGCAACCTGGTCGAACGCCAGCGCCTGCCCCTGACCGAGAGCAAGGAAGCTGCGGCGAAAGCGGCAGGTGGCTTGCACTTGTCGGCAGACGGGCGCTTCCTGTATGTGAGCAACCGAGGCACGGCCAACGAGATCGTGGCGTTCAGCGTGGGCAAGCAGGATGGCCAGCTGACGTTCCTGCAGCGCCGTTCGGTGGAGGGGGATCATCCCCGCGAGTTCGCCCTCGACCCGAGCGACAACTTCTTGCTGGTGGCCAACCAGAAGAGCAACCAGATCGTGGTGATACGCCGCGATCCGCGCAGCGGGAAGCTGTTGGAGACGGTGCAGACGCTGAAGCAGGATGCGCCGTCGGACCTGAAGTTCATCGAGTGATATCGATCGGCGTGATAGTCGATACTGGCGCAATGAATTTTTGCCTGCGGCTTCGGCGGCGTAAGTTTGACCCAAGGCCCAAACGGGCCAACGTCAAACCACCGCCGTCGAGGTCAGCCCAGATGAACTTCAATCTCTTCCCGGTCATTGCCGCATCCGCCATTTCCGCTTCGGTCGTATTGCCAGCGCATGCTCATGCCGACAGCAGCGGCAAGGCGTCCGCTACCCATAGCTACACCGAACAGTACCTGCGCCAGAGTGCCAATTTCCATGCGGCATTGAGTGGCAAGCACAACCACTGAACCTGACTCGGTCCCCTGTAGGAGCGGCCTTGTGTCGCGAAAGGGCCGCAGAGCGGCCCCGGCAATTTCTGCTGTGACGCAAAAACCTGGGGCCGCTGCGCGCCCCTATCGCGACACAAGGCCGCTCCTACAAGGGATCGCGCGAAGCTACCTGGCCATGACTGACCTGAACAGCTCCGAAGCCAACCACCCCTCCAGCCAGCTCCGCACCCGCGGATAAGCCGCCTCGGCGAACCACTGCGGTTCGACCCCGGCAAACTGGCGCATCAGGGGCAGCAACGCGGCATCGGCAATGCTCGGGTGCGTGGCCAGCAAGTAGGGCCTGCCCGCCAGCAGGCCTTCGAGCTCCGCCAGCCAGGCCTCGGCCTGCTGGCGGTAATGCTCGCGGGTATGCTCGGGGTAGCGCTCGGCATACTTGTACAGGTTCACCTGCGCCTTGAACGTGCTGTCGTTGCGCGCAATCAGTGTTTCAGCCTGCTGCGCCGCCGCAGGGTCGGCCTGCAGCCGCCAGTCCTGCGGGTCGTTTTGCGCCAGCGCCCAGCGCATGATGTCCAGGCTTTCTTCGAGCACCCCGGCACCGGTATCCAGTACCGGCACCGTGCCCTTGGGTGACAAGGCCAGCAGTTCTGCCGGCTTGTTCTTCATCGCTACCTCGCGAATCTCCACCTCGCATCCCGCATAGCGCAGGGCCAGGCGCGCGCGCATGGCCCAGGGGCAGCGGCGGAACGAGTAGAGGATCACCCGCACACCTCCACGTCACTCAGGCCATTGCCTTGGCGGCGCACCTGGATCTGCACCGGGATGCGTTCGTGCATTTCCTGCACGTGGGAAATCACCGCCACCTTGCGGCCCTGGGCCTGCAAGCCGTCGAGGGCGTCCATGGCCAGTTGCAGCGACTCGGGGTCGAGGCTGCCGAAGCCTTCGTCGATGAACAGCGATTCGATGCGCAGCGTGCTGGAGGCCATCGAGGCCAGGCCCAGAGCCAGGGCCAGCGACACCAGGAAGGTTTCCCCGCCAGACAGCGAGTGCACCGAACGCAATTCGTCACCCATCTCGGTGTCCAGCACCAGCAGGCCGAGGGCGCTGCCGCCGCGCTTGAGGCGGTAGCGGCGGGCCAACTGGCGCAGCTGGGCGTTGGCGTGGTGCAGCAGCAGGTCGAGGTTGTAGCCCTGGGCGATCTTGCGGAACACATCGCCCGAGGCCGAGCCGATCAGGGCGTTCAGGCGAGCCCAGCGTTGCCACTGCTGGTGGGCCTGTTCGATTTCCGCCGCCAGCGCCTGGTGCGCCTGTTGGCGACGCTGGTCATCGGCCTGCTGTGCACGCAGTTCGGCGCATTGCTGCTCATGGCCGGCCAGGCGTTCGCGCAGTTCGGTCAGGGCCTGTTCCAGGGCGTCGGCCGAGGTGTCCACAGTCATTTGCGCGGCATGTTGCTGCAGGCGTTGTTCACGTTCGTGCAGCAGCACGCGGCCCTGTTCGATGGCCTTTTCGGCGCCTTGCAGGCGCTGGCGCAGTTCATTTACCTGCGCGTCCTCCATGGCCAGCAGGCGATCCAGGCCGGCGTCGTCCAGTTCCGGGTGTTCTGCGCGCCACTGGGCGATCTGGCCCTGCAACTGCTGGCACTCGGCGTCCAGCGCCTGCTGCTGCTGGGTGTTGGCCTTGAGTTCGCTGGCCAGTTGCACGCCTTGGGTACGCAAGTCCTGCAGGCGCTGGGCAGTGTCGGCATCGAGGGCGCGGGCCTGCTCCAGCGCGGCGTCCATATGCAGTTGCCAGGCTTCGGCGCTGGCGTGCCCGCCAAGCAGTTCGCCAAGCGAAGCCTGGGCCTGTTGGCGCTGCTCGTCGAGGGCGGCAAGTTTCTGCTGCAGCTGCTGCTGGGTCTGCACGCGTGCCTGCTGCTGGTCGCGCAGCTTGTCCAGCTGGGCCTGGCGGGCTTGCTGTTCTTCCTGCTCGTCCTTGCGCTGCTCCAGTTGCTGCAGGCGTTGGGCGATCTGCTGGTCCAGGGCGAGGAAGGCATTGGCCGGGTCGTCGTTCAAGGCCTTGAGGGCCTCTTCGGGCAATACGCCGGCAAGGTCCTCAAGGCCTTGCTGCAACTGCTGCTCGTCGCTGGCCAGGGCTTGGTGCTGTTGCTCCAGGTGGCGCTGGGCCTGCTGTTGCGCCTGCTGGGCGGCCTGCAGTTGCTGGTTGAGACGGGCGGCATCTTTTTGCAGGGCGAGCAGGGCGCTTTGGCGTTTCTCGTCCTGGCCGATTTCTTCGTCCAGGCGCCGCAGCTGGCTGTCGAGCCATGCACTGCGGGCCTTGTCGTCCTGCGGGGCCAGGGCCGGCCACAGGCTGTGCGCCTGCACCTGGGCCACCAGCGGTTGCAGCTGTTCGTCCAATTGCTGCTGCTGCTGCTGGAAGTCCTTGAGCTGGGCGTTGACCACGCCCAGCTGGGTGCGCATATCCACCAGCTTGCTGTTGAGGGTTTCGACCTGCTTCTGCGCGGCATCTTCTTCGGCCTGGTCATGGCGACCCAGGCTTTGCAGCAGCGCTTCAGGCTGGTGGAACGGGTGCTCGGCGCTGCCGCACACCGGGCAGGGTTCGCCGTCGCGCAACTGGCCGCGCAACTCTTCGACGCTGGTGTTGCGTGCCAGGCGCTGGCGTTCCAGCAACTGGCGGGTGAGGTTGAGCGCTTGCTCGGCGGCTTCCAGCTCGGCCTTGGCGGCGGTGCCTTCGGTAATCAGTTGCTGGCGCTGCTGCATGGCCTGCTGCTGACGCACGCGCACGGCCTCCAGCTGCTGGCGCAGTTCCAGTTCACGGCCATGCAGGCGTGACAGTTCTTCCACGGCGCGCTGCTGCTTGCGGTTGTCCTGCAGCATGCCACCCAGCAGGTCGATCTGTTCTGCCAGGGCCTGGGGTTCGGCCTTGGCTTCGCGGAACAGCAGCTCGAAGGCATCGCGCTCGGCCTGCAAGTGCGCATTGGCCTGACTGGCCTGGGCCTGTAGGCCGGGCAGCTCTTCACGGCCTTTGGCCAGGCGGCCACCGATCAGCATCACTTGCTTCAGTTGCGGCAGGTAGGCGTGCCAGGCGTTGGCCAGGCCCGCCAGGTGCTGGCTGTCGGCGAGCGCGGTGTCGATCTGCGCCAGTTGCTGCAGGCTGCGCTGCTGGTTGTCTTCCAGCTGCTGCAGGTGCTGCTGGCCTTCGGCGACCTGCTGCTCGGCCTGCTGGCTGGCACTGCGCTGTGCTGCCAGCTCCTGGTCCAGGCGGGCCAGGTTGTCCTGGGCGGCAAAGGCCTGGCGCAGGCGAGGGGCGTTCTCGCTGTGTTGGGCCTGGCTATCGGCAAGCGCCTGACGCGCGGTGCCCAGCGCCTGTTCGAGCTCGCTGGTGCGCACTTGCAGCTCGGCTTGCTGCTGCTGTTGCTCGGCGATCTTCGCTGCCAGCGGTGCCAGTTGCGCGGTCAGTGTCTGCTGGCGGTGGAACTGGTGGCGCTGCGGGGCCAGGCGCTCCAGGCGCACGAGGTCCAGGCGCTGGTCAGCCAGTTGTTGCCAGTCCTGTTCGGCGGCCTGCAGCGCGGTACCGGCTTCGGCGTGCTGGGCCTGCAGCTGGCGCTGCTCGTTCAGCCAGTTGCGTTGCTGTTCCAGCTGGCGCTCGCCGGCCTGGTCGGCCTTGAATTGCTGCTGCGCCTGTTCCAGGCGCTGGTCGAGCTCGGCGCGTGCTTCGGCGGCCATCGGCAGCAGGTGGCTGGCACGGTCCTTCAGGGCATTGTGGGCCTCGCCGGCTTCGCGTGCCTTGCTGAAGGCCCGCTGGCCCAGGCGGGTGTAGATGGCGGTGTTGGTGAGCTTTTCCAGCAGCTCGCTGCGTTCTTTGTCGTCGGCCTTGAGGAAGGCGCCGAATTCGCTCTGGGCCAGCATCACCGCGCGGGTGAACTGTTCGAAGTTCAGGCCCAGGCGGGCTTCGACCAGTTGCTTGTATTCGTTCTTGCCGCTGCCCAGCACCTGCTCGCTGTCCAGGTCATAGAAGCTCTGGCGGCTGTGCTGCAGCTTGCCGTTGGCCTTGTCGCGGGCGCGGTTGGCTTCCCAGCGGGCGCGGTAGCGGCGGCCATCGATGCCGACGAAATCGACTTCGGCAAAGCCGCTGCCGGTGCCGCGGCGCAGCAGGTTGCGCGGGTCGGAGGTAGGGATCTCGCCGTCTGCATCCGGCACCTTGGCCTCGCGGCCAATGTCGTTCAGCCGTGGCACGGTGCCGAACAACGCCAGGCACAGGGCGTCGAGCAGGGTACTCTTGCCCGCCCCGGTAGGCCCGGTGATGGCGAACAGGCCGGCGCTGGCCAGCGGTTCGGCGGTGAAATCGATATCGACCGGGCCGGCCAGGGATGCCAGGTTCTTCAGGCGGATGGCGAGAATCTTCATGGCTGTTCCTCTTCCTGCTGCACGTCCTGCAACAGCAGGGCGAAGTCGGCCAGCGCCTGTTCGTCGGCGGGGTTGCCATAGGCCTGCTCCCAGGCGCGGCTGAACAGGTCCTGCGGGGTCATCTGGGCCAGTTCGACAAAGGCCAGGTCATCGTCTTCGGCATTGTTGCGGCCGGCGTATTCGGCGCTGATGCGGATCAAGCGCACGGCCTTGCCTTGCAGTGCGGTTTCGATCTGCTGGCGCAGGTCGGGTTGCGGCTCGTCCAGTATCACCCGCACCTCCAGCCAGGGCTGGCGGTTGGGGTCTTCGAGCAGGTCGATCACTGGCAGGTCGGCCAACTGTTCCAGTAGTTCGCCCAGTGGTGCCGGACCGACCCGTTGCAGGGCTACGGCGCGCGGTACTGGGCGCGGTTCGACGCTGACCAGGTCAGTGCCGTCCAGCTCCACTTCCAGCACTTGGTGCGGGTAGTTGATTTCGGCGAACGACAGCGGGATCGGCGAGCCGCTGTAGCGGATGCGTTCTTCGCGGTTGACCTTCTGCGGCTTGTGCAGGTGGCCCAGGGCGACGTAGCTGATGGCCTTGTCGAACAGCTTGGCCGGCAGCGCCTCGGCGTTGCCGATGATCAGGCTGCGCTCGGAGTCCTCCGACACCGCGCCACCGGCCATGTGCGCGTGGCTGATGGCGATCAGCGCCTGGTCCTTCTTGCGCTTCTTTTGCGCGGCGGCGATCAGCTGCTGGTGCACCTGGGTGATGCCTTGCAGGTAGTCGTCGCCCAATTGCGGGCCGGTCACCTCGGCCGGGCGCAGGAAGGGCAGGGCCAGGCACCAGGCGGCGACCTTGCCACGGCCGTTGGTCAGCGGAATCAGCAGGCGCTCGGCGTCCAGCTGGCCCTCGTCCAGCCAATGCACACGGCCCAGGGCATGGGTGCGCAGGCGGCGCATCAGCGCCGCGGGCAGCTCGATGCGCGAGCCGGAGTCGTGGTTGCCGGCGATCATCACGATGTCCAGCTTCGGCTGTTGCTCGTGGGCCTGGACGATGAAGTCGTAGAGACGTTCCTGGGCTTTGACCGGCGGGTTGACCGTGTCGAAGATATCCCCGGCGATCAGCAGCGCATCCGGCTGGCGCAGGCGCAGCTGGCCGAGCAGCCAGTCGAGGAAGCAGGCGTGTTCGAAGTCGCGTTCCTGGCCGTGCAGGCTTTGGCCCAGGTGCCAGTCGGAGGTATGAAACAGACGCATGGATGACCTGTTGGTGTCGAGTCGAGCAAGCGGGGGCTTGGCGTGAATGATGGGCTTCGCGGAGCCGGGTATGGTAACCCAAGGCAGTACGGCAGGGCAGTTGCTGCCCGCAGGTAAGTGCGAGTGCCGGTTATTTTGTAACTCCCTGATTCTGCGGGGCCCTGTGGGAGCGGGTTCACCCTCGACCAAGGGCAAAGCCCTTGCCAGGCGCATATTTTGCCGCAAAGTGGCGCCGTTGCTGAGTTAGCGTTCCATCTCGACGATGGGTACTTGCGTGCTGTGTAGGAAAGCGAGAAATCACCCGGTTTCTCGGTCCTACAAACGCACATTTCCCTCAACATATCGTTCATTGTTAGCCCCTCGATCATTGCCCTAACCTCCGAGCGCTTCGAGCATTCAAGGACAATGCAATGATCATGGACTTGGCCGAGCGCCTTACGCCGCAGCATCGCCGACTGTTCAAGTTTCATCATTTGGCTGACCTCGACCAGCCTCTGCTGCTGGAATGTTTCAAGGGCGCCGAAGGCCTTTCGCAGCCGTTCGCCTACGAGCTGCTGTTGATCTGCGACGGGCCGCACCTAGCGCTCAAGTCGATGATCGGCCAGCAGGTGAGCATCGAGATCGAACTGGCCGATGCCGCGCCGCGCTTCATCAACGGCTACCTCACCCGCTTTGCCAGTCTGGGTAGCGATGGCGCCCTGGACCGCTACAGTGCGATCCTGAGCCCTTGGCTGACGATGCTCACTCACCGCACCGACACGCGCATCTTCCAGAACTGCACGGTCGCAGAGGTGCTCGCTGACGTTTTCGCCCTGTATCCACGCTACGTTGCCTATGCGCTGCGCTTGAGTCGTGTGCACAAGCGCTACACCTACATCACCCAATACCGCGAAAGCGACCTCAACTTCGTCCAGCGCCTGCTGGATGAAGCAGGGCTGTTTTACTTCTTCGAGCACAGTGCTGAAGCCCACACGCTGATCATCTGCGACGACTCCACCTTGCTCGACGTGCTCCCCGAGCAAGCGCAAATCCGCTTCCACAGCGCCTCGGTCACCGAAACCGCCGACTCGATCACCCAGTGGTGCGGTCATCGCCAGTTGCAGGCCGGCAGCATGGCCGCGCAGACCTTCGACTACCGCCAACCGCGCAACCGCCTGCCGGTGGCCATGCGCAGCCTGAACGAGCAGGGCGCCGTGCAGCGCTTCGAGGTCTACGACCCCGGCCAGTACACGCACAGCACATATGACGAAGGCGAGGCGTTGTTACGGCGACGCATCGAAGCACTGGAACTGCGCGGCAAGCAGTTCGAAGGCGCCAGTAACTGCCGCGCCATGAAGCCCGGATACGCCTTCGAGCTGCTGCAGCACTACGCCCACGACCAGGGTGCCGTCGAAGACCGCCAGTTCCTGCTGATGAGCGTGGAAAGCGAAGGCCACAACAACTACCTTACCGGCCAGCAGGCCAGCTACTTCAACACCTTCAGCTGCGTGCGCAAGAAGATCCCGTTCCGCCCGCAACTAAGCACGCCCAAGCCGACCATCGCCGGCCCGCAGACCGCGATCATCGTCGGCCCACCGGGTGAGGAGATCTTCACCGACGAACTGGGCCGGGTGAAGATCCAGTTCCACTGGGACCGTAATGGCAAGTACAACGACCACAGTTCGTGCTGGGTGCGCGTCGCCCAATCCGGTGCCAGCGGCGGCTTCGGCAGCATCCAGATCCCGCGTGTGGGCGACGAAGTGGTCGTGGTGTTCCTCGACGGAAACCCCGACCGCCCGCTGATCATGGGCAGCCTGTACAACAGCACCAACACCCCGCCATGGTCGCTGCCGGCGAACAAGACCCAGAGTGGTTTCCTGACCCGCTCTACTAAAGGTAAAGGGTCGAACGCGAACTTCTTCCGTTTCGAAGACAAGGCTGGTGCTGAGCAGATCATCATGCACGCCGAGCGCAATCTGGATACTGAGGTTGAGGCAGATGACAGTCTCAAGGTGGGCGGGAATAGAACTATCACTGTCGAGGGCAGACATTCCGAAACCATTAAGCTGGAAACCAGTATTGCGGTGGAGGAGGGCTCGTATTTTGTGACGGTGGACCAGGGTGAGGTAAAAATAAAAGCGGCAAAGTCAATCACCTTGGAGGTGGGAAAAAGCACGCTTGTAATGAACTCGGATGGCACGATTACACTGTCAGGCATCTCCGTGGACGTTGCAGGCAGCAAAATAATCAATTTGAACAAGTCTTGATTAGCGACAAGGAAAAGTCCCATGCGTAGAAACATCTACGATCGATTATCTGAACGGCGTGAACGCGAAGAGCGCCTTGAGCGTGAGCGTCTAGAAGAGGAGGCTCGCAATGCAGAGCCCCCTCCACCAGAGCGTTTTCTTACAAATGAGTTGAGTTTCATTCGTCCAGAGAATTTAAAAGACAAGACATTTCACGTCTTTACTCTGACGGACATCGGACCTAGCCCGTTCTCGTTCGTCGTGGGGCGTTCGCCGGTGGAGCCGGATACGGACTTGGAGACGCTTGCGCAACAACTGCTTGGTGAGTTGAAAAAGACGTTGTCCCATGTTCAGTGGATCGAACTGGTTTCCCCGGTAGAGGTAGCTGGATTAGAGGCCCGACGTGTCGAGTTCCGTTGGCGACAACAAGGCCAACCGGTTCATCAAGTACAGCTAATTTTTCTGCATCAGGATGAGTACAAGCGGCCTTTGCTCATGCAAATTACCGGTACGAGCAACAGTCCCAAAGGCATGACGGCGGAGGAGCGTAGTGCTTTCGATAGGTTGGTTGAAAGTCTTCAACTGCGCTATCTGCCTGTGAACGAGGGGGATGCTGAACAGGCCGAATCAGCATGACTGCGGCTGCTGCGAGACTAGATGATCCAATCGAGCACTCCAGCGCTTTAGGTGGATTGCTTGCTGGCTTAGCAATTGGTGCAGGCGCGGTACTCATAGGTATTGCCGTTATCGGGACCGGCGGGCTTGGGGCTGTAGCGCTAGCCGCGATGGTTGGAGCGGGAGCAGCCACTGGCGCTGGAATCGGTCAACTGATTGGTAGCCTATCTTTCGCTTGTAGTGAAACAGGGCAAATACGATCAGGCTCAAGTAACGTTTATATAAATGGGAAGCCTGCTGCGAGGGCTCATCTGGATAATGCCGAGTGTTCGGATCATCCAGGGGGACCTAAGATATTGGCCCAGGGTAGTGACTCGGTTTATATCAATGGTCAGCCTGCGGCTCGAGTCGGTGACCGGACAGTTTGTGATGCAAAAATAAGTGCTGGCTCCCCTAATGTGTGTATAGGAGGGGGAACAGCGACGACTGATGCAATTGACCCGGAAGTTCCTGTTTGGCTTGAGCGTGCGGTGATGGCGTTGGGGCTGGCTAGTGCTTTTGTACTGGCAAGTCCAGTGTTGGTGATGGCGGGGTTGGCTGGTGGTATTGCGGGCGGAATGGCTGGGCATTGGGCTGGCGGTGAGCTATTTGGTGAAGGTTCTGATGGCCAGAAACTGATGGCATTTGGTGGGGCTTTGCTTGGAGGGGGTATTGGCGCAAAGGGTGGCAAAGCCTTTGATGCCCGTTACGAAATTAAAGTGCAAGGTTTTGGTTCTAACCTTGGAAACGTTAAGGCAGTGCCGAAGAAAGTACCCGTGGATAGCCCTGATGCTAGTCCGCCATTGCGGGGGGCGGATGGTAGGTTTGTTAAGACCAGTGAGAACCCTGTTCAGTATAATCGAAAATCCCAATATCCAAGTGGTTATCGTGCGGGTGTTAAAGATAAGGTCTTGGATGCTAATACTATCCAAGATGGACCAGATGCAGGGAAAATTCTTACAGCTGATATGGATGTTGTCCATAGGAACGATCCCCGAATCACAATTGAACACAACAAGCCAGTCGTTGAACACTGGAACGGACAAGGCTATAATTCTACTCGCGCTGCACGGAATGATTTTTACAATGAAGTAGATAATATGAGTATTCGATTGCGTTCTGCTAACAGTTCCGGTGGCGCTAAAATGGCTGCGGATGGCGTGAGGTATAGGCAGGACGTAGGGCCTGATTATGAATGAGGTTGGTATGTTCTCTAAAGATGACTTATTGCAGTCCTTTGCTTGCGTGGAAGAATACGCCGGTTGCTATTTTTTTCAGCACAAGCTTCCAAAAGTGGTATATGAATATTGTTTGAAAAGTACAGATAGGAAAGATTTGCTGGTTATATCTGAGGGCGTAAGTGACAGGGTGTTTTCTGTGGAGGTTGTTGAGCAGGCGCCTGACTCCTTGAGTCAGGATAAGACTATAATATTCGATATTGCGCCGAATAAGTATGGTTTTACTCATGTGTTGGTTGTGCCCAATACTTATCACGGCAGCTTGAAAGGACGGCTGGACGGTAAGCGAGGGAACTTGTATCTTTGTATTCCTATACATCGGTGTGAATTTTCGGGAGACGAATCTGAGGGTGAATTTAAAGAAATGATTCAGCGTATGATTCCTGTCTTTCGTTGGAATAGGAGCGCTTGTCCTAAAATTAAAGTGTATTTTGATAATCCGGGGACTGAAGCCGGCACCGATGAGTCTGGCGTGTTGATGAAGTATCCTGCACTATTATCAGAGATAGAGAATCTCAATGGTGTAGTTAGTGGATTTATTGAGATTACAAACTATAAGGGCGAAGTGGTGGAAGTCCTATCTCCAAAAAAAGAGGTGTTTACTCTAGTTCGTAACCGGAAAGATGAAGAAGTGTTCACGCATTCTCAATTGGTCGAGGTTTTGAACGGTTTTATTTTTGCTGGATGATGGCGTTTGCTAGGCAGAAGTTTCTGGGATTGGCGGTCTTTAAAATGCAAATTTTAGGTGACGACTGCTGGCGTTGAGGCGGTCGGATGTTTTGCTTTCTATTTTAACACTGGCCCTGGCGAGATTGCCGAAGACTCCGGCGTACCGCTGAAGTCGATGATGGGCCAGCACGTCAGCATCGAAATCGAGTTGGCCGAAGGCGCCCGCGCTATATACCTGACGCGCTTTGCCAGCATCAGCAGCATGGCCCGTTACACCGCCACCTTCAACCCGTGGTTCGCGATGCTCAAGAACTGCTTCGACACGCGGATCTTCCAGGGCACCACGGTCGAGGAAGTGGTCACCGAAGTGTTCGCCATCTATATTTGGGTCCGTAAATGACTATTCCAAGCGAACAGTGCAAGGCAGTAGCTAGGCATGCTTTGAAGGTTTTTGGGGGTGAGCTCAAGGTTCAAGCTTATTATGATGACTTTAGAAGTATTTCGGTAGATGTACTGACTACCCTGGACTCTTTGCATGTGGGGGGTGAAGTCTTTAGGTACGATAGGGTTGTCGGAAGTTCCACTATTTGCTGGTGATGGCGAGGAATTTTCTACTCGTGTAGAGCTCTGTGCCGGGGCTTTGACTGAAGAGACCTACTGGGAAAATGCAATAGCTTCCGCAGCTTTCTTTATCCGAAAAAGCCAACGTTATGTAATGCCGGGTGATGTAATTGTTGATGTGTTCAATGATTACCTAAAGGCTCCAAAAAAGCCTCATATGTATTTGACAATTCCTTTCATGTGGAACGATGCTCATTTTCCACAGCTTGAATTTAACTCGCTAAAAATAAATTGGTTGCAGTGCATAGCGATTTATGAAGATGAGCGTGCTTTCATCGAGAAATTCGGAGGCAATGTTTTTGACGATTTGTTGTCTGATCAAGAGATAAATACGCTTGATCCTGATCGTCTTCCTGTTGATCTATCTCGATTTAAGTGATTTTAATTTAGTTTTACGGGGGCGGCAGCTGATCGGCGCCCGTACCAGCTGGGCCACCGACGTGCTCGGCCGCGAGCTGGAAGTGCAGTACAACCCCGACCACCGGGTGATCGCCAGCCGCGACTACGGCGGCGAACGCTATGCCACCGAGCTGGACGACAATGGCAACATGGTCGACCTGACCTTGGCGGACGGTAGCTGCCTGCAATTCAAGTACGACGAATTCTCCCGTCTGCTCGAAGAGACCGACCCGCTGGGCCGCAAGACCACCTACGAATATCACCACCTGACCACGCTGGTGACCCAGGTCAGTTACCCGGATGGCAGCACCTGGCGGGCGCGCTACGACGAAAAGGGCAACCTGCTCGCCGAATTCGATGCCCTGGGTCAAATGACCGAATACCTGAACAGCGATGACGGCCTGCCGCACACCATCATCGACGCGACCTACAAGTCCAAGTACCTGTGGTGGAACACCCTGGCCCAGGTCGAGCGTTACCAGGATTGTTCGGGCAAGAACACCTGGTACCGCTACGACGAACGCCAGCACCTCGTCGCGGTAACCGATGCGCTGAACCAGACCACCACGCTGGAGCGCAAGCCCGACGGTGAGGTGCTGCGCATCAGCCATCCCGACAACACGGCGGAAACTTTCACCTACAACGACCTTGGTCAGGTGCTCGACCACACCGATGGCAAAGGCCAGATCACCCGCCTGCTACGCACTTCCCGTGGTTTGCCGAGTAACCGCCGGGACCCGAAAGGAGGTGTGGTTCGTTACGAGTACGACAAGGCTTGGCGCCTGACCGGGTTGGTAAACGAGAACAACGCCACGTACAGCTTTGCCTATGACGCCTCGGATCGGCTGATTGAAGAGGTGCGGATCGATAATCTGACCCGGCGCTTCAGCTACAACGCGGGTGGCCATCTCACCCGACTGGATGAGATCGGCTATGGCGAAAATGCCGAGCGCCCGGAGCGGCATACGCTGTTCGAGCGTGACACCATTGGCCGGTTGGTCGCCAAGATCAACCGCGATGCGAGCCAGACCTTCGCGTACGACGACGGCGACCGGTTGCTGAGCATCGAGCGGCAGCCGACCGGGATCGGCAAGCAGCTTGGGATCACGGAAGAGAAGCTGGAGTACGCCTACGATCTGCTGGGGCGGCTGACCAAAGAAATCACCCCCGACGGCACGCTCGGCTACGAGTACGATCCGCTCGGCAACCTGACTACGCTGACCCTGCCGGATGGCCGCAAGGCCAACCACCTGTACTACGGCAGCGGGCACCTGCACCAGCTGAACCTCGATGGCCAGGTGATCAGCGACATGGAGCGTGACGACCTGCACCGGGAGGTGTACCGGACCCAAGGCAAGCTCACCAGTTGCTTCGGTTATGACGCGATGGGGCGCAAGGCGTGGCAGTTTGCCTCGAACTTGCCGGCAGACAAGCTCTCGCAGGTGCACAACACCGGTATCAATACCTCATTGCTGGTGGAGCATGCGTACAACCCGATTCACCGCCGTTATCAGTACGACCCGGCAGGTGAACTGGTGCGTACGCTCGACAAGCTGCGTGGCGAGATCAAGTACGAGTACGAAGCGAACGGCCAGTTGCGCAGCCGCGATACGGGCTCGCTGGTTGGCAGCGAAGAGTTTCGTTACGACCCTGCGGGCAACCGCCTGGATTTCAATGCCCGGCAATTTGCCAAGTCCAGGGGGCTGAGGATGCTGCGTGAGGAGACGCCGGGGCAGAGCATCTTGTACCTGTACGAGCCGGGTAGCTATGCGCCGTTGGTGCGGGTTGATCAGGTGGAAGGGGAGGACCAGAAGCTTTATTACTTCCATACGGACCAGATTGGTACGCCGCTGGAGCTGACGAACAGTGACGGCAAGATCGTTTGGCAGGCGACTTATCGTTCTTGGGGGGCAATAGAGAGTCTGCCCATCAATGAGATCGAGCAGAATCTGCGCTTCCAAGGCCAGTACTTTGATGACGAGACGGGACTGCACTACAGTACCTTCCGTTACTACGATCCCGAGATCGGGCGTTTTGCCACTCAGGATCCAATTGGACTTCTTGGAGGAATCAACCTTTACCAATATGCTGTCAATCCACTCGGTTGGTTAGATCCACTAGGATGGGCTGGAAACCCTGCTAATGCTACGCATATCGCATACGAAGGTGTAAAGGATGGTAAGCCTTATATTGGTTACGCAAGCAAGCCAGGACTAGGTCATTCAGCCCAAGATGTACTGGGCTATCGATATTCAAGCACTGCGCACTTTGATGTGGCGCCTGAGCCATTCTTTGTCGGTGATGGCCAAGCTGGAAAAGATATTGCGAGGGGATTGGAACAGAGGGTGTTTGAGGATGGAGGCGGCCTGAAAGGAACATCTAATAAACGAAATCCGGTGGGGGTGAATAATCCAAGTAGAGATCGTTATCTCGCGGCTGCTGATGAGCATAGAACTTCGAGTGGAAAGGCAAAAACTAGCAGAAAGGTAAAGGGGGCTGCATCATGTTGAAGTCTTTGAAGTGGCAGGAAGGTTTGGTTGTAAGTATAAAGGTGGAAGAGGGTTATTACGCTATTTCGCAAATGAGAAACAACCATCTTTTGGAGGTTTTTGACATTTTTTCTAGCAATGATGATTGGGTGGGTGTGGATTTAAACAATATCGATTTACTGTTCACGATTTTTGTTTCGATAAAAAATATCAAGAAAATTTTTTCGCGTGTAGTATCTAGCGAACTGGTTGCGCCAAATAAACGACCTGTTGAGCGTCGTATGCTTTCAGCAATATTTGGTACTCCCGGAAACACTGGTGCAAAGCTCATAGAGTTGTCGGAGGGGTATTCAAATATTGGTGGCAAAATAATCAAAGACTTCCTTTCACCTGATGGAGGCCTGGAGTTAATTCGTCGCTATGAACTTTGTGGGATGGTAGGCGATCCCGAGAAAATTGTTTCGCGAATTAAAAACTATCGGGAAACTGGAGTGAACTGGGATCCGTCGAAAGAATTCTTGTTTCCTGGTATCCAGCGGCCATCGCAATAAAAATGTCGGGCATCTAATATGAGATGCATCAGTGCGAAAAATTTTTTGGAGTCAGTTGCAATATTTGGATGGCGGAGAAAGCTTCTATCTTGAGTCATGGCGAGGAGATTGGTAGACATTGAGTGCTTTTTCGTAATCTTTGCTGTGGCTTTCTGGTTCTTTAAAATATAGGTTTGATTTAGACGGCTGATTTTTGCCCTCTAATTTAGTTTTCTTTTGCTTTTAGGAAGTTGTATGCAACTGTCGGTATTTCTATAGCCAGTACCGGGAAGTCCATTCAACCCTGTGCCTTCGGAGCTGAGGTGTATGAAAATGAATTGGCCTGAATCTTTAAAGCAGCGTATTGTAACCGAGCTTAAAGGTTATGATGTGTATTTCTCACCTGGCGATGTCCCTGTGGATATCGATTTCCCCAAACAGTGGCGTGGATTTGGCTTTACAGATAGTGGGAAAAAACATATTCCTGCGGAATGGGCTGAGTTTTCCGAACTTTTGCCTTGGGTAAGCGCGTGGCTAGAAAAATGTGTGTTAGGAACGGTTTTGGCTGTGAGTGATCGCCCATACCTCATGTATGCATATAGTGAAGGTGGTGATTTATGCTTCTATATGGGCGGGGCTCCACTAGGCGTTGAAGGGTCAGGTTTCGATGGTTATCCTAGTTTTCCTGCGAGCTTCCGGCAGTTTTATTCAAGATTGCATAATGGTTTTGGATTCTATATTGGTTGCACTATGGGGCCGTCGAGGTTGGAGGACTTTGTTGCTGTCAAGGAACTGTGCGATGAAGATTATCCAGCACTCCCTGATATGGTGGCGGTATTTTCTAGCGGCGCTGGTGATTATTTGGCTTTGGGGAATGGCTCACACAAGGGTCAGGCTTTTATCTGGTGGCATGAGAAACCAGAAAACCCGACAGAAGGAATCGAATTATGGGATGTGATGGATTCGTGGATGTCTATTTTTTTGGAGAACTCCGACTCTAATGAATAATAGAGTGGCAAAGTGGCGGTAAAGTAATGAGTGCAGATGGCGAGAAGGTTTATAGGGATGATCCAAGGTTAACTATAGAACAATGTCTGTCATTGCGATTGTCATGGAGGGGGCTGGGGTCTCAGCTTCAGCCCTTATGAAGCTCCATCGTGTACTTGGTGTCCCATTGTTGCAGTTGAAATCAACGATTCTGGCGCATGAGCCAGTATTAGAGTTGGAGATTTTTGACGGCGACTGCCACGATCATGCAAAAATGATTCGATCAGTTTGTGCTGTGCTAACTGCGGAAAAAGTAGATGCGTCTTATTACGAAATTCCCTATGGTCAGCAATATGTAGGGAACCCCAAATTATCTATTTGGAAAATCGATTCAAGTCTGGTGGAGGGTATATTGAGTGCGGCTGATGATGAGGTGGAGCGACAGTCCAATAGTTAGTCTAATAGGGGGTATACGAAGTTCCTTAGCGGCACCCGCATTCACCTGCACTACGACAACCCGCTGGGTCGCCTGAGCGACATCAATCGTGTGGTGAACAACGAATTTCTGATCGCGCCGATCTGGAAGCCTTGAGCGTTCTGTGACTTGGCTCTCGCTTTGCGGGAGGTATCAAGCTTGCCCTCAAAGGCATGCTGATTTACCCTCCGAACCGGCCATGATCATGGCTATTCGACACTCACGGACGACGATCACAGGAGTCACCAATGGAAGGCATCCCACAAACCCAATCCACCCCAGATAACCTCAAGCCAAAATGGCGGGAGCGTTTCGCTTTCTTCGATCAGTACGGCGCACCCACCTCCGAGCCCTACAAAGCCGCTTTCCGCGCCTTGCCATTTGGCAAGAAGCTGCTGATCAACAACAACTTCATCGCCTTTTTCTTCGGCCCGATCTACTGGTTCGTGCTGGGACTGTGGAAGAAGAACCTGGTTATGCTGGCCATCATGATCGCCATCGGTGTTCTCCTGAGCTACTACGAGATCGCGACGGGTAGCGAGATCCCGCGCCCGTTGGATAACGGCATCAGCATGGCGTTTGCGTTTCTGTACAGCTTCCTGACCAACCGTGCCTACTACCTGAAGCAGACCAAAGGGCAGCAGAGCTGGAACCCGTTCGAGGGGCAGCGGTTCATCTGAGCCGTCAGCCAGGTCAACCGGTGCTCGCAGGTTGATGAAGCCCTCTCTCCGATCACGGTCTTTGTAGGAGCGGCCTTGTGTCGCGAAAGGGCCGCAAGGCGGCCCCGGCGATTTTGCGGTGATGCGCAGATCCTGGGGGCGCTTCGCACCCCTTTCGCGACGCAAGGCCGCTCAGGGGCCGCGCATGTCTTGGGGCTGTGTAATCAGTGCCGGGTGATATCCCCGGTTTGCCGGTGCAACAGCAACTCGGCCAGGGCCTTGGTCATCTGTACGTGATGCACCGCGTTGACCAGCATGTTGATGCCGGGCTCGCCGGCATTGGCGCAGATGTATTCGTCCAGCGAGTCTTCGATGCCGGCCATCAGCTGGAGGGTGTGGATCAGGGCGTCAACCGAGGGGGTGTCCTGGTTGATGGTGTAGAAGGGGCGAGCCGTTAGTTTTGCGGGTGGATCGGGGACGATCTTTTTCATGATTCAAACCCTTTGCTTGATCAGAGAATGCCACCACCGCAACCTTCTCACGGGTTTAGGTGGCAGCCGTGCGCGGGGTGAGAAACCGAGGAAGCAAAGGAAAACTCGGCCAGACCGAAGTCTGCCCGCGCGCGGCCGCCATGAAAGCTGGCGGAAATTTGCTTATCGTCGGGTTCTCACACCCGGTCACCGAAGCGACCCGGAAACGTTATCCGTGAGGTGTTTCCCCGACAACAGCGATAGTTCGGCAGCGCGCGTAGGATAATTCCTAAGCGGGTTGATCCTGAAGCATTGGGTTGCAGGTTCAGAAATATCTTACGGTGGCACCGGCTGCGCCGGTGTTCGCGGGCACGCCCGCTCCCACAGGGGTCGTGTAAGCAGTCAATGACTGTAGGAGCAGCCTTGTGCTGCGAAGAGGCCGGTATGACAAAAGACTGTCTGTGGCAGTCATGGCCTCTTCGCAGCACAAGGCTGCTCCTACAGGCCGGCGCGGTCATTGTGGGAGCGGGTTTACCCGCGAAGAGGCCTGCACAGGCAGCACATCACTTGGGATATAGCGGCGGCAGGCTGCCGTTCTCGCCGGTCGGCAGCAATACCTGCTCAGCCGGGGGAATCGTACCGATCGCCCGCCACAAATCTTCACCCTGCCAATACTGCCCGCTCTCGCTATACAGCGCCCCGTTCAACCCATCCAGTGCATCCGACAACGGCACGAACCGCGCCGCCATCTCGGCCAGGGTCTCCGGCTGCTGGCGGGCCCAGGCGTCCAGCGCCTGGCGGGTTGCCTGTGGGTCGTTGGCCTGGCACGCGCGCTTGAGATCATCCAGCAAGGTACGCGGGCTCGGCCCGGCCTGCGCGGCGCGCAGCACCGCTGGCTGCGAGCGGGCGCGCCACCACAGGGCAAAGCCCAGCAAGGTGGTGAGGGCGAACACCAGGGTGGCCAGCTGCCAGGGCCACAGCAAGCTGCTGGCACTGCTGTTGTCGCCGACCGGGGTGTCGGCGCTCAGCGCCGGGTTGTCCTGCACATTCAGCGTGCGCGCCGGCAGGCTGCTGTGCTCCAGGTGGTCTTCTCGGGTATTCCACCAGGCCACTTCCAGCGCCGGCAGGGCCAGCGCGCCGCTGTGGGTCGGCACCAAGGCTTCGCGCTCTTCGCGGTTGGCAATCATCCCTCGTTCGCTGATTTCGTTGCGCAGCAATGGCTGGTCGGGGTACCGGCGCAGGCCGGTGATTTCGGTGGCTGGCAGCGGTGGCAGCTGGGTGCTGGACAAGCCTTCGGCACGCAGGGTGATGTTGCGGGTCAGCGAGTCGCCAATCTGCACCTGCTGGTTGCCAGGGTCGGGGTTCCAGTGCTCTTCAAGTGTCAGGCTGCGGGCCGGTAGCCAGGGCACGCCAGCAGGCCAGGCCGCCGGAATCGGCCGCACGGCCAGGCGCAATGGCAACGAGCTGACCTGCACCTGGTGGCCGGCCCGGGCCGTGCCGTTGGCTTGCGGGGCCTCGTCCTGGCTGGCGGCGGCGGTGGCGGTGAAAGTCAACGGTGGGATGTCGAGGGTGCCGCTTTGTTGGGCATACACGGCATAGCGGGTTTCGATCACGCCGTGGCGGACGCCGTTGATTTCCTTTTCATAGGTGCGCGATTCACCCAGCGGTTCGACCTTGGCATTTTCCAGTTGCAGCGGGCTGAGGCTGCTGTCGTCGTACAGTGCCACTGAATGGTAGATGCGCAGGGTGAGCACGGCCTGGGCCTGGACGTAAACCTCGCTGCTGTCGAGCGTGGCTTCGATGAACACCTGCGAGGCACTGTCCTGGCGGCTGGCATCGGCCTGCAGCACTTGCAGTTCGATGGCCTGGCTGTGCGACTGGCCCAGTTGCAGTTCGGGGATGCGCAGGCTGCCGCTGCGCCGCGGCAGCAGGGTGATGATCCAGCGGGTACTGGCGCGGGTTTCGCCGTCGAGGCTGTGCAGGCTGTTCAGCTGGCGCGTGCCGCGCACTTCGAAGTCACCCTCCAGCGCGCGCAGGTCGGGCTTGCCGAACTGGGTGACGTCCTGGCTTTCCAGAGTCAGCTCCAGGCTTTCGCCGGCTTCCAGGCGGGTACGGTCGACGCTGGCCCGCAGCAACGGTTCGGCATGGGCCAGTACAGCCCACAGCAGACAGAGGAGAAAGACGCCGAAGCGACTCATCGTGAGGTTTCCTAATGCAATTGCTGTTCATACCAGAATTTGCGCCGCAGCAGCTCCGCCGGGTTGTCGGGGATCTCCCGCAGCCATTGTTCCAAGGCCTGGCGCTGTTCGGTATCAAGGCTGGTCGATACCGGGCGCTGCGGCGGCTGGATGACGCTGTCGTCCGCGCCCGCTTGGTTGCCAGGCGTTACCTGGCTGTTGCTGCTGCCTTCGCCGGGCTGTTCGGCGCTGGCCTGTTCGTCGTTGCCGGGCTTGCCCTGGGCCGGGCTGCTGGCCGAGCTGCTGTTGCCTTCGGTTTCGCTGCCGGGCGTGCCTTGGGTATCGCTGCTGGCCGGTTGTTCCTCGGCAGTGGCCTCGCGCTGTTGCAGCAGTTGCTGCACCAGTGCCTGGTTGTCCAGCGCCGCTTGCAGGTCGGGCTGGCGTTCCAGGGCTTGTTCGTAGGCGTCCAGCGCAGCTTCCAGCTCACCGCCGCGGGCCAGGGCATTGCCTCGATTGTAGTGTGCGGCGGCGGTGTCGCCTTGGGAAAAGGCTTCGGCAGCGCCGGCATAGTCGCCGGCCTGGTACAGGGCCATGCCGCGCCATTGCGGGTCCTGGAAATGGCGCGCGGCACTGGCCGGGCGGTTCTGCTCCAGCAGGCGCTGGCCTTGCTGGTCGGGGCGCAGCCACAGGTCGTTGAACTCGAAGGCCTGGCTGGGCTGGGGCAGGGCCAGCAGCAGCGGCAGGCAGAACAGCCAGCCGCGTCGGCCGGCACAGGCGGCCAGCAGCAACAGCGGCAGCAGCAGCCAGTACCCCTGGTCGGCCCAGCTGTCCAGTTGCAGGGTCTGGCCATCATTGCGCCCGGTGCGCGGGCTGTCGAACAGGCCCAGGCCACGCAGGTCGAGGTCGTCGATGCGGGCATGCCGGTAGCGCCCGCCGGTGCCGCTGATGAAGCCCTTGAGGCTGGCGCTGTCCAGGCGTGGCAACAGGATGCCGCCCTGGTCGTCCTTGAGGTATTCGCCATTGGCCTGGCGCACCGGTGCGCCTTCGCGGCTGCCGATGCCCAGCATCAGCAGGCTCGGGCCCTGGCGGCCGAGGGCCTGGGCGATGCCTTCGCGCTCCGGGGCGCTGAGCGACGAGCCGATCAGCAGCAGGCGGCCCTGGCCCAGGCCGCTCTGGGCAAGCAGGGCGAGGCCTTTTTGCACGGCCAGGTCGGCGCGCTGGCCGGGCTTGGGCATGATCGATGGGTCGACCGCCTCGAGCAGGTTGCGGCTGGTGGCCAAGTCATCGGACAGCGGCACCAGGGTGTGTGCGGAGCCAGCGTAGACCACCAGCGCGGTCTGGCTGTCGCGGCGGTGCTCCAGCAGGTCGAGGATTTTGCGCCGCGCCTGCTCCAGGCGGTTGGGCGGGCTGTCCTCGGCGAGCATCTGCGGGGTCAGTTCGAGCAGGATCACCAATGGGTCGGCCGGTCGCTGGCGGCTTTCTTCCACGCGCTGCCAACTGGGCCCGAGCAGCGCCAGGATCACCAGCACCCAGGCCAGGCCCAGCGCCACCCACGGCAGCTTGCTGGTGCTGCCGCTGCCACCGCCGAGCAGGACGCCATGGAACGCCGGCGGCAGAATCATCTGCCAGCGCCCGGCGCGTTTGCGCCGGTGCCACAGTTTGTACAGCAGCCAGGCGAGCAGGGGTACGGCCAGCAGCCAGAGCGGGCGCAACCATTCGGGCCACAGTTCGATCATCGCCGCCTCCTCAGGCGCAGGCGCTTCAGGCGCTGGCGCCATTCCGGGTGCGGTTGCAGGAAGCGCGGCTTGCGCAGCAGGCGATGCAGCAGGTTGTCGGGCCATTGCACGGCCAGCACCAGCAGCACGCTCAGCAGCAAGGCCAGGGCCAGGGGCCAGGCATACAGGGCCTTGGCCGTGCGCGCCTGGGTCGGTTGCTGGGCCACCGGTTCGAGCTGGTCGAGGGTGTCGCCGATGGCGTCCAGTTCGGCGCCGTCATGGGCGCGGAAGTAGGTACCGTGGGTGATGTCGGCTATTTCCTTGAGCGAGGCTTCGTCCAGGTCCAGGCTCGGGTTCAGGCCGAGCAGGCCGGGGGTGCCACTGGCTTCGGGGTTGGCGCCGATGCCGATGGTGTAGATGCGCACGCCTTCCTGGGCGGCCAGGCGGGCGGCGGTCAACGGGTGGATCTGCCCGCCATTGTTGGCGCCGTCGGTGATCAGCACCAGCACCCGGCTTTGTGCCGGCCGTTGACGCAGGCGCTTGACCGCCAGGCCAATGGCGTCTCCGATGGCGGTGTTCTTGCCGGCGATGCCGATCTGCGCCTCGTCGAGGAAGGTACGCACCGTGCGCCGGTCGAAGGTGAGCGGCGCCTGCAGGTAGGCCTGGCTGCCGAACAGGATCAGGCCCACGCGGTCGCCCTCGCGGTCCTGCAGGAAGTCGCCGAGCAGCGCCTTGACCAGGTCGAGGCGGCTGATTTCTTCGTTCTGCCACTGCATGTCGGGGAAGTCCATCGACCCGGACACATCCACCGCCACCAGCAGGTCGCGGCCGCTGGCAGCCACTGGCACTGGCTCGCCCAGCCATTGCGGGCGGGCGGCGGCGCACAGCAGCAACAGCCAGATGACGACGAAGGGCGCCTGCTGGCGCCAGGTTGGCAGGTTGAGCCGCGCGCGGCGCCCGGCCAGGCCTTCCAGTTCGTCGAGGAAGCCCACCTTGAGCACCGGTTCGCCGCTGTCGGCGGCCGGCAGCACCAGGCGCGCCAGCCACGGCAGCGGCAACAGGGCGAAGACCCACGGCCAGGCCAGTTCAAACATGCTTGCGAATCCAGGTTTCGACGGCTTGGCTGAGCCCGGCGATGGCCTTGTCGTCGAGCTTGCACTCGGGTTTGTAGGCGCCCTCTACCAGTACCATCCAGCGGGTCAGGCCGGCGGCCGGGCAGCGGTTGTCGAGAAACGCCAGCCACTGGCGGCCGTTGAGGGTATGGCTGTTGGCGCCTGGGTAGTGGCTGCGGCACAAGCGCTTGAGCAGGGCGTTGATCTGTTGCAGCCACGCCCCGGCCGGCGCGCCATCGTAGGGGCGCGGCAGGCGGGCCAGTTCGGCCAGTGCTTCCACGCGTACCGGGTCCAAGGGTTGTTCGGCACGCACGATACGACGTTTGCCCGGGCGCCAGTGGCGCACCCGCCACAGGCCCCAGGCCAGCAGCGGCAGTACGGCCAACAGAAGCCACCAGCCGGGTGCCGGTGGCCAAAGGCCGATCGGCGCAGGGGCGATCAGCGGCTGCAGTTGATCAAGCGGGTTCATTGGCCGCTGCTCTTCATGACGCGCTCCGTGGCCGCTGGGCGTTCAGGTATTCGCGCAACTGCTCGATCATGTCGCTTTGGGTGCTCAGTGGCATCAGCAGCACGCGCAGCTTTTGCGCCATCAGCTCCCAGCGCTCGATACGCGCTTCGGCCTGCTGGCGGTAGGCCTGGCGCAGGTTGGCGTCCAGGGTGTCGAGCTCCAGCTGCGCGCTGCGCTGGGCGAAGCGCAGCAGGCCGGCGGCGGGCAGGGCATGGTCGAGCGGGTCGGACACCGGCATCAACAGCAGGTCGCAATGGCGCGAGAGCATGGCCAGGTGCTGCTCCACCTGTGCAGTGAGCGAGCGCTCATCGCAGATCACGATGGCCAGGCTGCCGGGGCGCAGCACTTCGCGGGCGCGGCGCAGGGCCAGGCCGAGGCTGTCGGCACCGGGCGTGGCCTCGGTGTGCAGCGCCTGGTTGACCTTGGCCAGGCGGTTGAGCAGTTGCAGCAGGCTCTGCTTGCTGCGCCGGGGCTTGATTTCGTGGTGCTCGTTGTCGCCGAACACCAACCCGCCAATGCGGTCGTTATGGCCCAGCGCGGCCCAGCCGAACAGCGCTGCAGCCTGGGCGGCCAGCACCGACTTGAACATCAGCCCCGAGCCGAAGAACAGCCGTTGGCTCTGCTCGACAAGAATGAAGATGGGCCGTTCGCGCTCTTCGTGGAACAGCTTGGTATGCGGCTCCTGGGTACGCGCGGTAACCCGCCAGTCGATGTTGCGCACATCGTCGCCAGCCTGGTAGACGCGCACCTGGTCGAAGTCCACGCCGCGCCCGCGCAGCTTGGAGTGGTGCAGGCCCACCAGCGGGCTGCGCTGGCCGGGCCGGGAAAACAGCTGGATTTCGCGCACGCGGTGGCGCATGTCGATCAGCTCGGCAAGGCCGATGCGGATGCCGGGTTCGGCCAGCGATGCAGTGGGCATGGGCTCAGGCAACGGCGACGACGTCGAGGATGCGCTGGACCACGCGGTCCTGGTCGATCCCTGCCGCCTCGGCCTCGAACGAGAGGATGATGCGGTGGCGCAGCACGTCGAACAGCACCGCCTGGATGTCTTCGGGGCTGACGAAATCGCGCCCGGCCAGCCAGGCGTGGGCGCGCGCGCAGCGGTCCAGCGAAATGGAACCACGCGGGCTGGCGCCGTAGGCGATCCAGTCGGCCAGTTCGGCGTCGAACTTGGCCGGAGTGCGGGTGGCCATCACCAGCTGCACCAGGTATTCCTCCACCGCGTCGGCCATGTACAGGCCGAGGATTTCCTTGCGGGCGGCGAAGATCGCCTGCTGGCTGACCCGGCGCTCGGGCTTGGTCTCGCCGCCCAGGGCTTCGCCACGGGCCTGCAACAGGATGCGCCGCTCTACCGCAGCGTCGGGGAAGCCGATTTTCACGTGCATCAGGAAGCGGTCGAGCTGGGCTTCGGGCAGCGGGTAGGTGCCTTCCTGCTCGATCGGGTTCTGTGTGGCCATGACCAGGAACAGCGGCGACAGGTCGTAGGTGCTGCGGCCCACGCTGACCTGGCGTTCGGCCATGGCTTCGAGCAGTGCGGACTGCACCTTGGCCGGGGCGCGGTTGATTTCGTCGGCCAGCACCAGGTTGTGGAAGATCGGCCCCTGCTGGAACACGAAGCTGCCGGTTTCCGGGCGGTAGATTTCGGTGCCGGTGATGTCGGCCGGGAGCAGGTCGGGGGTGAACTGGATGCGATGGAACTGCGCCTCGATGCCTTCGGCGAGCTCTTTGATGGCCTTGGTCTTGGCCAGGCCCGGCGCGCCTTCGACCAGCATGTGGCCGTCTGCCAGGAGCACGATCAACAGCCGCTCGACCAGTTTCTCCTGGCCTAGGATCTGGGAAGAAAGAAAGGTGCGCAGCGCGATCAGCGCTTCACGGTGTTCCATCGGTGACGGTTCCTGGTATGGGGCCGCAGGCGGCTGGAAGCAGCTGCCCTGGCAAGGGGTGATACTTTAATCCATCCGGGGGGGTGGCGACCAATGGCGGTAGGGAAATTTATCCTTGCCGGGGGCCATGCAGGTCCGGAAATGTCCTGTATATCGCTGGCCATTGGCTGATGTTCCGCAGCAGCGTGCTGGCGCCTGCTTGTGCTTTTGGTACAAGCAGGAAGCACGACGATGGACCTGAACAGCTGTAGCACTGCACGCATCACGCCGGTCACCCTGCATTTTGGCGTGTTCTTCGATGGCACCGGTAACAACCTGAGCAATGTGATGCCGGTGGATGCACCGGGGAACAAGGGGGGCAGTTATGCCAATGCCTTGAGCAATGTGGCCCTGTTGCATGCACTGTACCCGACGCAGGGGGCCAATGCTGATGGGACCATGGCGTTTCTGAAGCGCTATGTCGAGGGCGTGGGCACCCTGGCGGGGGAGGCGGATCATGCCTATGCCTCGGCCACCGGGTGTGGGCGTAGAGGGGCCGAGGCGCGGGTCACCGAGGCCTTGGCGGGGATTGCCGGGCAACTGCGGGACTGGTGCCAGGCGCACCCACAGGCAAGGCTCGAGCGGGTCGAGTTCGACTTGTTCGGTTTCAGCCGCGGCGCTGCGGCTGTGCGTCATCTGGCCAACCTGCTGCATGATGGCGGCAGCAGCCTGTTGGCTGTGCCCTGTGGCATCGTGATCAACTTCATAGGCCTGTTCGACACGGTTGCTGCGATTATCGCGCCGCTGCAGGGCGACTTCGATCCTGCCGACGACCGCCATGGTGGCTTGCGCCTGGGCCTGGGCGCGGGCATTGCCCGGCAAATGGTGCAACTGGTGGCGGGGGACGAGCAGCGGCACAACTTCCCGCTGGTACGCAGCGGCCATGACATCGTGTTGCCGGGCGTGCACTCGAACATTGGCGGTGGTTACCCGGATACCACGCAGGAGCAGGTGCTGCTGTGCAAACCGCATTCTCAGCGGGTGCCGCTGAGAATGCGCGCCGAGCACACGCGTGTGCATGCCACAGTCAGTGCGTTGCTGGCGTCGTCGTTTGGCGAAATGGGCGCGCCCAGGCCGCGTGTGCTGGCCTGGGAGGTTCCGATTGCCGGTGGCCTGCCTAGCGAGGCGCAGAAACAGGTGTATGCGGCGGTGTACCGCGAACGGGAAGTGGCGGGGCAGCTGTCGCGGGTGTACCTGAGCATCATGCGGGAGCTGGCGGTGCGCGCTGGTGTGCCGTTTGCGCAACTGGACGGGCAGGTCGAGCACCGGCTGCCGGATGAACTGCTGGGCATCAGCCGCAAGTTGCATGCGTTTGCCCTGGGTGAATGCGAACAGCCTGGGTTGACCGAGGATGAGCAGCGATTGTTGCGAGACAGGTACGTGCATGCATCAGCGAACTGGAATGCGTTGAAGGGGTTGCACGGCAGTGTGCTGGATGTGTTGTTCGTCAATCGGCCGGGGGCAGGTGGGCGGGTGGTGCATGCCAATCCGGTCGCCTGAGTAGCCAGTGCGCAGATGAATCAATGGCCATGTGCTGTTCTGCAGGGTCTGCCTTGCATTGCGAAAGGGCTGCAAAGCAGCCCTGGGGCTAGACAGGCTGTCGGTGCTTCCTGGCCAGGTAGGCTTCCTGTGCCAAGGTCAGCAGCACCGTCAGCAGCATGAACACGATCGATGCCACGAAGATGCCATGAGGCAGGCGTTGGTCGAGCATCCAGCCAAACGCCACCGGCCCGAGGGCACCGCCGATGCTGAAGCCGGTCGAGACCAGCCCGAACGCTTTGCCCTCGGCGCCGCTCGGTGCCGCCGCCTTCACCAGCATGTCCCTCGACGGGGCGATGATCCCGGTCAGCAAGCCAATGGCACCGAGAACCACCACCAAGCCCCAGCCCCGAAGCAGCCCGAGGGCCACCAGCGTTGTCAACGCGGCAGCCAGGGCAAAGGCCGAGGCCGCCACCAGGCCGTGACGCCGGGTCCGGTCAGCCAAGGCCCCACCGCACAGTACACCTGCAGCACTGCTGAGCAGAAAGGCCGTGAGTGCCGTGTTGGCCCAGGCCAGGGTCAGGTCTTGGCCCTGGACCAGGGCGGCCACGGAGAACTTCTCGATGGCACTGGTGCTCAGGTTGAGCAAGATGAACAGGACCGTCAGCAGCCCGAGCATGGGCGTGAACAGTCGCGCGCGACCTGCTGCAGTGGGGCCAGAGCCGCCTTTGCCAGGCTTGGCAACGTGGTGGATTCCACTGCCTGGAACCGATATCAACAGCAAGGCGGCAACCCCCGCAGCCGCGCCCGCCATCAGGGCAGCCTGCGTGCCGAATAGTGCAGCGATGCCTAGAAATATCGCTGGCGTTACCGCCGAGCCGAGGAAGCCGGCAAAGGTATGGATCGAGAACGCCCGCCCCAGGCGGCCTTGTTCGATGCCGTTGGCCAGCAGCGCGTAGTCGGCCGGGTGGTACACGCCATTGGCCAGGCCGGCCATGGCCATCGCCACCAACAGCAGGATGTAGCTGGGGCTGACAGCAACCAGCAGGAAACTGATGCTGCCCAGCAGCAAGCCCGCCTTGAGCACCTTGCGCGCACCGTAGTGGTCGACGGCATAGCCTAGCGGTGCCTGCACCAGGGCGGAGACGATATTGAACACGGCCAGGGCTGCGCCGAGTTCGACGAACCCTACCCCCAGCAAGTCGGGGAGCACGGGTAGCAGCGCCGGGATAAGCATGATGTGCACATGGCTGACGAAGTGTACGGCAGCAATTTGGGTAAGAAGCCTGGGGCCAGCTTTGGGCATGTCGATACCTGTTGTACGGCGTGCGCACCTGGCGCACGGCAGGATGGTGGAAAGCCCGCTTACCGGGAGAAGTGGCAGAAACCGGGTAGGCGGCCGTTCAGTACCGCATAGGCCAGCAAGCCAATGACCAGCCCCCAGAATGCCCCGCCAATGCCAAACAGGTTGATGTTGGCTGCCGCGGCCAGGAATGTGATCAGTGCCGCTTCGCGTGAACGGGCATCTGCCATTGCGTTGGCCAGGCTGGCGCCGATGGTGCCCAGCAGTGCAAGGCCGGCCAGCGTGGTGATGAAGGTGGCCGGCAGGGCCATGAACACACTGGCCAGGGTGACCCCGAATACCCCTACGAGGATGTAGCAGACACCGGCAGCGATGCCCGCGACCCAGCGTTTGCCCGGGTCTTCGTGGGCTTCCTTGCCAGTGCAGATGGCGGCGGTGATGGCAGCGATGTTGAAGGCGTGCGACCCGAACGGTGCCATCAGCAACGACCCCAGGCCCGTGACTGCCACGATCGGATTGGCGCTGGTCTTGAAGCCATCGTTGCGCAGCACCAGCATGCCTGGCATGTACTGACCGGTAAGGGTGATCAGGAACAACGGCAGGGCCACGCTCAGGGCGGCGTTGAGGGAGAAGGTGGGCGCGGTGAACAACGGCGTGGCGAATTCCAGCCTGAGCGCTGTCAGGTCCACCTGGCCCTGCAGTAGCAGGTAGCCCAGGCCTAGCAGCAGAATGCCTACTACGGCATAGCGGGCGGTAAAGCGTTTGAATGTTACATAGGCCGCGATCAACAGCCCGGCCAGGGCGGGGTCGACCGACAGGCCGCCGAATGCACCAATGCCGAATTGCAACAGGATACCCGCCAGCAGGCCGGCGGCAATTCCGCCCGGGATGGCCCGCACCAGGCGCTCGAAGTAACCGGTCACTCCCAGCATCACGAAGCCGGCTGCCGACAGCAGGTAGGCACCGATGGCGTCGCTGTAGGGCACGCTGGCCAGCGCTGTGACCAGGAACGCAGCGGCCGGCGTGGACCAGGCGGTGATCACCGGCTCGCGGCTGTACCAGGACAGGACCAGGCCACTGAGCCCGACGCCGATCGACACTGACCAGACCCACGAGGAGGTCAGCGCCGGGCTCAGCCCGGCCAGCTTGGCGGCCTGGAACACCAGGATGAAGGTGCCGCCATAATTGACTATTACCGAAACGATCCCCGCCACAACGGGGTGAAGGATGTCTGTCAGCCGTAGCGGGGTTGGAACAGTGTGTGCGGGCGTGTTCATCGAGGCCTCGGTCGTTCTGGCGCATAGGGTTGGAAAGGCTGGTTTTTATAGCGCTAGAATGGCCGGTATAGCCCCACCACTTTTCCATACATGGCCATACCAATGTTCAAGCATGCACAACTGGAGTCGGTGAAAGCCTGGATCGGCGACCCAGAGCGCGCGTCACTGCCTTTGCACGTAAGAATCCAGCGTGCGATACGCCAGCTTGTTCTCGAAGGGGCGTTGCCCGTGGGCAAGGCGTTGCCCGCCTCCCGTGCGCTGGCGGCCTCGCTGGCTGTGTCACGGGATACGGTCGAGGCTGCATATGGCCAGCTGCACGCCGAAGGCTTCATAGAGCGCCGGGTGGGCAGTGGCAGCTTCGTTTCACCCCGTGCGCAGCACCTGCCGGCCCAGCCCCGGGGCCGCAAGGTGAAAGCCCCGGACGAACCGCCGGCAATCAGCCGTCGTGGCCAGGCGCTATGCCAGGAGGGCGGAGTGCACAATTTCTTCGTTTCTCGGCCGTTTGCGCCGGGGGTGGCGGAAACCCGCAACTTCCCGTTGCAGGCCTGGGAAAAGCTGCAACGGCAGGTGTTCAAGGAACATGGCTCCCAGGCATTGCAGCCCAGTAGCGCGCAAGGTACCGAGCCACTGCGGCGGGCTATTGCCGATTACGTCAATCTTGAACGTGGCGCACAGGCCACGGCTGACCGCGTGCTCATCCTTACCAGTTCACAGCAGGCGTTCAGCCTGTGTGCTCACGTATTGGCCGACGCGGGCGACCAGGTGGTTATCGAAGACCCGGCCTACCATGGGGTCAGGAAGGCGCTGGGTGCTGCTGGCCTGCATTGCATCGCCGTGGCCGTGGACACGGACGGCATGCAGGTCGCGCAGATAACACGGCTGGCTCCCCATGCCAGGGCTGTTTTCCTGACCCCTTCGCATCAGTTCCCTACTGGTGTGACCCTGTCCCTGGACCGGCGTCTGGCGGTGATCGAGTGGGCCCGGCAACAACGCGCCTGGATCATCGAGGACGATTACGACAGCGAGTTTCACTATGCCGGCAAACCCACCGCGTGCGTGCAAGGCCTGGATGCCCACGACCGTACGGTTTACATCGGCACGTTTACCAAGTCCCTGTTCGCCGGCTTGCGCATTGCCTACATGGTCTTGCCGCCGCAACTGGTCGAGCCGATGACCGCTGCGCGAACCTTGCAGGACGGGCATACGGCTTCGCTGGCACAACTGACCTTGGCCAGGTTCATCGAAGGCGGGCACTTCGGCGCCCATGTGCGCTTGATGCGGGCGATCTATGCGGAGCGCCGCGATGCCCTGGCGGCATTGGTGCAGGCACAGCTGTCGGACTTTCTTGTCGCGCGTGTGCCCGCAGGCGGCATGCAGATGCCTTGTGTTTTCACCAGGCCGATGCCTGAAGAGCAGGTCGTGAAGGCGGCGCAGGCCGCTGGCATAGACCTGCTGGGGCTAAGTGGCCTGTATGCGTCGGCGAAAGGGGAGGCGGGATTGCTGATGGGGTTTGCGGCGCATACCCCTGGCGAGCTGGCGATGGCCGTGGCGAAACTGGCGAAGGTGTTGCGCCAGGTCGAGTCTGGCCAAGGGCGAGCAACGTTGCCAGGATGAAGCCCGGCAGCAAGACGCCGCCGGGCAGTTGTCACGGTCAGTCGGCCAGTTCTACCAGCATGCTCTTCAGGTAGTCGCTGCCTTGCGCATCCAGCGGCTGCAGGGGCAGGCGTGGAGCGCCGACATCCTGGCCGAGCATCTTCAAACCGGCCTTGATGGTGGTGGGCAGGCCACGGCGGGTGATGTATTCCAGCAGTTCGTACTGGCGGTAGAACAGCGCGCGAGCTTCGGCCAGGTTGCCTTGCTGCACCGCGTCCCACAGCGCCAGGTTCAGCGCCGGGATCAGGTTGGGCGCGGCGGTGCACCAGCCGGTGGCGCCGGCCACCAGGGCTTCCAGGGTGAGCGGGTTGCAACCGTTGTAGAAGGCCACCTGGCCATCGGTGGCCTTGAACAGGCGGTGCATGCGCTGGATGTCGCCGGTGCTTTCCTTGACCATGGTCACATTGGGCACTTCGCCGAGGATGCGCAGGATCAGCTCCACCGACAGGTCGGTGCCGCTGGTGCCCGGGTTGTTGTAGAGCATGATCGGAATGTCGATGGCCGCGCCCACCGCCTTGTAGTGGGCGACCACTTCGGCTTCGGTGAGCTTCCAGTAGGAGATGGGCAGCACCATCACCGCCGTGGCGCCGCAGGCCTGTGCCAGGCGGGCGCGCTGCACGGTGCGTGCGGTAGTCAGGTCGGAGACGCTGACCACGCTGGGCACGCGGCCGGCGATGCGTGCCTGGCTGAAGCGCACCACCGTTTCCCATTCGCTGTCGGACAGGTAGGCGCCTTCGCCGGTGCTACCCAGCGGTGCGATGGCGTGCACGCCGTCTTCTATCAGGCGGTCGATGGACAGGCCCAGGGCATCCAGGTCGAGCGCGCCGTCTGCCGTGAAGGGAGTGATGGTGTAGCCGATAACGCCGCGAATTACAGGTGTAGACATAACCAGGCACCTTTGCCGTTGTTGGGGAAAGAGTACAGCTTCAGTCAGCCCAGGCAGTCGCCATGGGCACGCAAGGCACGGCGCGCGTAATAGCTGAACGCGGCACCATGACGTTTGGGGGTGGAGATCCAGTCGTGGGCTTCCTTGCCCAGGGCATCCGGGATGGGGCGAATTTCACCGGCGCCCATGGCCAGCAGCTGCATCTTTGCCGCGCGCTCGAACAGCATGGCAAGGACGCAGGCTTCCTCGATCGAGCGGCCGGCGATCAGCAAACCGTGGTGGGAAAGCAGGATCGCGCGCTTGTCGCCGATCGCCCTGGAGATGATTTCACCTTCTTCGTTGCCCACTGGTACGCCAGGCCATTCCTTGAGGAACGCGCAGTCGTCGAACAGCGGGCACAGGTCCATGTGCGAGATCGCCAGTGGCACTTCCAGCATCGACAGGGCGGCGCTGTGCAGTGGGTGGGTGTGGATGATGCAGTTGACATCGGGGCGTGCGCGGTACAGCCAGCTATGGAAGCGGTTGGCCGGGTTGGCCATGCCGCGGCCTTGCAGCACGGTGAGGTCTTCGTCGACCACCAGCAGGTTGGAAGCGGCGATCTCGTCGAAGCCCAGGCCGAGTTGTTGCGTGTAGTAGGTGCCAGGCTGCTCGGCGCGGGCGGTGATCTGCCCGGCCAGGCCCGAATCGTGGCCACCGTCGAACAGGATGCGGCAGGTAAGGGCGAGTTTCTGGCGAGGAGTGTAGGTGTTGTCGGCCAGCGCTGTCAGCATCTGCTGCTGGGCGAGTTTGACGAGCTGATCCTTGGGGGTGTGCATGGTGGTCGTCATGGGCTGTACCTGCATGAAGGGCCTATAAAGGCTGATTGGCGCGAAGCGCTATCAGAACACAAAATCGATATTAATGACACAAAGTGTCATTTGCAAGCGATGTGTCATCACCACTGCCGCTCATCCGATGTGGTCCAGTGCAATCCGTTATGGCCCGCATACGTAACTGGTATTACTTGCTGCGACCGCACGCTGTTTAGCATCGACCGGGTCTTAAACCGCGACGAGAACAACAACGTGAACCTCGCAACCCTAACCAGTCGAAGTGCAAGATACTGGCCTGAGCGCTTGGCGGTGATCGACCGCCACACTCGCCTCACCTTCGCGCAGCTTGAACAGCGGACCAATCAGTTGGCCTCGGCCTTGTTGGCCCATGGCATCACCAGCGGCGAACATGTCGCGATCCTGGCTCCCAACCGGGTCGAGCTGGTGGAGGCTGAGGTGGCTTTCTACAAGGCCGGCCTGGTCAAGGTCCCGGTCAATGCACGCCTGGCGCTGGATGAAGTGATCCAGGTACTGAATGACGCCTGCAGCGTCGCGCTGATCGCCGACCCGCAAGCTGCCGAGGCCTTGCTGGCGCGCAGGCAGGAGGTGCCTGCGCTACGCCTGATCGTTACCCTTGGCGAGCAGGGCGGCGATATCGGCTACGGCGCACTGCTGGCCCAAGGCAGCAGCCAGCCGGTCAGTTGCGATCTGCCTGACGATGCACTGGCCGTATTGCACTACACCTCGGGCAGTTCCGGTGTGCTCAAGGCAGCAATGCTCAGCGTCGGCAACCGCAAGGCGCTGATCCGCAAGAGCATCGCCAGCCCCACCCGGCGTGCCGGCCCAGGCGACATCATGGCCCATGTCGGCCCCATCACCCATGCCAGCGGCATGCAGCTGATGCCGCTTCTGGCGGTGGGTGCCTGCAGCCTGTTGCTGGAACGCTACGATGACCAGTTGCTGCTCGAGACCATCCAGCGCGAGGGCGTGACCCGGTTGTTCCTGGTGCCGGCCATGATCAACCGTCTGGTCAATTTTCCCGGGGTCGAGCGCTATGACCTGAGCAGCCTGCGCCTGGTGATGTATGGCGCAGCGCCAATGGCGCCAGCGCTGGTCAAGCGGGCTATCGAAGTGTTCGGGCCGATTCTGGCCCAGGGCTACGGCGCTGGCGAAACCTGCTCGCTGGTGACGGTGCTGACCGAGCAGGACCACCTGTGCGAAGGCGGCGACTACCGCCGGCTGGCCTCGTGCGGACGATGCTACTTCGAGACCGACCTGCGTGTGGTGAACGACGATTTCCGCGATGTCCAGCCAGGCGAGGTGGGCGAGATCGTGGTCAAGGGACCGGACATCATGCAGGGCTACTGGCGCGCACCGCATCTCACCGCCGAGGTTATGCGTGATGGCTACTACCTCACCGGCGACCTGGCCACGGTGGACCAGCAGGGCTACGTGTTCATCGTCGACCGCAAGAAGGAAATGATCATTTCCGGTGGCTTCAACATCTACCCCAGCGAAGTCGAGCAGGTGCTCTACAGCTTGCCGCAAGTGTTCGAGGCTGCCGTGGTAGGCGTGCCCGACGAACTGTGGGGCGAAGCGGTGCGGGCAGTGATCGTGCTCAAGCCTGGCATGCAGCTGCAGGAGCACGAGGTGATCGAGCATTGCGCCCAGGCTCTTGCCGGGTTCAAGAAACCGCGCGGTGTGGACTTCGTCAGCGAGCTGCCGAAGAACCCCAACGGCAAGGTGGTGCGCCGCCTGATTCGAGACGCCTACTGGCAAAACAGCGAACGCCGCATCTGACTTGAGGAATTGCCATGTACCAGCCAAGCGAAAAGGCCAAACAGATCATCGAGGCCATCGGCGGCTTCGTTCGCAACGAAATCCTGCCCCTGGAGCAACGCGCCGGCCTCAGCTGGGCCGAACCGCACCCGCGTGAGGTGCTGCAGCAGGTGTGGCAACGCTCGTGCGAGCAGGGCTTCTACAACATCATGCTGCCCGAAACGATTGGTGGTGCAGGATTGAGCGTGTCCGACCTGTGTGCGGTGAAGGAGGCCACGGTGCTGACGGGCTCTATGCTGGCGCCGCACATTCTCGGCGAGCTTTCCGGGCCGCCGCGTATCGGCCACCTGTTCAAGGTGGCCAGCCCGGCCCAGGTCGAGGCTTTCCTGCAGCCGGTGTGCCGAGCCGAAAAGGCCGTGTGCTTCGCGCTGACCGAAAGTGAAGCCGGGTCCGATGCCACGGCGATCAGGACTACCGCTCGGCGCGACGGCGAGCATTACGTGCTGAGCGGGGCCAAGCGCTACATTTCCGGGGCGCCTTATGCCGATATCGCAATACTGCTCGCGGTCACCGGCCCCGGGCGTGGCGCCCAGGGGATCTCGGCATTCTTTGTCGAGCTGGATGCGCCGGGCGTGCGGGTGGAAAGCGATTACTCGGTCATGTCCGGTGGCGGCGCCCATGGCGACATCCTTCTCGATGAGGTACGAGTGCCGGTGGCCAACCGCATTGGCGAGGAGGGGCAGGGCTTCAAGCTGGCAATGGGGCGCATCACTCTCAATCGTCTGCTGCATTGCCCAACCATGCTGGGCATGGCGGGCCTGGCGCTGAACCTGACGGTCGACTACGCCCGCACTCGCAAGCAGTTTGGCCAGCCGATCGCGATGTTCCAGTCGATCAATCACATGATCGCCGACATGGCCACCGAACTGCATGCGGCACGCAGCATGGTCTATGCCACTGCCGCGGTGAATGACGCCGGTGGCGATATCCGCACCCAGGCGCCGATGTGCAAGCTGTTCGTATCGGAAACGGCCTTCCGTATCGCCGACCGCGCGGTGCAGATTCATGGGGGTGCCGGGCTGTTGCGGGGCAACCCGGTGGAGTGGATCTTCCGTGCGACCCGTATGATGCGCATTCTTACCGGGACCAGCGAAATCCAGCGCAACACCATTGCCAAGGGCGTGCTCATGCCCGAGCAGTAAAACTGCACGCCCGGCCTCGAGTGGCCGGGCTCTCCCACAAGAACAATAAGAGAGATCGACATGACTCATACTGACTCCCGCGCGCGTGCAGGCACGGCCTGGATGATAGCGGTACTGCTGGCACTGCTTATGCTGGTGAACTTCCTGGACAAGGTGGTCATCGGCCTTGTAGCGGTACCCATGTCCAGGGAACTGGGTTTGTCCCCGGCCGAGTTCGGCCTGGTGGGCGGCGCGCTGCACTGGTTCTTCGCCATCTCTGCAGTGGTCGGTGGCTTCATGGCCAACCGCCGGCCGACCCGCACCCTGCTGTTGGGCATGGGCGCGTTCTGGGCGCTGATCCAGTTGCCCATGCTGTTCGTCACCTCCCTGTGGGCTATTGTCGCTTGCCGGGTGCTGCTGGGCATCGGCGAAGGGCCGGCGTCACCGGTGGCAACCCATGCCTTGTACAAGTGGTTCCCCAACGACCGGCGCAACCTGCCGGTGGCGCTGTTGCATACCGGTAGTGCACTTGGGCTGCTGGTGGCAGGCGCAATGATTCCATGGATCAGCGTGCACTATGGCTGGCGCATGAACTTCATCGTGCTGGCCTTGATCGGTGCGGCGTGGTGCGTGCTGTGGTGGGCATTGGGGCGCGAGGGTACTCTTGACCGCAGCCGCCCCGGCCAGCCCAGGGAAGAACAGGCGCACATCGCCTACCGCCGTCTGCTCGGCGACCGCACCGTGCTGGGCAATTACCTGTGCCACTTCGCCGCCAATTGGTCGCTGGCCCTGACCTTGACGTGGGTGCCGAGTTATCTGGAAACCGGGTTGGGCATCGACCCGATCATGACCGGTCGGGTGTTCGTGCTTTTCGTGGTGGTGACCACGCCGCTGAGCCTGTTCATGGCCTGGCTGTCGCAGCGCATGATGCGCGCCGGGGTGGCGACACGCTGGTCGCGCGGAGCCTTCGTGTCCCTGTGCCTGATTGCCAGCGGGTTGTTGTCGGCGGCATTGTTCCTGCCGGGCCTGGGGAATGTCGAGCGAATCATCAGCCTGACTTTCAGTGGCGGGCTGGCGCTGGTCATGTACTCGGTGGGGCCAGCCATGCTGGCGGAGTTCACGCCCAGCGGGCAGCGTGGCGGCATCCTGGCTATCGGCAATGGTATCGCTTCGCTGGCCGGGCTGGCGGCACCCGTAGTCACGGGGTTTCTGGTGCAGGGCGCCGGAGCCGACCACCCGGCAGGGTATGGCCAGGGCTTCCTGGTATGCGGGGCGGTGCTGGTCATTGCCGGGTTGACAGGGTTGGTATGGATGGACCCTCAGAAAACCCGCCAACGGCTGCTTCAGGTGGGCACGGCTGCGCTGGCCCGGGCCTGACCTGCGCTGCGTTCAGAGGCTCTGCTGGGGGAGGGGGGCACGCTCTATCAGGGTGCCTTTCCAGCGCTCGCTGCGCACCGCATCCACGAGCAGCCCGCGCACCAGGTCGCGCATGCAGGCGGCGGCGAACGACAATGGCTTGTGTTGCGAATGGGCCAGGGCAATCGTACGAGTGATGCGCGGCTCCACGATCAGCCGCGCGCTGGCCGGGGCGGCCAGGTCCAGCAATGGCGGCCAGTTGCTGATGGTCGCCGCCAGGCCGGCGCGTACCAGGCTGGCTATGCCGGGCGCAGACTGCTGTTCATAGCTTGAATCCAGGGCTACGCCGGTTTCCATGGCCGCCTGCTCGATGCGCCTGCGCAGGTGCAGGCTGCGCGGCGGCATTACCAGCCGGCTCGACGCGGCCTCGGCCAGGGTGATCGGTGAGTCGTCCGGACCATGCGCAGGCAGGCCGACCCAGTACAGGTCTTCGGAGAACACGGGCTCGGCGACAATGTGCGCCAGCTCCTCCGCATTGGGCACCACACCGAAATCCACCTTGCCCAGCTCGATCGCCTGGCCGCCTTCGCGGCTAAGGCCGTCCCATACGGTGAGCTTGATACCAGGAAAGCGCGCCTGCGCCTGGGTGATGATGGCTGGCAACAACAGCGCCGAAGCCGTGGCCGGAATCGAGATGGCCACGTGGCCCTTGGGGTTGCCGCGGCTGGATTTGAGTTCGTCCTTGACCGAATCAAGCTTCTGTATCACCGAGCGTGCCACTTCGTACAGCTGGCGCCCTGCATCGGTCAGCTCGATGCCGTCATGCTGGCGCGCCAGCAACTGCATTTCCAGCTCGCTTTCCAGCAGTCCTATCTGACGGCTCAATGCTGGCTGGGCAATGAACGCGTGGCGCGCGGCGTTGGAGAAGCTGCCGGCTTCGACAATGGCAATCAGGTAACGCAGCTGTTTCAAAGTCATGGCAATTCTCAGGCTATGCCGAAGTGGTATGGCAACTATCGAGAGACGTTATTTGTTCAGCTCTAGTGGCCTACTTAGTATCGGGGAACACCGGATCGAGGATAACAGAAACTTTCACTTATTTACCCAGCCCCTTTTACACAAGCCTTTGCGCCGTGTTTCGGCGCTAACTCGCAACTCACTCTCGAATAAACACAATAAGAGGTTAAGAGTGATGGCATTTCGTGCTTCTGGTCTTTCGGGACCATTGTCGCTGCTTGCGTCGTCTGCACTTTTTTCTGTGCCTGTCCTGGCTGTTCAATTTAATCTGGGAGAGTTTGAAGGACAGTTTGATTCAGCGTTTTCGTTTGGCACCAGCATTTCCACTGCCAACCCGGACCCGGCTTTGCACAATAGTGCAAACAGTGATGACGGCCGCCTGAACTTTGCCTCGGGTGATGTATTTTCGGCAGTGTTCAAAGGTACCCATGATCTGGAGCTCAAACATGCCAACCTGGGTGTGTTCCTGCGTGGCACCTACTGGTACGACACGGCGCTGCGCGACCATGACCAGCGCTTCAAGCAGGTCGAGGACAACAACCGCAAGCGCTCGGCCAAGACCGCAGGTACCCAGCTGCTCGACGCCTTTGGCTACTACCTCTACGACATCGATGGCCAGCCAGGCTCGGCAAGGCTGGGCAAGCAGGTAGTGAACTGGGGCGAGAGCACCTTCATCCAGGGCGGGCTGAACGTCATCAATCCCTTCAACCTGGCGGCGCTGCGCCGCCCAGGTTCCGAGGTGAAGGACGCGCTGGTGCCGGTGAACCTGTTCTACTTCACGCAGAACCTGACCGAGGCGTTGTCGGTCGATGGCTTCTACCAGTTGGACTGGGACCAGACCCAGCTCGACAACTGTGGCACGTTCTTCTCCAACAACGACTTCCTGCCCGATGGTTGCGATGGCCTGGACGTGGGAGCCAGGTTGCTTGGCAACCCGGCTGCCGTGGCCGGCCTTGCACCGTTTGGCGTGAACCTGACCAGCGAAGGCGTGCGCATACCCCGGGGCAGTGACCAGGATGCCCGCGACGGCGGGCAGTGGGGTGTGTCGTTGCGCTGGTACGTGGCGGCGCTGGATACCGAGTTCGGTGCCTACGCAGCCAACTATCACAGCCGCACGCCTTATCTGGGGACGGTCAGCAGCCCTTATTTCGACAACAGCCGCTTCGCCCCCCAGTTGTGCGCCAACCTGGGTATCGGCCCGGCCGGTTGCGCCGGGTTCCTCGGCTCCGCTGCCGGTCAGTCGCTGGTCGGTGCATTGCGCCTGGGTACCTCCCAGTACCGTGTGCAGTACCCCGAGGACATCCGCATGTACGGGTTGTCGTTCGCCACCACCCTGCGCAGCGGTACGGCCCTGCAGGGTGAGCTGAGTTACCGGCCGAATATGCCCATGCAACTCAACGGTACCGACATCATCCAGTCGCTGCTCAACGTCGAGGGGCGTTCGCCTTTGCTGGGCGACGGGCTGCGGCCAGAAAGCGCCAGCACCCTGTTCGACGGCTACCGGCGCAAGGAGGTGACCCAGCTTCAGGTGACCGCCGTACATGCCTTCAGTCAGGTGCTGGGGGCCAACCAGATGCTACTGGTGGGCGAGGCCGGGGCCACCTACGTCGGCGGGCTGGAGGGCGGCGGAGGCCCGCGTTACGGCCGCTCGGGTACCTTCAACAGTGGCGAGCTGGCGGACAACAGCGTCTGCCGGGCGATTTCCAAGACGCCAGAGCACTGTAACGACCAAGGCTTCATGACCCCGTTCTCCTGGGGCTACCGGTTACGCGCGACCTTGACCTACCCCAACGTGATCGCCGGCTTCGACCTGCGGCCGAACCTGTCCTGGTCACACGATGTGCACGGTACAGGCCCGGTGGAAGGCTCGGCTTTCAGCGAAGGCTCCAAGGCCATGAGCGTCGGGCTGGATGCGACGCTTGCCAGTACCTACAGCCTGAGCCTGTCGTACACCGACTTTATCGATGGCGACTATGGCACCCGTGGTGACCGGGACTTTGTCTCGCTGAGCCTGGGCGTCACCTTCTGAGGGCATGATGATGAATATGCGAATGGTGATGATCGGCCTGTTCTGGGCCAGCGGCGCGCTGGCTGCGACAGGCCTGCCAGACAACCTGACCCCTGTGGGCGCCGAACGCGCGGCCAGCCCGGACGGCCGTATCCCGGCCTGGCAAGGCGGGTTGAGCGTCGCCCAGCAGCGCCTGGGTGACAACGGCACGCCGCTGGATCCGTATGCCGCCGAGCAGCCGCTGTACCGGATCACGGCGGCCAACTATCGGCGTTACCAGGGCCAGCTTTCCGACGGCCAGGTAGCCTTGCTCAAGCGCTTCCCGCACACCTTCGAACTGCCGGTCTACCCCACCCATCGCAGTGTCGCGGTGCCTGCCGGCGTCGCCGCCTCGGCCGCCCGCAATGCAGCGCAGGCGCAGCTGGATGACCAGGGCAACGGCCTGCGCGGGTTCAATGGAGTGATTGCGTTTCCCCGGCCGGACAACGGGCTGGAAGTGATCTGGAACCATCTGACCCGGCACCGCAATGCCAGTTACATTCAGATGTCCGACAGCGTCACACCGTTCAAGAACGGCCGCTTCGTGCTGATGAGCGCGCGCCAGGATGTAGCCCGCCCGGAAGGCCTGGGTGGGCTGGGTGCAAGCAATGTGTTGTATTACTTCACCTACCGCATGACGGCACCATCACGGCTTGCCGGTGATGCCATGGTGGTTCACGAAACCCTTGACCAGGTAGCCGAGCCCCGCTTGTCCTGGGTCTACAGTGCCAGTCAGCGGCGTGTGCGGCGCGCGCCGAACATCGCCTACGACACCACGGGGCCAGGCACCGCAGGCCTGCGTACTGCCGACAGCCGCGACATGTTCAATGGCGCCCCCGACCGTTACCAGTGGAAGCTGCTGGGCAAGCAGGCCCTGCACGTGCCGTACAACAGCTACCGCCTGGCATCGCCCGAGCTGCGCTATGCCGAGCTGATCAGGCCTGGTCATGTCAATCCGGCGCCCACACGCTACGAGCTGCACCGGGTGTGGGTGGTGGAGGCGACGCTGAAGCCCGGCGCACAGCACATCTACGCCAAGCGACGCTTCTATGTGGACGAAGACACCTGGGCCATTCTCGAAACCGACAGCTACGATGCTGGCGGCCATCTGTGGCGTACATCACAGGCCCACAGCTTCTACCACCCAGGCGGCGAGGTGGCGGTCA
Source organism: Pseudomonas sp. ABFPK (assembly GCF_001586765.1). NCBI lineage: Bacteria > Pseudomonadati > Pseudomonadota > Gammaproteobacteria > Pseudomonadales > Pseudomonadaceae > Pseudomonas > Pseudomonas sp. ABFPK. The sequence continues at coordinate 70,202 of NZ_LQXW01000056.1, read as the reverse complement.
ACGCAATGGAGGTCACCTATGACCTCAAGAGTGGCCGCTACCATGCGTCGGGGCTGATCAACCAGCAACGTCGCCCGTTCGACTTCAATGTTCGCACCAGCCTTTCGTATTTTTCTCCTGGCGCCCTGCGCAGCTTTGGCGTGCGCTGATGGACGCCTTTGAACCACGGCCGGACTGGGCTCGGCGTCTGCTGGGGCAGGGCGAGGCGCCCGACCCTCGCTTCACCTTGGCCAACGAGCGCACGTTCCTGGCCTGGATCCGTACCGCGCTGGCGTTGCTGGGAGGTGGCATTGCCATCGAGACCTTTGCCGGCCAGGCCCTGCAGGCGCCGCTTCGGCTCTGGCTTGTCGGCAGCCTGATGTTGCTGAGCATGTTGCTGAGCGCTGGCGCCTGCCTGCGCTGGCTGCGAGTGGAGCGTGCCTTGCGTCAGCTCCGGCCATTGCCGCTGCCGGCGCTGGTGCCGCTGTTGGCCCTGGGTTGCCTGATCGCGGCGTTGATGGCCGCTGTCGTGTTGTGGCCGCGCTGGCATGCCTGATCCGGGCTTGCAGGCCGAACGCACCGAACTGGCTTGGCGGCGTACCTGGTTGGCGCTGGTGGCGGTCGCGGGGTTGGCTTTGCGACAGGGCGACCTGGCGCTGGCGGCAGTAGTCGGCTTCGCAACGCTGACGCTGTTGACCCGCCAGGGGCGGCGCTACAGCGAGGGGCTGGCGATGTTGCGGGCCGAGCGCGGTCAGCCTGCGATTCTGCCGGTAATGGCACTGGGTAGCGCGGTGTGCCTGATGGCGCTGGCAGGGTTGTACCGGTTGGCGAACGGGGGCTGAAACCCCTCCCACAGATACGATGTGAATCCAGACGCCATTGCGGTACCTGTGAGAGCGGGCTTGCCGGCGAAGATGCCGGCGCTCAGGGGGTCACGATGTTGAAACGGGAATCGGCGTTCTCTAGGCCGCCCATGAAACGCAGGAATTTCACCCGTTCACCTTCGATGGAGATCTCGCCCAGCGTGGCCTCCTTGAGGAACCCGGTCTGCTTCAGGGCAATACGGTCCAATGTCTGTTTGCTCATGCTCACCTGCACATCGGCCTGGGCGTGACGAGTCAGGTCGCGATGGGTGAGCACGCCGTTGCGCAGGGTCAGGGCGTAGTCTTCACCCAGGTCGGTGAAGCGCCAGTTGATGCTCAGGTCGCTCTCCGCCGCCTTGAAGGCATCCACCCGTACCCCAAGGTAATCGAAGAACAGGCTTGGGGTCAGTGCCCGCACCATGTCGTCGGCATTGCCGCCACTGCCGGTGGCGGCGGCTATTCCACCGCGCAGCTCCTGGGCGCCGCTGAGGTAGGCGTTGCGCCAGGTAGCGTTCTCGCTCTGGTAACCCAGCTGTTCCAGCGCATCGGCCTGCAGTTCGCGCGCTGCGGTATTGCCCGGTTCGGCGAACACCAGATGGTTCACCAGCTGCGCGACCCAGCGGTAGTCACCTTCGGCAAAGGCTTGGCGTGCCTGGGCCAGCACCTGATCGGCGCCACCCATTGCCGCCACGTAGCGCTTGCCGGCAGCTTGCGGCGGCAGTGGGTCGAGGTTGGCCGGGTTGCCATCGTAAAAGCCCATGTAGCGTTGGTAGACCGCACGTACGTTATGGCTTAGCGAGCCATAGTAGTCGCGGCTGTACCACTTGCTTGCCAGGCGCGGCGGAAGGCTGGCCAGGCTCTGGGCGATTTCCATTGGTGTCTGGCCCTGGTTGATCAGGCGCAAGGTCTGGCTATCGATGAAGACATACATGTCGCGCTGGTCGGCCAGGTACTCGCGGATTGCCGGCCCGCCCCAGGTCGGCCAGTGATGCTGGGCGAACACTACCTCGGCCTGGTCGCCGTAACGCAACAGCGATTGGTCCAGGTAGTGCGCCCAGACTTTCGGGTCGCGTACCAGCGCACCGCGCAGGGTCAGAACATTGTGCTGCACGTGGGTGGCATTCTCGGCCATGCACAGAGCCTTGAGCCCAGGGAAGTAGATGTTCATCTCCGCTGGCGCTTCGGTGCCAGGGGTCAACTGGAACTCTACCTCCACGCCGCTGAGGGTCATGCGTTGCAGCGGCTGGCTGATTTCCAGCGTCGGCGCTATCAGGCTGACGGTGGCGTTGGCCGGCACCCCTTTGCCCAGGCCGGCATCCACTTGGCCGCGTGGCCCGCGGGGCAGCGGGGCACCGTACATGTACTGGGCGCGGCGTTTCATGGCCGGGCCGGCCAGCACGTTTTCGCCGATGGCATGCTCGAAGAAGCCTTCGGGTGCAATGACCTGGACCTTGCCGGCCTTTACGTCCGCCTCGTCGATCACCCCGCGCGCGCCGCCGAAATGGTCGATGTGCGGGTGGGTGTAGATCAGCGTGGTCACCGGCTTGCGCGGGCGGTGCCGAAAATACAGTTCAAGGCCGGCCTTTGCGGTTTCGACGGCCAGCAGCGGATCGAGCACGATCAGCCCGTCCTGGCCTTCAACGATGGTCATGTTGGCCAAGTCCAGGCCGCGGATCTGGTAGATGCCTTCGGTGACCTTGAACAGGCCGGCGATGGTGTTCAGCTGGGCGATGCGCCACAGGCTCGGGTTTACCGTGGCCGGGGCCTGCGTCGGGTCGAGAAAACGATACTGACCCAGGTCCCACACAGTCTTGCCATCGGCGGTCGCGACCGGCCCGTCGAAGCGTTCAAGCAGCCCGCGCCGGGCCGCTTCGAAATCCCCGTGGTCATCGAAAGGCAGGCGTTGCAACCATTGCTGGTTGCTGGCCTGGGTGGCCGGGGTGGCATCCTTTGCCGCCGTAGTGGCCAGGCTCGGGAGGGGCGCCAGCAGGGCGAGCGTCAGCATCGACAGTGGGAAGCGCATGGTGTGTCCTTGTTGTTATGGTGGCGGACCACTGTAGGGGACGGGTTCGGGCACCAGCCAATACCAGAGCGGCATGGTTGCCATCGCATTTGCTGATGGCCTCAGGCAGGCGGAAGCTCCATGATCTGCTCCACCAGCCAGGCCAGGGCGGGGTCGTGCCGACGATGGGTCAGGTGCACCAGTTCCAGCTCGAACGGCTCCAGGGCGAAGGGCAGTTCATGCACCGCCAAGGGCAGCAACTTGGCGAACTGCTGCGCAAGTTGCCGCGGCAGCACCACGCACATCTCGGTGGCGGCGGCCAGATGCGCTGCTTGAAGGTAGTTGGGGGTGGTGTAGGCAATTTTCCGGGTCAGGCCTTGTTCGGCCAGCCATTGGTCGACCATGCCGCGGGTCTGGCCACCGTGTACCCAGATGTGCCGCAAACCAAGAAACGCCTGAAGATCCAGTGCCTGGTCCGGCGCCAGTTGCGGATGCTTCTGGCGCAGCGCGACTTGCAGGGTTTCACGCCTCCAGGGGCGGCGGCTGAAACGTGCCGGCACCTCATCGAAGCGCCCCAGTACCAGGTCGAGGTCGCCGCGGTCCAGCGCTTCGGCCGGCAGGTTGGGAGCCAGGTGCACCACATCGATGCGCAAGTGCGGGGCCAGTACCTGCAGGCGTGCCAGCAGCGGTGGCATGCACAACTGTTCGACGAAGTCGGTGAGGGCGATGCGCAACTGACGGTGGCTGCGCTGTGGCTCGAAGGCATCGCCAGTGGCCAGGGTCTGCTCGATTTGTTGCAGCGCCGCTCGAATCGGCCCTTCCAGCGCCAACGCCCGTGGCGTAGGGCGCATGCGCCGGCCCACACGAACCAGCAGCGGGTCGCCCAGCTGGTCGCGCAACCGCGCCAGGGCGTTGCTGACAGTGGGCTGGGTCAGGGCCAGGCGTTCAGCCGCCCGTGAGACGTTCTGCTCGCGCAGCAACATGTCGAAGACCCGCAGCAGGTTCAGATCGAAGTTGGAAATATTCATGGGCAGAATATATGGCATACGAAATTGAAATTTCAAAAATACCTGCGGCCTGCTTAGGGTGATGCCTGTCCTCATACCTACAACAAGCAGGAGCGTTGCGCGTGAATACCCCCTTTCCGATCAACCAGGTGGCCGTGATAGGCGCAGGTACCATGGGCCGCGGCATTGTCATCAGCCTCGCCAGTGCCGGGCTGTCGGTGCTGTGGCTCGACAGCAACGCATCAGCCCTGGACGCTGGCCTGAGCATGGTCAGCCAGGCCTTGACCCAGCAGGTGGAGAAGCAGCGTGTCACCCAGGCCGAGGCCGAAGCCTGCCTGGCGCGAGTGCAGGCGGTGGATGGCTACGCCGCGCTGGCCCAGGCCGATCTGGTGATCGAGGCAGTGTATGAAAGCCTTGAACTGAAACAGGAAATCTTCCGGGCCCTGGACCAGCACCTCAAACCGGAGGCGATCCTGGCCAGCAATACCTCGGCGCTGGACATCGACGCGATCGCGGCGGTGACCCGGCGACCGTCGCACGTACTGGGCCTGCATTTCTTCAGCCCCGCGCATGTCATGAAGCTGCTCGAGATAGTGCGCGGCGCGCACACCGACCAGGCGGTGCTCCATACCGCCCTGGCGCTGGGCGAGCGCCTGGGCAAGGTGGCGGTAGTGGCCGGCAACTGCCCCGGTTTCATCGGCAACCGCATGCTGCGCAGTTATGTGGCCGAAGCGCGCAAGTTGCTGCTCGAAGGCGCGCTGCCGCACCAGGTGGATGCGGTGCTGCAACAGTTCGGTTTTGCCATGGGCCCGTTCCGCATGTACGACGTGGTCGGTATCGACCTGGAATGGCGTGCCCGCCAGCTGGCCAGGCAGGGCATGCACGATCCACTGGTGCAAGTGGATAATGCGCTGTGTGATCTGGGCCGGCTGGGTCAGAAGACAGGGAAGGGCTATTACCGTTATGCACCTGGCAGCCGCCAGGCCGAGCATGACCCCGAGGTCGACGCCCTGGTGCTCAAGATTTCCAACGACCTGGGTTACCGACGCCGGGGCATCAGCGCCGAGGAAATCGTCGAGCGCTGCCTACTGGCGCTGGTCAACGAGGGCGCGAAGATTCTGCAGGAAGGCATCGCTGCCAGCAGCGCCGACATCGACCGGGTGTGGCTCCACGGCTATGGCTTCCCTGCGGCCACAGGTGGCCCGATGCGCTGGGCCGATGACCAGGGTGCAGCATTCGTCCTGGCTCGGCTGGAATACCTGCAAAGCGTACTGGGCGAGCACTGGCGCCCGGCCGCTCTGCTCTGCACGCTGGTGGCCAACGGCAAGCGTTTCGAGCAGCAGGCGGAGGTTCAGGCATGAACTACCAGGCTCCCTTGCGCGACATGCGCTTCGTGCTGCACGAGCTGTTCGACGTTGCCGCCCATTGTCAGCAGCTGGGTATCGAACTGGACCGCGACACACTCGACGGCATACTGGAAGAGGCCGCGCGCTTTACCGGCGAGGTAGTCGCTCCGCTCAACCGCAACAGTGACGAGCAGGGCTGCCAGCTGGCTGATGGGGAGGTCATCACGCCCGATGGTTTCCGCGACGCCTACCGGCAATACGTGGCCCATGGCTGGGCCAGCATGACCGGGCCGCAGGCTTACGGCGGGCAGGGCCTGCCGCAAATGGCCTCGGCCAGTTTCCACGAAATGCTGATGGCCGCGTCGTTGTCGTTCCGCATCTACTCCGGCCTCACCGAAGGTGCCGTGCTGGCTTTGCATCGTCATGGCAGCCCGGCGCTGCAGCAGTCCTATCTGGCGCGCATGGTCAGTGGCGAGTGGGCCGGCACCATGTGCCTCACCGAGCCGCAGGCCGGCACCGACCTGGCCTTGCTGCGCACCCGTGCCCAGCCGCAGGTCGACGGTTCCTATCGCATCACAGGCAGCAAGATCTTCATCAGTGGCGGCGAACAGGACCTGACCGACAATATCGTTCATCTGGTACTTGCACGCCTGCCCGATGCGCCGGCCGGGGTGCGGGGCATCAGCCTGTTCCTGGTGCCCAAGCTGCTGCCGGGCGGCGAACGCAACGCGTTGGGCTGTGGCGCGCTGGAGCACAAGATGGGCATCAAGGGCGCCTCGACTTGCGTGATGAATTTCGACGGTGCCCAGGGATGGCTGGTAGGCGAGGCCAACCAAGGCCTGGCGTGCATGTTTACCATGATGAACGACGCCCGTTTCCAAGTCGGCCTGCAAGGGCTGGGCATTGCCGAAGCGGCCTTCCAGGGGGGGCTGGCCTATGCACGCGAGCGCTTGCAATCGCGCGCGCTGACCGGCCCGGCGGCGGCGGACAGGCCGGCCGATCCGATCATCGTCCACCCGGATGTGCGACGCATGCTGCTGACCCAGAAAACCCTCACCGAGGGCTGCCGAATGCTGGCCATCTATACCGCCCGGCAGCTCGACCTGGAGCACGCAGCGGCTAGCGATCAGGCACGCATGGGCGCAACCCGGCGGGCTGCACTGCTGATCCCGATCGTCAAGGCGTTTTTCACCGATGTCGGGCAGGAGGTCGCCAGCCTTGGCGTGCAGCTATATGGCGGACACGGTTATATCCGCGAGTGGGGCATGGAGCAGTTGATGCGCGACAGCCGCATCACCCAGCTCTATGAAGGCACCAACGGCATCCAGGCTCTCGACCTGGTGCGCCGCAAGCTGCTGGGCGACGGCGGGGCCGAGCTGAACTTGCTGGTCGATGAACTGGCCCTGCATGTCGAGGCGGCTGGTGTCGGTGGTGGTCTGCATGCCATGGCGACAGCGGTCGGGCAGCGCCTGGAGGAATGGCGTGCGCTGGCAGGCCATGTAGTCGAGGCTTGCCAGCGTGACCCTCAGGAAATGGGCGCGGTCTCGGTGGACTTCCTGGCCTACTCGGCCTATGTGCTGCTCGCAGCGTTTTGGCTGCAGGCAGCCGTGCGCGCCGAGACGGCGCTGGCTGGCGGCAGTGCCGAAACGGATTTCTACCGGGCCAAGCTGCACGCGGCGCAGTTCTACTGGCGACGCGTCCTGCCCCGCGCCACCGCGCACCGCGAAGCCCTGCTGGGCGGTGCAGATTGCCTCATGGCACTGCCAGCGAGTGACTTCGCCTTCTGACGCAGGGCCAACGACGACAAGGAGAGCCAGATGCAGCCTTTCAGCTTTGCCACTACCGGGCAGATCCTCTGCGAAGCGGGCGCGGTGCAGCGCCTTGCCACTCTGTGCCGCGAGCGCGGCGCACGGCGCGTGCTGATCGTCAGTGACCCCGGTATCGCCCGCCTGGGCATGCTCGATGATCTGCTACCGGGATTCACGACGGCCAAGGTCGGCGTGGCGATCTTCAGCGAGGTTACCGCCGACCCCAGCGAAGCTTGTGTACTGGCAGCCACCCAGCGGGCCCGGCATATCGGTGCCGACCTGGTGGTGGGCTTTGGCGGCGGCAGTTCGATGGATGTTGCCAAGCTGGTCGCGCTGCTGGCCCACCGCGACTGCAACCAGCCGCTTGCCGAACTCTATGGCATGGACAAGGCCAAGGGCCGACGCCTGCCGTTGATCCAGGTGCCGACCACGGCCGGCACCGGTTCGGAGGTGACGCCGATCGCCATCGTCACCACCGGCGCCACCAGCAAGATGGGCATCGTCTCGCCGCTGCTGCTGCCGGACCTGGCGGTACTCGATGCCGTCTGCACGCTCGGCCTGCCCCCGGCAGTAACCGCCGCAACCGGTATCGATGCCATGGTGCATGCCATCGAAGCCTATACCAGCCGCCTCAAGCGCAACCCGCTGTCCAGCCTGCTGGCGCGCGAGGCGCTGCGGCTGCTGGCGGAAAACCTGGATCAGGCCGTGCACAATGGCGGCAATCTGGATGCGCGTCAGGCCATGCTGCTGGGCGCCTGCCTGGCCGGCCAGGCGTTTGCCAATGCCCCGGTGGCGGCGGTGCACGCGCTGGCTTATCCGTTGGGTGGGCACTTCCACATTCCCCATGGCCTGTCCAATGCATTGGTGTTGCCGCATGTGCTGCGTTTCAACCTGCCCGTGACGGTGACGGACTATGCCCAGCTGGCGGTGCCCCTGTTGGGCGCACGGTTGCAGCCTGGCGACCTGTACCGGCAGGCTGATCAGTTCGTCGAGGAACTGGCCGCGCTGGGCGCCCGCTGCGGTTTGCCTGGGCGGCTGCGTGATGCCGATGTTCCGCGCCATCGCCTGCCGCAACTGGCAGAAGATGCCATGCAACAGCAGCGCCTGCTGGTCAACAACCCGCGTGAAGTCACCCAGGCCGATGCACTGGCCATCTACGAGGCTGCCTACTGATGAGTGTGCATCGGCAACGTGACTACTACCGGCACTACACGCCAATCGCCACCCGCTGGCATGACAATGACGCCTACGGGCACGTGAACAACGTGGTCTATTACGGCTTTTTCGACAGCGCCGTGAACCGCCTGCTGATCGAGCAGGGCGGACTGGATATCCACCATGGCGCGGTGATTGCGCTGGTGGTCAGTTCGGCCTGCGACTACCAGTCGCCTGTAGCGTTTCCGCAGGGCATCGAGGTGGGCTTGGCGGTAAGCCGGCTGGGCAACACCTCGGTGCAGTACCAGTTGGCCGTATTCATCCAGGGCCAATCCCTGGCTTGCGCCACCGGACGCTTCGTCCATGTATTCGTCGACCGGCAGGGCCGACGCCCGGTCCCGGTGCCTGCCCGCTTGCGGCAGGTGTTGAGCGAACTGCAGCCTTTACTCCCCGAGGAATTTCGACCATGAAAGACGCCGTGATCGTAGCCACTGCCCGCACACCCATCGGCAAAGCCATGCGTGGCGCCTTCAACGACCTGAAAACCCCCAGCATGACTGCCGTCGCCATTCGGGCAGCCGTCGAGCGGGCTGGTATCGAGCCGGCGCAGGTGGAGGATCTGGTGCTGGGTACCGCCATGCAGAGTGGTACCGCCGCGATCAACCCTGGCCGACTGTCGGCGCTGGCTGCCGGCTTGCCGCAATCGGTCAGCGGGCAGACCCTCGACCGCCAGTGTGCGTCGGGCCTGATGGCCATCGCTACAGCGGCCAAGCAGATCATTGTCGATGGTATGCAGGTGACCATCGGCGCCGGCCAGGAGCAGATCAGCCTGGTCCAGCAGGTGCACAACCAGCTGGCCAGCGAGGCCTATGACCCTGCCGTTCTGCGAGTGAGCGAACACGCCTACATGCCGATGCTGCAAACCGCCGAGTTTGTCGCCCGCCGCTATGGCATCAGCCGGGAAGCGCAGGACGCCTACGCCTTGCAGTCGCAGCAACGCACTGCAGCGGCGCAGGCGGCGGGGTTGTTTGCCGATGAAATCGTGCCCGTCTCGGCACGCAGGAAGGTGGTCGACAAGCTGTCCGGTGCAGTGAGCCATGAGGAAGTCTGCCTCAGCCAGGACGAAGGTAACCGGCCGGCGACCACCCTGGCAGACCTGCAAGGGCTGAAGCCAGTTGTCGAAGGCGGCTGCGTGACGGCCGGCAATGCCAGCCAGCTGTCTGATGGCGCCAGTGCCTGCGTGCTGATGGAAGGCGCACTGGCCGCAAGGTCGGGCAAGGCGCCGCTGGGGCTGTATCGCGGTATCGCCGTGGCCGGTCTGGCTCCTGAGGAAATGGGTATCGGCCCGGTGCTGGCGGTGCCCAGGTTGCTGCACCAGCATGGCCTGAACGTGGACGACATCGGTCTGTGGGAGCTGAACGAAGCGTTCGCCTGCCAGGTACTGTATTGTGCCCAGCGTTTGCAGATAGACCCTGCGAAGCTGAACGTCAATGGCGGTGCCATTGCCATCGGCCACCCCTACGGCATGAGCGGTGCACGGATGGTCGGGCATGCGCTTCTGGAGGGCAGGCGGCGCGGGGTGAAGTACGTGGTGGTGACCATGTGTGTTGGCGGCGGGATGGGCGCGGCAGGGCTGTTCGAAGTGCTGTAGGGCATCCATCAGGCCAGCCCCGGCGTCTGCGGCTGGCCGCGGGGTGGCCTGCAAGTCTGAACGGCGGCTCGTTCGGGGTCTGCAGCCTGAGTCAGTCAGGGCGCGCCGAACAGCATCGTCCAGTACACGCCGTTATCGCTACGCGAGTTCTCGGCAAAGGCCGCACCCACCTGGGTAAACATCGGGTTCATCAGGTTGGCGCAATGCCCGGGGCTGGCCAGCCAGCCTGCCATCGCCTTGCTCGGTGACCCTTGGCCGGCGGCAATGTTCTCGCCGATCTGCCGCCCACGGTAGCCGGCATCCCATGCCCGATCCGCAGGTAGATCACCGTCGAGGTCGCGGTGCGCAAAGAAATTGTCGTTGGCCATCGCCCGGCTGTGGCGCTGCGCCGCCGTTCCCAGGGCGGTGTTCCAGGCCAGCGGGCGTGCAGCGGCAAAGCGCTTGCGACCACACAGGCGTGGTTTCGCCCGTGCAGCGTTCACCTGTGCCAGCAACGCTCTGCTTGCCGATCGCCCATCGCCAAGCTGGGCATCGAGCAGGGGCCGAGCCAGCAGCACCCGCCACTCGTTGCGTGAGCGACTCACACCGATATCGGCATATTGGCTATCGAGCAGCGCCGTGCAGTAGTCGCTGCGCAGCATGTCGAAGGCCTCCTCGGCATCTTGCGCGCCGACCAGGCGGATGGCCCGCACCTTCACGGCCTGATAACCCGCAGCCTTCAATCCTTCCCGCAATGCCCCGCCGTAGCCGACCGGCAACGCCAGTTTCGGCTTCAGCACCAGCGGCGTCGAGCCCCGGATAATGCGCCGCTCGCAGCGCTGTGGCTGGGTGCGATAGTCGTTGATGGCTGCCACCAGTTGCCTTTCCCCGCTGGCATGGGCGGGGTTGGCGAACAGGTGGAAAAAAGGAATGAGGCAGAGCGAGACAAAGGGGGAGCGACGGACTGCGTGGCGCATGGGGTGAATGGCTCTGGTGAATGGCGGCGGCAAGGCCGAATTAAGGGCTCGGCTAAGACTGTGCGGCTCAATACAGGTTCACGCGTACGGGGTACAATTTTTCGCGGGTACTCAACTTGAATGCTGCAGCAAGGTAAACCGCAATGACACAAGCTACCGATCAGGCTTTTTATGACCGCGCGGATGCGCATATCGAACTGGCGAACCAGCAGATCGAGAAAATCGAAGACCTGGGCAAGGTCAGCGCCTCACTGACCTTCGGCGCCTCGCGCTTCAATGCCTGGATGAGCGCCCGCAGTTTCAAGACCAGTGCGGAACTGGCTGCCGCGCGGGAGGAGCTGTTGAAGTATTTCTGCGAGCAATACCGGATGATGCTCGAGGACAACCTGGACGAGCACATCGAGCATTTCGACCGGTATGTGTTGGGCAAAGGCGACTGAACTTTATGGGGCAGGCGGTCCCTTGTAGGAGCGGCCTTGTGTCGCGAACGGGCTGCGGAGCAGCCCCAGGACCTCAGCCGAAATGCATAAATTGCTGGGGCTGCTCTGCAGCCCTTTCGCGACACAAGGCCGCTCCTACAGGGTACGCGATGCGTGGATAAACCCGGTGACGGGCTATCGGGCCTTCTTCTCCAGAATCCGCGGCCCGGTACCTTCCTTGCCCAGCACATCCTCGGGGTTGCGCAGTGGGCAATCTTCCAGCGACAGGCAGCCGCAACCAATGCAGTTGTCCAGGCTGTCGCGCAACGCTTCCAGGGTGCGGATGCGGGCGTTCAGGTCTTCGCGCCAGGCGGTCGACATCTCGCCCCATTGCGCTGCCGTGAGCTTGCTGTTGGGCGCATAGCGGCTGAAGGCCTGCTTGATCTCGTCAAGCGGAATACCCGTGCGCTGCGCCACCTTGATGATAGCCAGCGTGCGCAGAACCAGTGAAGGATAGCGGCGCTGGTTACCCGCCGTACGGACGCTGGCGATCAGCCCCTTGGTCTCGTAGAAGTGCAGCGCAGAAACCGCCACGCCGCTGCGTTTGGCCACTTCCCCTACCGTTAGCATCCGTGTGTTGTCCGCTGCCATGCCTGTTGACCTCAAGTTAACTCGAGCTCTTATAGTCCTGCCCGATCTTCCCCGCAACCGCTTTCCCTGATGATCGGAGCACTGCATGAACAAAAGGACGTTACTGGCCTGGGCTGGCGCTGTTGCAGGTGTGCTGGCCGCTGCCTATGCATTGGTCGGCAGTGGCTCGGCGCCGCCGGCTGCGGCGGCATGGCCGGCGACCAAGGTGGCGCTGGCCACGGCCGAGCAAGTGCAACTGGCACGGCAGAACTTTGCTTCGGGGGAGCTGGAGGCGGTCAACCAGGTACAGGTGGCGGCCGAGACTGCGGGGCGCATCACCCGCATCGCTTTCGAGTCGGGGCAATTGGTGAGTGCAGGGCAGTTGCTGGTACAGCTGAACGATGCCCCGGAGCAGGCCCAGCGCGTGCAGTTGCGCGCCAGGCTGCGCAATGCCGAAGTGGTGCTGCAGCGCAGCCGCAAGCTGCGCGCGGTGAACGCCGTGTCACAGGAACTGCTCGACAATGCGGCCACCGCCGTGGACGTGGCCAGCGGTGAGCTGCAGCATGTCGAGGCGCTGATCGCGCAGAAGGCAATTCGCGCGCCGTTTGCCGGCAAGCTCGGCATTCGCCGGGTGCATCAGGGCCAGTACCTGAGTGCCGGTGAGACCATCGCCAGCCTGGCCGACATCAGCCAGCTGTACGTCAATTTTTCCCTGGGCGAACAAGCCGCCCCCGAAGTGCACGTGGGGCAACTGCTGGCGCTGACGGTGGATGCGGTGCGCGGGCAGGACTTCCAGGCCCGGGTGGTCGCGGTGGACCCGGTGGTGAGCAAGGCGCGCCTGGTGCAGGTGCAGGCGGCCTTGCCGAACCCGGGCGGGCAGTTGCAGCCGGGTATGTACGCCGGCGTGCGCCTGGATGCCGCGCAGCCGTCAAGCGTGCTGGCCGTGCCGGAAACCGCGATCACCTACACCGCCTACGGGCAGACGGTGTTCGTCGCTACCCGGGACCCTGAACAGGGCACCCGGGTCAGCCGGGTGCGGGTGACTACCGGTGAGCGCTGGCAGAGGCGGGTGGAGATCACCTCAGGCCTGGCACCCGGTGACCAGGTGGTGGTTTCCGGCCAGTTGAAACTGAGCGACGGCATGCCGGTCGAGCCAGTGGCTCAGGACAGCCTGCAGGCCAGCCAGGGAGGGCGGCAATCGTGAAGTTCACCGACCTCTTTGTCCGCCGCCCGGTGCTGGCGCTGGTGGTCAGCAGCCTGATCATCCTGTTGGGGTTGTTTGCCATGGGCAAGCTGCCGATCCGCCAGTACCCGCTGCTGGAAACTTCCACCATCACCATCAGCACCGAGTACCCGGGCGCCTCTGCCGAGCTGATGCAAGGCTTCGTGACCCAGCCGATCACCCAGGCGGTGTCGTCGGTCGAAGGCATCGACTACCTGTCCTCGTCGTCGCAGCAGGGGCGCAGCCTGATCACCTTGCGCATGGTGCTCAACCGCGATTCGACCCAGGCGCTTGCCGAGACCATGGCCAAGGTCAACCAGGTGCGCTATCGCCTGCCGGAAAAGGCCTACGACCCGGTGGTGGAGCTGTCGGCAGGTGACTCCACGGCGGTGGCCTACGTGGGCTTTGCCAGCGAAACCTTGTCGATACCCGAACTGAGCGATTACCTGTCGCGGGTGGTGGAACCGCAGTTCTCCGGCATCGACGGTGTGGCCAAGGTGCAGTCGTTCGGCGGGCAGCGCCTGGCCATGCGCCTTTGGCTGGACAGCGAACAGATGGCCGGGCGCGGGGTGACGGCTGCCGACGTGGCACAGGCGGTGCGTGCCAACAACTACCAGGCGACGCCGGGGCAGGTGCGTGGGCAGTACGTGCTGGCCGATATCCAGGTGGACACCGACCTGACCCGGGTCGAGGACTTCCGCGAGCTGATCATCCGCAACGATGGCACCGACCTGGTGCGCTTGCGCGATGTCGGCACCGTCGAGCTGAGCGCGGCGGCCACCCAGACCAGCGCCACCATGGACGGCAAGCCCGCCGTGCACCTGGGGCTGTTCCCCACCCCGACCGGCAACCCGCTGGTGATCGTCGAGGGTATTCGCCAGCTGCTGCCGCAGATCTGCCAGACCCTGCCACCCGGGGTGGAGGTGGCGCTGGCCTACGAGACCGCACGCTTCATCGACGCCTCGATCGACGAGGTGCTGCGCACGCTGGTGGAGGCCATGGTGATCGTGGTGCTGGTCATCTGGCTGTGCCTGGGCTCACTACGCAGCGTGGTGATCGCGGTGGTGGCCATCCCGCTGTCGATGCTCGGTGCGGCGGGCCTGATGCTGCTGTTCGGCTTCAGCCTGAACCTGCTGACCTTGCTGGCGATGGTGCTGGCCATCGGCCTGGTGGTGGACGATGCCATCGTGGTGGTGGAGAACGTGCACCGTCATATCGAAGAGGGCAAGTCGCCGATTGCCGCGGCGCTGGCCGGGGCGCGGGAAATCGCCGGGCCGGTGATCGCCATGACCCTGACCCTGGCCGCCGTATACGCGCCGATCGGCTTGATGGGCGGGCTGACCGGCACGCTGTTCCGTGAGTTTGCCCTGACCCTGGCGGGGGCGGTGATCGTGTCGGGCATCGTCGCGCTCACCCTGTCGCCGGTGATGAGTTCGCTGTTGTTGCAACCCGGCCAGCAGCATGGCGCCATGGCCAACATGGCCGACCGCCTGTTCGGCATGCTGACCGGGGCCTATGGGCGAGTACTCGCCTACACCCTGTCGCATCGCTGGATCAGTGGTGGTGTGGCGCTTGTGGTGTGCCTGAGCCTGCCTTGGCTGTACCTGCTGCCGCAGCGCGAACTGGCCACGCCCGAGGACCAGGCGGCGGTACTGACGGCCATCAAGTCGCCGCAGCATGCCAGCCTGGATTATGTGGAGCGCTTTGCCCTGAAGCTGGACCAGGTGATGAAGTCCCTCGCCGAAACCACCGACACCTGGATCATCAACGGTACCGACGGCCCGGCCGCCAGTTTCGGCGGCATCAACCTCAGCGCCTGGCAGGCCCGCGAGCGTTCCGCCGCGCAGGTGCAGGCGCAGTTGCAGCAGGCCGTGGCGGACATCGAGGGCAGCAGCATCTTCGTCTTCCAGGTGGCCTCGCTGCCGGGTTCCAGCGGTGGCTTGCCGGTGCAGATGGTGTTGCGCAGCGCACAGGACTACCCCGAGCTGTACCAGACCATGGAAATGATCAAGCAGCGCGCCCGCGACAGCGGCCTGTTCAGCGTGGTGGACAGCGACCTCGACTACAACAACCCGGTGGTCAAGGTGCGCATCGACCGCGCCAAGGCGGCCAGCCTGGGCATCAGCATGCAGGCCATCGGCGAGTCGCTGGGTGTGCTGGTGGGTGAACAGTACCTCAACCGCTTCGCCCTGTTCGGGCGCTCCTACGACGTGATCCCGCAAAGCATCCAGGACCAGCGCCTGACGCCGGCAGCGCTGAACCGCCAGTACGTGCGCGCCGAAAACGGCACCCTGGTGCCGCTGGCCACGGTGGTGCACCTGGACATCGAAGTGGCGCCCAACCGCTTGCTGCAGTTCGACCAGCAGAACGCCAGTACCCTGCAGGCGATCCCGGCGCCCGGTGTGTCGATGGGTAATGCCGTGGCATTTCTCGAACAGCTTGCCGCCGAACTGCCACCTGGCTTCAGCCATGACTGGCAATCGGAGTCGCGCCAGTACGTGCAGGAGGGCTTTGCCCTGATGTGGGCGTTTCTCGCCGCCCTGGTGGTGATCTACCTGGTGCTGGCCGCGCAGTACGAAAGCCTGGTGGACCCGCTGATCATCCTGGTGACCGTGCCGCTGTCGATCTGCGGTGCGCTGCTGCCGCTGGCGCTGGGCTGGGCCACGCTGAACATCTACACGCAGATCGGCCTGGTGACCCTGATCGGCCTGATCAGCAAGCACGGCATCCTGATGGTGGAGTTCGCCAACGAGATCCAGGTGCGTGACAACCTCGACCGTGCCGCCGCCATCGTCCGCGCCGCGCAGATACGCCTGCGGCCGGTGCTGATGACCACGGCGGCGATGACCTTCGGCGTGCTGCCACTGCTGTTCGCCAGCGGTGCCGGGGCCAACAGCCGCTTTGGCCTGGGGGTAGTGATCGTGTGCGGGATGCTGGTGGGGACCTTGTTTACCCTGTTTGTGCTGCCGACGATCTATGCCTTGCTGGCGCGAGACCATCGGGTGACCACGGTGCGGGGGCAGCAGTTGGTGGAGGCTGAGCGGGTGCTGG
Organism: Pseudomonas sp. ABFPK; assembly: GCF_001586765.1. Classification (NCBI taxonomy): domain Bacteria; kingdom Pseudomonadati; phylum Pseudomonadota; class Gammaproteobacteria; order Pseudomonadales; family Pseudomonadaceae; genus Pseudomonas; species Pseudomonas sp. ABFPK. The sequence goes on along the minus strand of NZ_LQXW01000056.1, from coordinate 54,113 downwards.
ACATGTGAGGTAAACCTGGCCACTGCTTACAGGCATGCGCGATCCCTGTAGGAGCGGCCTTGTGTCGCGAAAGGGCTGCGCAGCAGCCCCAGGATTTCCGCGCAGGTGCATAAATTGCCGGGGCTGCTGCGCAGCCCTTTCGCGACACAAGGCCGCTCCTACAGGGATCGCGCAAGTTTTGGGATATCGAGCATGGCGCTGGTTTGATCAGCCAGGCGACCGGTCGCGGCGCATCTGGCTAACCAGGGTAAAGCGGTCATCCGGGTGCACCGTCTCGGACACCGCCATCAGGTCGCCGTTTTCCTCGCGGTAATGGCGAATGATCTTCAGCCCCGGTGAGCCTGCCTCGGCCTTCAGCACCCGGGCCATTTCCGCGCTCAGCAACACTGCCCGCACCTGCTGGTCGACCACCGCGATCGCGCGGCCATAGTGCTGCTCGATCAGCCCCGCAATCAGCTGGTCGGGGTGCTCGCGGGCCATCTCGATGACCTCGGCATGGTCGCGCTGCGCGTACACATCGGTCCAGCACAGCGGCGCCGCGTTGTGCACGCGGTCGACACGGATGCTCGACACGCAGAAGTAGTGCTCGCCCGGTACCAGCCCCAGCCGCGCCGCCTCGCTCAGGTCGGCGACGAAGTGGCGCACGTCCTGGATTTCCCGTTGCTGCGTTTCCGCCAGGTGCGCCAGGTCCGCCACGCTGGCCAGTGACTGCGAGTAGCCACCGCGCGGGCTGCTGGCCTCCACCCGGGTGCCTACGCGCTTGCGCCGCGATACCAGCCCTTGGTTGAGCAACTGGTTGATCGCCGCGCGCACCGTGTGTCGGCTCACATCGTACAGGTCGCACAGCTCGAACTCGGTCGGCAGCAGGCTGCCCACCGGGTAGCGGCCGCTGGCGATGCCTTCCATCAAGTCCTTTGCCACGGTGGTATAACGCGTCGGGTTCATACCTTTGGTCTGTCTCGCGAATTTGTATCAGCAGCAGGGGCGCAAAGTCGTCCCGAAAATCAAGCCTGAGCAGGCAAGCTCATATGCAGCAAGGGGAACGGCCGGCCTTCGCCATCCAGCGGTGAGCGGCCGGTCTGGATGAAGCCGTAATGCCGGTAGAACCCCACTGCCTGCGGGTTCTGCTCGTTGACATCGACGCTCATCGCGCTGCGCTTCTGGCGGCCGAAATCAAGCAGCGCGCGGCCTATGCCCTGGCCGTGGCGCTCGGGGGCGACGAAGAGCATTTCCACGTGGTTGCCATTGAAACCGATGAAGCCCAGCGGGCGGTCTTCGGTGTCAACCGCGACCCAGAGCTCGACGGCCTGGAAGTAGACGTCGCGCAATTGCGGCAGCAGTGCGTCGATATCGGACGCTTGCAGAAAGTGGTGCGTGGCGCGCACGGCGCGCAGCCAGATATCGAGCAGTTGCGGGTGGTCTGCAGCGATACTTTGGCGAATGATCATGGAGTCATGCCTGGGCGGTGTATGGCCGGGGAGGCCGGGAGGAAGAAAAAGGGTACCCGGATTGTGTGGGGCAGGGCAATGGATGGTGGGGCAGGTCACCAGCTGATGTGTTGCCCGGGCCGGCCCTTTCGCGGGTAAACCCCCACAAGTAGGCACTGCCCTCGAGCCCGGCGCCGTACCTGTGGGAGGCTTTAGCCGCGAACACCGGCATAGCCGGTGCCATGTACCGCGTTGGATTCTTCGCGGCTAAAGCCGCTCCCACAGGGTACGCGTACCGCTTGCGAATTCAGTTCTCTACGCGGCAGCGCAGCCCAACGCGCTGGGCAATCTGCCTGAAAAACGGTATCTAGATGCCCGCCTCCAGGCCCAGCAAGTCCTGCACCGTCTGCCTGCGGCGAATCATCCGTAGCGCTCCATCCTCGATCAGGAACTCCGGCAGCAACGGCCGGCTGTTGTAGTTCGATGACATCGACGCGCCATAGGCCCCGGCGTCGTGGATCACCAGCAGGTCACCCACCTGCGCCTGGGGCAGGTCGTGCGGGGTCAGTTCCTGGTCATCCTGGGTGAACACATCACCCGACTCGCACAGCGGCCCGGCCACCACGGTCGGCTGCCGTGGGCGGTCAACCGGCTGGCCGTCGGCGTCGAGCAGGGTCATGCGGTGGTAGGCCCCGTACATCGCTGGGCGCATCAGGTCGTTGAAACCGGCGTCGATCATGACGAAGGTATTGCGGCCCACCTGCTTCACGGCGCGTACCTCGGCCACCAGGTAGCCCGATTCCGCCACCAGGAAGCGCCCTGGCTCGATCTCCATGCGCACGGGGTGGCCCAGCATCGCTTCGATTTCCTTGCGGGCCACGGCCCAGGTCCGGGCGTAGCGTTGCAGGTCGACCGGCTTGTCGCTGCTGCGGTACGGGGTGGAAAGCCCGCCGCCAATGGAGAACGCCTCGATGTCCACGCCCAGGCGGCCGATCAGCTCGATCATCGAGCGGGCCACTTGCTCCAGGTGCTGGTAATCCACCCCCGAGCCGATGTGCATGTGCACCCCTACCAGGTGCAGGCCATGGGTTTTCACGCAGGCCAGCGCTTCGCCCAGCTCTTCGTGCCAGATGCCGTGCTTGCTGTTCTCGCCGCCGGTGTTGGTCTTGCGGCTGTGGCCATGGCCGAAGCCGGGGTTGATGCGGATCCACACGCGATGGCCGGGCGAGCGTTCACCCAGTTGGCGCAGCATGTCGATGGAGCCGGCGTTGACTTCGATCTTCGAGGCCACCACCCGCTCCAGGGTCGGTCGGTCCAGCGCGTCGCAGGTCAGCACCACGCCGGCAGGGTCGCCATCCACGCTGGCGCCCGCGGCAAAGGCCCGCTCCATTTCGCCCAGCGACACTGCGTCCAGCACCAGGCCGTGGGCGCGCATCAGGCGCAGCACATGCAGGTTGGGGTTGGCCTTCTGGGCGAAGCGCACGGTTTCGAACACCTTCAGCTGTTCGACACGCTCGGCGATGGTGCCGGCGTCGTAGGCCCACAGCGGCGAGCCGTGCTGGCGGACAGCCTCGGCCAGAAGAGTGAAGGGTGCAGTCATGGTGGCGCTACTCATAAAAGGAAGGCCACGAGAATGAGCCAAAGCAGGAATTCAGAAAAATAGCTATTTTTCTGTCAGCCATTCATATCTGATATGACCATTACCGACTTGCCAGGTGTTGCCCGTGAAACTGTCCGTCCGCCATATCGAAGTGTTCCGCGCCATCATGGCCGCTGGCAGCGTCACCGGTGCGGCGCGCCTGCTGTTCACCTCGCAGCCCACCGTCAGCCGCGAACTGGCGCGGCTGGAGCAGGTAACCGGGCTGAACCTGTTCGAGCGCGAAGGTGGCCGCCTGGTGGCGACGGCCCAGGCGCTGCTGTTGATCGAGGAGGTTGAACGGGCCTACGTAGGGCTGGAGCGCATCGACCGCTTTGCCCAGGCCATCCGCAATTTCGAGCAGGGCCGGCTGGCCATTACCTGCCTGCCGCTGTTTTCCCAGACCTTGCTGCCCAAGGCTTGCCAGCGCTTTCACCAGCAGCACCGGGGCGTGAGCGTGAGTATCCTGGCGCAGGAGTCGCCGTTGCTGGAGGAGTCGCTGGTTGCCCAGCAGCATGACCTGGGCCTGACCGAGGTAGAACAGATACCGCGTGGCGCCTACGGCGAATTGCTGTTCAGCGCCAACATGGTGTGCGTGCTGCCCGACGGGCACCCGTTGCAGGCCAGGGCCGAGCTGGAGCTGAGCGATTTCCACGAGGTCGACTTCATCAACCTGGCCAGCCTGGACACTTACCGGCAGCGCCTGGACCAGCACTTTCGCGCGGCAGGGGTGAACCGCCGCACGGTCATCGAGACCACCAGTGCTGCCTCGGTGTGCGCCATGGTCAGGCAAGGCCTGGGGGTGGCGATCATCAACCCGCTGAGCGGCCTGGAGGCGGCGCAGGGCGGGTTGCCGATCCGGCGGTTGCGGGTGTCGGTGCCGTATCAGGTGATGCTGATCAGGCCGGACCACCGGCCGGCGTCGGCGGCGGTGGAGCCGTTTTGCCAGGCGTTGCGGCAACAGGCCCAAGAAATGCAGGCGGCACTGGCCTGACCCGATTCCCCATTTCGGGCCTTGCGCAGACTCCTGTAGGAGCAGCCTTGTGCTGCGAAGAGGTCAGTGCAGGATTTCAAGAAATTGGCTGACTGCACTGGCCTCTTCGCAGCACAAGGCTGCTCCTGCAGATCCTGCGCAGCGCTTCGATGAAGCGTGTCATAGCTCGCAGACAAAGGTGCCGGTCCCGGCCAGGATGTTCTCCAGGGTTTGCTTCACTTCATCCATGTCACTCAACTCGCTGGTCAGGTTGATCTCCAGCACCTCATCCCCCTTCAGCGCATCCCGGTCGCCGGCCGCCACTTCGATCAGCAGGCGCTTGGCGCTCAGGGTCACTTTCAGGCCATCCAGCGTCGACGGCTCGTCATCCAGGGTAAGGTCGACGGTGTCTTCGTCCGGGTAGCGGGTCAGCAGGAACATCTGACCCTTGTCGCTGTGGCAGCACAGGGTCGCCATGTTGTCTTCCTCGTCATCGCAAGGGGTGGCGAACAGCAGGGCAGTATTGATTTGCATGGACAAGGCTCGGTTCAAAGGAAACGGAAGGGAATTCTGACAGTCTTGCCGACAGGCATAAACGTAAAGTTACCGCCCCTTGACCGAAATTGTCGCAGCGCTGCAAGCCTTGATGACCGATCAGTCGTTAAGCTTCGGCGAGCCCTGGGCGTGCCTGCGCACGTTCAACGCCTGGTTTTACCGTCCGCCTTGCCACGGGTTGGCTATCGTTGATCCGTACACGGCGCACGCAGCGACGCTTCAATTATTACAAAGCCCAAGCGGAGTACCACAGATGGCGTTCTTCACCGCAGCCAGCAAAGCCGACTTCCAGCATCAACTGCAAGCGGCCCTGGCGCAGCACATCAGCGAACAGTCCCTACCACAAGTCGCGCTGTTCGCCGAGCAGTTCTTCGGCATCATCTCTCTGGACGAACTCACCCAACGCAGGCTTTCCGACCTGGCCGGCTGCACCCTGTCAGCCTGGCGCATCATCGAGCGTTTCGACCCCGAATACCCGCAAGTACGGGTGTACAACCCCGATTACGAGCGTAATGGCTGGCAATCGACCCACAGCGTGGTCGAAGTGCTGCACCACGACCTGCCGTTCCTGGTCGACTCGGTACGCACCGAGCTCAACCGCCGCGGCTACAGCATCCACACCCTGCAGACCACCGTGCTCAGCGTGCGCCGCGGCGCCAAGGGCGAGCTGCTTGAACTGCTACCCAAGGGCACCCAGGGCGAGGGCGTACGCCATGAGTCGCTGATGTACCTGGAGATCGACCGTTGCGCCAACGCCGCCGAGCTGACGGTACTGGCCCGCGAGATCGAGCAGGTGCTGGCCGAGGTGCGGGTGGTGGTGGCCGACTTCGAACCGATGAAGGCCAAGCTGCGTGAAGTGGTTGCGGAGGTGGAGCAGACCGCCTTTGGCCCGGCGCAGAACGAAAAGGGCGAGGTCAAGGCTTTCCTCGAGTGGCTGCTGGACAACCACTTCACCTTCCTGGGCTATGAAGAATTCACCGTCAAGGGCGACGCCGATGGCGGCCAGATGGTCTACGACGAGCAGTCGTTCCTCGGCCTGCCGCGCCGCCTGCGCGTGGGCCTGACGAGCGACGAGCTGCGCATCGAAGACTACGCCGTGGCCTACCTCAACGAACCGCTGCTGCTGTCGTTCGCCAAGGCCGCGCTGCCAAGCCGCGTACACCGCCCGGCCTACCCGGACTACGTGTCGATCCGCCAGCTGGACGCCAATGGCAAGGTGATCAAGGAGCACCGCTTCATGGGCCTGTACACCTCGTCGGTGTACGGCGAAAGCGTGCATGCCATCCCTTATATCCGGCAGAAGGTCACCGAAGTCGAGCGCCGCTCGGGCTTCGATCCCAAGGCCCACCTGGGCAAGGAACTGGCCCAGGTACTGGAAGTACTGCCGCGCGACGACCTGTTCCAGACCCCGGTCGACGAGCTGTTCAGCACCGTCATGTCGATCGTGCAGATCCAGGAACGCAACAAGATCCGCGTGTTCCTGCGCAAGGACCCATACGGCCGCTTCTGCTACTGCCTGGCCTATGTACCGCGGGAAATCTACTCCACCGAAGTGCGGCAGAAGATCCAGCAGGTGCTGATGGAGCGCCTGAAGGCCAGCGACTGCGAGTTCTGGACCTTCTTCTCCGAATCGGTGCTGGCCCGTGTGCAGCTGATTTTGCGGGTAGACCCGAAAAACCGCATCGACATCGACCCGCAGCAGCTGGAACGCGAAGTGATCCAGGCCTGCCGCTCGTGGCATGACGACTACTCGGCGCTGGTGATCGAGAACTTCGGCGAAGCCCAGGGCACCAACATCCTCGCCGACTTCCCCAAAGGTTTCCCGGCCGGCTACCGCGAGCGCTTCGCCGCGCACTCGGCGGTGGTCGACCTGCAGCACGTGCTGAACCTGTCGGAAAGCAAGCCGCTGGCGATGAGCTTCTACCAGCCATTGACCCAGGTCGGGGAACGCACCCTGCACTGCAAGCTGTACCACGCCGACACGCCGCTGGCGCTGTCCGACGTGCTGCCGATCCTGGAGAACCTTGGCCTGCGCGTACTCGGCGAGTTCCCGTACCGCCTGCGCCATGCCAGTGGCCGCGGCTACTGGATCCACGACTTCGCCTTCACCTACAGCGAAGGCCTGAGCCTGGACATCCAGCAGCTCAACGACACCCTGCAGGATGCCTTCATCCACATCGTCCGCGGCGATGCCGAGAACGACGCCTTCAACCGCCTGGTGCTGACCGCCGGCCTGCCATGGCGCGACGTGGCGTTGCTGCGCGCCTACGCCCGTTACCTGAAGCAGATTCGCCTGGGCTTCGACCTGGGCTACATCGCCAGTACCCTGAACAACCACACCGACATCGCCCGCGAGCTGACCCGGTTGTTCAAGACCCGCTTCTACCTGGCGCGCAAACTCACCCAGGAAGACCTGGATGACAAGCAACTGCGCCTGGAGCAAGCCATCCTGACCGCGCTGGACGACGTGCAGGTGCTCAACGAAGACCGCATCCTGCGTCGCTACCTGGACCTGATCAAGGCCACCCTGCGCACCAACTTCTACCAGCCGGACGCCAACGGCCACAACAAGTCGTACTTCAGCTTCAAGTTCAACCCCAAGCTGATCCCCGAACTGCCTAAACCAGTGCCCAAGTTCGAGATCTTCGTCTACTCGCCACGGGTCGAAGGCGTGCACCTGCGCTTTGGCAACGTCGCCCGCGGCGGCCTGCGCTGGTCCGACCGCGAGGAAGACTTCCGCACCGAAGTGCTGGGCCTGGTGAAAGCCCAGCAGGTCAAGAACTCGGTCATCGTGCCGGTCGGCGCCAAGGGCGGCTTCCTGCCGCGCCGCCTGCCGCTGGGCGGCAGCCGTGACGAGATCGCCGCCGAAGGCGTGGCGTGCTACCGCATCTTCATTTCCGGCCTGCTCGACATCACCGACAACCTCAAGGACGGTGGCGTGGTGCCGCCGGCCAACGTGGTACGCCATGACGATGACGACCCGTACCTGGTGGTGGCGGCCGACAAGGGCACCGCGACCTTCTCGGACATCGCCAACGGCATCGCCATCGACTACGGCTTCTGGCTGGGCGACGCCTTCGCCTCGGGCGGCTCGGCCGGTTACGACCACAAGAAGATGGGCATTACCGCGCGCGGCGCCTGGGTGGGCGTGCAGCGCCACTTCCGCGAGCGCGGCATCAATGTGCAGGAAGACCCGATCACCGTCATTGGCGTCGGCGACATGGCCGGCGACGTGTTCGGCAACGGCCTGCTGATGTCCGACAAGCTGCAATTGGTGGCGGCGTTCAACCACCTGCACATCTTCATCGACCCGAACCCGGAGCCTGCTTCCAGCTTTGCCGAGCGCAAGCGCCTGTTCGACCTGCCGCGCTCGGCCTGGAGCGACTACGACACCAGCATCATGTCCGAAGGCGGCGGTATCTTCCCGCGCAGTGCCAAGAGCATCGCCATCAGCCCGCAGATGAAAGAGCGCTTCGCCATCGAAGCCGATCGCCTGACCCCGACCGAGCTGCTCAATGCGCTGCTCAAGGCACCGGTAGACCTGCTGTGGAACGGTGGCATCGGTACCTACGTCAAGGCCAGCACCGAGAGCCACGCCGATGTCGGCGACAAGGCCAACGACGCGCTGCGGGTCAATGGCAACGAGCTGCGCTGCAAGGTGGTGGGCGAGGGCGGCAACCTGGGCATGACCCAGCTTGGCCGGGTCGAGTTCGGCCTGCATGGCGGCGCCACCAACACCGACTTCATCGACAACGCCGGCGGCGTGGACTGCTCCGACCACGAGGTCAACATCAAGATCCTGCTCAACGAAGTGGTGCAGGGTGGCGACATGACCGAGAAGCAGCGCAACCAGCTGCTGGGCAGCATGACCGACGAAGTGGCCGGGCTGGTGCTGGGCAACAACTACAAGCAGACCCAGGCGCTGTCGCTGGCGGCCCGCCGCGCCCGCGAGCGGATTGCCGAGTACAAGCGCCTGATGGCTGACTTGGAGGCCCGAGGCAAGCTGGACCGTGCCATCGAGTTCCTGCCGTCCGAAGAGCAGTTGGCCGAGCGCCTGGCCGCCGGTCAGGGCCTGACCCGCGCCGAGCTGTCGGTGCTGATCTCGTACAGCAAGATCGACCTCAAGGAACAGCTGCTCAAGTCGCTGGTGCCGGACGATGACTACCTGACCCGCGACATGGAAACCGCCTTCCCGCCGTCGCTGGTCAGCAAGTTCGCCGAGTCCATGCGCCGCCACCGCCTGAAGCGCGAGATCGTCAGCACCCAGATCGCCAACGACCTGGTCAACAACATGGGCATCACCTTCGTCCAGCGCCTGAAGGAGTCGACCGGCATGAGCCCGGCCAACGTGGCCGGGGCCTACGTGATCGTGCGCGACATCTTCCACCTGCCGCACTGGTTCCGTCAGATCGAGGCTCTGGACTACCAGGTGCCGGCGGAAATCCAGCTGACCCTGATGGACGAGCTGATGCGCCTGGGCCGTCGTGCCACCCGCTGGTTCCTGCGCAGCCGCCGCAACGAGCAGGACGCCGGGCGCGACACCGCGCACTTCGGGCCGAAGATCGCGCAACTGGGGCTCAAGCTCGACGAGTTGCTCGAAGGCCCGACCCGCGAGCGCTGGATGGTGCGCTACCAGGGCTTCGTTGAGGCTGGTGTGCCGGAGTTGCTGGCGCGCATGGTGGCTGGCACTACCCACCTGTACACCCTGTTGCCGATCATCGAGGCGTCGGATGTTACCGGCCATGACCCGGCGCAGGTGGCCAAGGCGTTCTTCGCCGTGGGCAGCGCACTGGACCTGACCTGGTACCTGCAGGAAATCAGCAACCTGCCGGTGGAGAACAACTGGCAGGCGCTGGCCCGCGAGGCGTTCCGCGACGACATCGACCTGCAGCAGCGGGCGATCACCATCTCGGTACTGCAGATGGCCGATGCACCGGAAGACATGGACGCCCGCGTGGCGCTGTGGGCCGAGCAGCACCGGGGGATGGTGGAGCGCTGGCGCGCCATGCTGGATGACCTGCGCAATGCAACGGGTACCGATTATGCGATGTACGCGGTGGCCAACCGCGAGCTGGTCGACCTGGCCATGAGCGGGCAGGCGGCGGTGGTGCCGTCCTGAGCCATGAGCTGAAATGAAAAGCCCCGGCAGTGATGCCGGGGCTTTTTTATTCCAGTGCTGCTATCACAAGGCTTGAGTGTAGTGAGGCCCCTGTAGGAGCGGGTTTACCCGCGAAGAGGCCGGTACAGGCTTACTTGAACCTGCGCTCCACCCCTTTCTCCACCAGGATCTTCGCCGAAATCTCTTCCACCGAAAAATGCGTGGAATTGATGTTGGGAATGTTCTCCCGGCGGAACAGGCTCTCCACTTCTCGCACTTCGAACTCGCACTGGGCAAAGCTGGAATAGCGGCTGTTGGGTTTGCGCTCGTGGCGGATGGCGGTGAGGCGGTCGGGGTCGATGGTCAGGCCGAACAGCTTGTTGTGGTGCTTTTTCAGCACCGCCGGCAGCTGCAGGCGCTCCATGTCGTCCTCGGTCAGCGGGTAGTTGGCGGCGCGGATGCCGAACTGCATGGCCATGTACAGGCAGGTGGGGGTCTTGCCGCAGCGCGATACGCCTACCAGGATCAGGTCGGCCTTGTCGTAGTAGTGGGTGCGTGCGCCATCGTCATTGTCCAGGGCGAAATTCACCGCCTCGATGCGTTCCATGTAGTTGGAATTGCCGCCAATGGAGTGCGACTTGCCGACGGAATACGACGAATGGGCAGTCAATTCCTGTTCAAGTGGGGACAAAAACGAAGAAAAGATGTCGATCATGAAGCCATTCGAGGTAGCCAGGATCTCACGGATGTCCTGATTGACGATGGTATCGAAGATGATCGGGCGTACACCATCGCGCTCGGCCGCAGCGTTGATTTGCTGGACCATGGTCCGCGCCTTTTCCGGCGAATCGATGTAGGGACGGGTGAATTTATTGAACGGAATGCTCTCGAATTGAGCGAGCAGACTCTGGCCCAGGGTTTCGGCGGTGATGCCGGTGCCGTCGGAGATGAAGAACGCGGTTCGTTTCATTTGCGATCTGGGCCTTAAGCTGATGACGTTTCTTGGATATGATAAGTTCGGTTTGCCGAATGCGGCTGTCGGCATTCTCACTTATTTTCCAGGTACAGGCCACAAGCGTCCGGCCAAGTCAACGAAGGCAGGCGGGCGCCCTTGAGCTTTTCCAACACAGTTAGTGGAGAGATCACCTTGGTAGAGTACGTAGTTTCCCTCGATAAGCTCGGCGTCCATGATGTGGAGCATGTGGGGGGCAAGAACGCATCCCTGGGCGAGATGATCAGCAACCTCGCAGGTGCTGGTGTATCGGTGCCGGGCGGCTTTGCCACTACGGCGCAGGCGTACCGCGATTTTCTCGAACAGAGTGGTCTCAACGACCGTATCCATGCCGCGCTCGACGCACTCGATGTGGATGACATCAACGCCCTGACCAAGACCGGCGCGCAGATTCGCCAGTGGGTCATGGAAGCCGACTTCCCGGCACGTCTGGATTCGGAAATCCGTACGGCCTTCGCCGAAATGGCTGCCGGCAACGACAACATGGCCGTTGCCGTGCGTTCCTCTGCCACCGCCGAAGACCTGCCGGACGCCTCGTTCGCCGGCCAGCAGGAAACCTTCCTCAACATCCGCGGCGTCGACAACGTGATCCGCGCGGCCAAGGAAGTGTTCGCCTCGCTGTTCAACGACCGTGCCATCGCCTACCGCGTGCACCAGGGCTTCGACCACAAGCTGGTGGCCCTGTCCGCCGGCGTGCAGCGCATGGTCCGCTCCGAAACCGGCACCGCCGGCGTCATGTTCACCCTCGACACCGAGTCGGGCTTCCGCGACGTGGTGTTCATCACCGGCGCCTACGGCCTGGGCGAAACCGTGGTGCAGGGTGCGGTCAACCCTGACGAATTCTACGTGCACAAGAACACTCTGCAGGCAGGCCGCCCGGCCATCCTGCGCCGCAACCTGGGCAGCAAGGCAATCAAGATGGTCTATGGCGAAGAAGCCAAGGCCGGCCGCTCGGTCAAGACCGTCGAAGTGGACCGCGCCGAGCGCGCGCGCTTCTGCCTGACCGATGCCGAGGTCAGCGAGCTGGCCAAGCAGGCCATGATCATCGAGCAGCACTACCAGCGCCCGATGGACATCGAATGGGCCAAGGACGGTGACGACGGCAAGCTGTACATCGTCCAGGCGCGCCCCGAGACGGTGAAGAGCCGCTCCAGCGCCAACGTCATGGAACGCTACCTGCTGAAAGAGAAGGGCACCGTTCTGGTCGAAGGCCGCGCCATTGGCCAGCGCATCGGCGCCGGCAAGGTCCGCGTGATCAACGACGTATCGGAAATGGACAAGGTCCAGCCGGGCGACGTGCTGGTCTCCGACATGACCGACCCGGACTGGGAACCGGTGATGAAGCGCGCCAGCGCCATCGTCACCAACCGTGGCGGGCGTACCTGCCACGCGGCGATCATCGCCCGTGAGCTGGGCATTCCGGCCGTGGTCGGTTGCGGCAACGCCACCCAGGTGCTGAAAGACGGCCAGGGTGTGACTGTGTCCTGTGCCGAAGGCGATACCGGCTTCATCTTCGAGGGCGAGCTGGGCTTCGATGTGAAGCAGAACTCGGTCGACGCCATGCCCGACCTGCCATTCAAGATCATGATGAACGTCGGCAACCCGGACCGTGCCTTCGATTTCGCCCAGCTGCCCAACGCCGGTGTCGGCCTGGCGCGCCTGGAGTTCATCATCAACCGCATGATCGGCGTGCACCCCAAGGCGCTGCTGAACTACGCCGGCCTGCCAGCCGACCTGAAGGACAGCGTCGACAAGCGCATCGCCGGCTACAACGACCCGGTAGGCTTCTATGTCGAGAAGCTGGTCGAGGGCATCAGCACCCTGGCTGCGGCCTTCTACCCGAAAAAGGTCATCGTGCGCCTGTCGGACTTCAAGTCCAACGAGTACGCCAACCTGATCGGCGGCAAGCTGTACGAGCCGGAAGAAGAGAACCCGATGCTCGGCTTCCGTGGCGCTTCGCGTTACATCAGCGAATCGTTCCGTGACTGCTTCGAGCTCGAGTGCCGTGCGCTCAAGCGCGTGCGCAACGAGATGGGCCTGACCAACGTCGAGATCATGGTGCCGTTCGTGCGTACCCTGGGTGAAGCCAGCCAGGTTGTCGACCTGCTCGCCGAAAACGGCCTGGCACGTGGCGACAACGGCCTGCGCGTGATCATGATGTGCGAACTGCCGTCCAACGCCATCCTCGCCGAAGAGTTCCTGGAGTACTTCGACGGCTTCTCGATCGGCTCCAACGACCTGACCCAGCTGACCCTGGGCCTGGACCGTGACTCGGGCATCATCGCCCACCTGTTCGACGAGCGTAACCCTGCGGTGAAGAAGCTGCTGGCCAACGCCATTGCCGCGTGCAACAAGGCTGGCAAGTACATCGGCATCTGCGGCCAGGGCCCGTCGGACCACCCGGACCTGGCCAAGTGGCTGATGGAGCAGGGTATCGACAGCGTGTCGCTGAACCCGGATTCGGTACTCGAAACCTGGTTCTACCTGGCGGAAGGCCAGGGCGCGGTCTGATGCAGTAAAACGCGGGGGTACGTCTGGCGTACCCCCGCCTGGTTTTTTCCAGGGCGAGCTCCAGCAATGGATCCCGCCCTTTTTTGTGCACCAAGCAACCTTATGCAAAGCAGCAGCACTCTATTCCCCGTGGCCCTGCTCAGTGCCGAACGCCGCGGCGACCTCAGCGAAGACGTATATCGGATCAAGGCCGGCAACAGCCCTGACCCCAGCGTCGAGCTGGCTGTCACCCGCCTGGGGCTGGCCGATCAGGGGCAGGCCCAGGGCGTACCGGTCATTCTCTTGCACGGCAGCTTCTCCAACCGCCGCTTCTGGTATTCCCCCAAAGGGGTTGGCCTGGGCGCCTATCTCGCCCGCGCCGGCTTCGATGTGTGGATCCCGGAAATGCGCGGCCATGGCCTGTCGCCGCGCAACCATGACTGGAAGCACAACAGCGTTGCCGCCTATGCCCGCGATGACCTGCCGCTGATTGCCGCGTTCGTGCGCGAGCAGTCGGGCCAGACGCCGCACTGGGTCGGCCATTCCCTGGGCGGCACGACCCTGGCGGCAGCGCTGGGCGGTGGTTTTCTGGCTGCCGAACAGGTGGCCAGCGTGGCGCTGTTCGGTACCCAGATCAGCCGCGTGTACTGGCCGCTGAAGGTGCCACCGCTGGCCTGGGGGGCCAAGCTGCTGCTCAAGCGCTGGGGGCAGATTTCCGGGCCTCGTTTCAAACGTGGGCCGGAGGATGAGCCGATCGGCCTGGCCCTGGAAAGCATGCGCTGGCATGGCCTGTTCGGGCGCTTTGGCGATAAACAGAGCGACTGGTGGGCGGGGCTGGCCAAGGTGGATGTGCCGCTGCTGGCCGTGGCTGGTGCGGGGGACTTCCAGGACCCGGTGTGGGCCTGCCGCAAGCTGTTCGAGCAATTCGGCGGTGAGCGCAAGCAGTTTCTGCGGCTGGGGCTCGAGGAAGGCTTCGACGCTTTCGGGCATGTCGACATGCTGGTGAGCAAGGCCGCGCAGGTGCAGGTGTGGCCGCTGGTGGAGCGTTGGCTGCGGGATCCGCTGGTGCCGGTGCATGAATCCACGGTGGTGGCGGAGCCTGTGCCCGTCGGTTGAATGGGTTGCGCCTGTGCTGGCCTCTTCGCGGGTAAACCCGCTCCCACAGGAATTGCACAGGGCTCGGGTGCAGTGAAAACCCTGTGGGAGCGGGCGTGCCCGCGAAAGGGCCGGTACAGGCAAAACACAACTGACTGCTTGGTCCCGGATGACTGCAATGGGCTCTACGGTGTAGCCTTGGCCGATACCCGCTTTCGTTGTGACTGACAGGAGCTTCCCATGCAGCATTACGTTACGCCCGACCTGTGTGATGCCTACCCGGACCTGGTGCAGGTGCTGGAACCGATGTTCAGCAATTTCGGCGGCCGCGATTCGTTCGGCGGCCAGATCGTCACCATCAAGTGCTTCGAAGACAACTCGCTGGTCAAGGAGCAGGTCGAGCTCGATGGCAAGGGCAAGGTCCTGGTCGTCGATGGTGGCGGCTCGCTGCGCCGCGCACTGCTCGGCGACATGCTCGCCGAGAAGGCCGCCAGGAACGGTTGGGAAGGCCTGGTGATCTACGGCTGCGTGCGCGACGTCGACGTGCTGATCCAGACCGACGTCGGCGTGCAGGCCCTGGCCAGCCACCCGATGAAGACCGACAAGCGCGGCATCGGCGACCTCAACGTGCCAGTGACCTTCGCCGGGGTGACCTTCCGCCCGGGCGAGTATGTGTATGCCGACAACAATGGCGTGCTGGTGTCGCCAAGCCCGTTGAAAATGCCTGAGTAAGGCGCCGCCCGCGCTGATGGAGCTTTGATGTTCGAGGAAGACAACGCGCAGTGGGGGCTGGTGCACGCCCTGGTGCTCGATGGCAAAGGTGGCGCGCGCTCGATTGCCCGTACCGAGCTGGACGACCTGCAGCTGCAACCCGAGCAAAGCCTGTGGCTGCACTGGGATCGCAGCCATCCGCAAACCCGCACCTGGCTGCTGCATGACAGCGGCCTGAGCGCGTTCGCCTGCGAGCTGCTGCTGGAAGAAAACACCCGGCCGCGCCTGCTGCCCATGGCCGATGAACAGTTGTTGCTGTTCCTGCGTGGGGTCAACCTCAACCCGGGTGCAGAGCCGGAAGACATGGTCTCGGTGCGTATCTTTGCCGAGGCGCAGCGGGTCATCTCGCTGCGCCTGCGGCCGTTGCGCGCCAGTGACGAGATTCTCCAGCAGCTCGAAGAGGGCAGGGGCCCGAAATCGGCTTCCGAGCTGTTGCTGCTGATGGGCGAACTGCTCACCGAAAAGGTTCAGGGTCTGGTCAGCGACCTGTCCGAACTGGCCGACATTGAGGAAGAAAAGGTTGAATCCGACGAACGGTATACCCCGGAGAACGGCAGCCTGCAGCAGATCCGCCGGCGTGCCGCCGGTCTGCGGCGTTTTCTTGCCCCGCAGCGGGAAATCTACGCCCAGTTGTCGCGTAGCAAATGGAGCTGGTTCGCCGATGCCGACGCCGATTACTGGAACGAGCTGAACAACAGCCTCATCCGCTACCTCGAAGAGCTGGAACTGACCCGCGAACGTGCCGCGCTGGTGCTGGAAAGCCAGGATCGCCGGCGTAGCGAGCGCATGAACCGCACCATGTACCGCTTCGGCATCATCACCTGCATCTTCCTGCCCATGAGCTTCATCACCGGGCTGCTGGGCATCAATGTCGGCGGCATCCCCGGGGCGGAAAACCCCTATGGTTTCCTGTTCGCCTGCATCGTCGTGCTGGGGCTGGCGGTGGGGCAGTGGTGGCTGTTTCGGCGGTTGCGGTGGGTATAGATGTCGATTGACCTGCTCTGGCCTCTTCGCGGGCACGCCCGCTCCCACAGGGACACCACAGCCTTCAGGTTCTGTGGGATCCCTGTGGGAGCGGGCGTGCCCGCGAAGAAGCCGACGCGCATTCATTTTGAAACACTCGTCCCAATGCGATGTGTGACCCATCGACCGGCCATCTCGTCTCTGACTGACACTGCGCGAGGTGCCCATGCACGATCCGTTTGAAGAATCCCTGCGCGACCTGCTCAAGGCGTCCCCCTCCGGCAATGACCGGGACGACCGGGACGACGCCGCTTGCCTGGGTCGCGTGCTGAAAACCGCCAATCGCCAGGTTGGCGCGGGCGATCTGTTCAGCCTGCTTGGCCGCTGGAGCCAGGCGCTGCTGATCGCCGTGAACAATGGCGCGGCGCATGTTGCGCCGGTGCGTCGACACTCTTCCCGCAACGCTGCCAACGGCAGCAAAGCAGATAAGGCCGATTGAATATGGAACTCGATCTCTGGACCCAGAGCCTGGTCACCGCCATGACTGCCCTTTGGACCAAGGTAGCGAACTTCATCCCCAACCTGTTCGGCGCGCTGGTCGTGGTGCTGCTCGGTTTCGTGGTGGCCAAGCTGCTCGACACGCTGCTGTCCAAACTGCTGGCCAAGTTCGGCCTGGACCGCCTGATGGCCGGCACCGGCCTGACCAAGATGCTCGGCCGGGTCGGCATCCAGGTACCCATCTCCACCCTGATCGGCAAGATCGTCTACTGGTTCGTGCTGCTCATCTTCCTGGTCTCGGCCGCAGAGTCGCTGGGCCTGGAGCGGGTTTCGGCAACCCTCGACATGCTTGCCCTTTACCTGCCGAAGGTGTTCGGCGCAGCCCTGGTGCTGCTGGCCGGCGTGCTGCTGGCCCAGGTGGCCAACGGCCTGGTACGCGGCGCTGCCGAAGGCATCGGCCTGGAGTACTCGGCAGGCCTGGGGCGTATCACCCAGGGCCTGGTGATCATCATCAGCATCTCGGTGGCCATCAGCCAGCTGGAGGTGAAAACCGACCTGCTGAACCATGTGATCGTGATCGGGCTGATTACCGTTGGTCTGGCCGTTGCGCTGGCAATGGGCCTGGGTAGCCGCGAAATCGCCGGGCAGATCCTGGCCGGCATTTACGTGCGCGAACTGTATCAGGTGGGCCAGCAGGTGCGAATTGGAGAGGTCGAAGGGCACATCGAGGAAATCGGCACGGTCAAGACGACGCTGCTGACCGATGATGGCGAACTGGTGTCGCTGTCCAACCGCGAGTTGCTTGAGCAGCGAGTCAATAGCCGCTAACCGCACAAAGCTGTTAATGTATGCCGCCGCGAAAATCGACCCACGGGGTCGCGCGGCGACATTGACCTGACTGTCGGCCAGATCCGTTTTGAATAAAGTTCATTCGCCGCCCATGCGTTATGACCCCCGCGAGCTCACCGACGAAGAGTTGGTGGCGCGTTCGCATGAAGAGCTGTACCACGTTACCCGCGCCTATGAGGAGCTCATGCGGCGCTACCAACGGACCCTGTTCAACGTCTGTGCACGTTATCTGGGGAACGACCGTGACGCGGACGATGTCTGTCAGGAAGTCATGTTGAAAGTGCTGTACGGGCTGAAGAACTTCGAGGGTAAGTCCAAGTTCAAGACCTGGCTCTACAGCATCACCTACAACGAATGCATTACCCAGTACCGCAAGGAGCGCCGTAAACGTCGGTTGATGGATGCCTTGAGTCTGGACCCTGTCGAAGAGGCGTCCGAAGACAAGGCTCCGAAGCCGGAAGAAAAAGGCGGGCTGGACAAGTGGCTGGTGCATGTGAACCCGATTGACCGGGAAATCCTGGTGCTGCGTTTTGTCGCAGAGCTGGAATTTCAGGAAATTGCCGACATCATGCACATGGGCCTGAGCGCGACAAAAATGCGCTACAAGCGCGCGCTAGACAAGCTTCGGGAGAAATTTGCCGGCCTCGATGAAACTTAGTGGCGTGCAAATATCTCTAACGAACCGGCGAGTTCTGCTAGACTTGCCGTCGAGTTGTCCCCCTTGTTTGTGGTGGGACTGCTTAACTATCACCAGATGGGGATTTAACGGATGAAATTGAAAAACACCTTGGGCTTGGCCATTGGCTCGCTCGTCGCTGCTACTTCGTTCGGCGTTCTGGCTCAAGGCCAAGGCGCTGTGGAAATCGAAGGCAACGTTACCAAGCAGTACTACGACAGCGAACGTAACTTCAAGAACGACGGCACCAATCCTGGTGTTCGCCTGGGCTACTTCCTGACCGACGACGTTTCCCTGGACCTCGGCTACAACGAGACCCACAACGCTCGTGGTGAAGTCTTCAACAAAGACATCAAAGGTTCCAAGGCCAAGCTCGACGCTACCTACCACTTCGGTACCGTTGGCGACGCTCTGCGTCCGTACGTTTCCGCCGGTTTCGCTCACGAGAGCCTGGGCCAGGCCACTCGTAGCGGCCGCGACCACTCCACCTTCGCCAACGTTGGCGCTGGCGCCAAGTGGTACATCACCGACATGTTCTTCGCCCGTGCTGGTGTAGAAGCCATGTACAACATCGACAACGGCAACACCGAGTGGGGCCCGACCGTTGGTGTTGGTCTGAACTTCGGCGGTAGCCCGAAGCAAGCTGAAGTCGCTCCGGCCCCAGTTGCCGAAGTGTGCTCCGACTCCGACAACGACGGCGTTTGCGACAACGTCGACAAGTGCCCTGACACCCCGGCTAACGTTACCGTTGACGCTGATGGCTGCCCGGCTGTTGCCGAAGTCGTTCGCGTTGAGCTGGACGTCAAGTTCGACTTCGACAAGTCGGTCGTCAAGCCAAACAGCTACGGCGACATCAAGAACCTGGCTGACTTCATGAAGCAGTACCCACAGACCACCACCACCGTGGAAGGTCACACTGACTCCGTCGGCCCAGACGCTTACAACCAGAAGCTGTCCGAGCGTCGTGCCAACGCTGTCAAGCAGGTCCTGACCCAGCAGTACGGCGTAGAATCCAGCCGTGTTGATTCGGTTGGCTACGGCGAAACCCGTCCGGTTGCCGACAACGCCACCGAAGAAGGCCGCGCTGTCAACCGTCGCGTTGAAGCTCAGGTAGAAGCCCAGGCCAAGTAATTGGTTTGAAGCTTCATGAAAAACCCGGCCTCGGCCGGGTTTTTCTTTGCCTGGGATTTATCCGGTCTCAAAGCCTGCACAATGCCTGTAGGAGCAGCCTTGCGCTGCGAAGAGGCCATTACAGCAACAGAATACCATTGCCCTTACCGGCCTCTTCGCAGCGCAAGGCTGCTCCTACAGGGATGGCGTTCAGCCCGCTAATGCGATCAGCCCCAGGGCCTGCTGTTCCCCAACCACCTCCCCAATCACCAAAATCGCCGGGCTACGCAAGCCAAACCCCCGCGCATCCTCGACCATCCCCCGCACATCGCTCCTGCACTCCCGCTGCTGCGGCAACGAGGCATTCTCGATCATCGCCACCGGCGTCGCCGGTGCCATGCCCCCGTCCAGCAACCCTTGGCGCACCTGCTCCAGCCTGGCCACGCCCATGTACACCACCAGCGTCGTCCCGCCCTGGGCCAAGGCCGCCCAGTTAAGTTCGCTGTCGTCCTGGGTATGGGCCGTGACCAGCGTCACGCCCCGGCTCACACCCCGTGAGGTCAGGGAAATCCCGCATTGCGTGGCGCCAGCCAGGCCGGCGGTGATGCCGTTGACCACTTCCACCTCGATACCATGCCCCTGCAACCACAGCGCCTCTTCACCGCCGCGGCCGAAGATGCACGGGTCGCCGCCCTTGAGCCGGACCACGCAGCGCCCTTGCCGCGCATGGCGCAGCATCAGGCGCTGGATGAACGCCTGCGGCGTGGAGCGGCAGCCGCCGCGCTTGCCCACGGCAATCACACGGGCCTGTGGGCAGTGCTCCAGCACCGCCGGGTTGACCAGGTCGTCGATCATCACCACAGCGGCTTGCCGCAAGGCGCGTACAGCCTTGAGGGTGAGCAGCTCCGGATCACCAGGACCAGCACCAACCAGCCAGACTTTCGCATTCATCAGGGTTTCCTCATCGGCAAGGTGCGTTCAGCCCTTGAGCAGGGTGAGCAGCAAAATCAGGTTGAACAGCAAGGACAGCAGGGCCAGGGTGCGCCAGACCTTCAACGGTTCGCGCTCCAGCAACGGCCGTGGCCGGGTGGGCAGCTCCTGGCGGTCGCCACGTTCGAGCAGCAGTAGCCAGTGTTCGGCGGTTTCGAAGCGCTGCGCCGGGTCGGCTGCCAGCGCCTGCTGCAGGTTGTGCTGCAGCCATTCCGGCAGGTCAGGGCGGTAGCGCGCGGCGTTGACCGGCTGGCCGAAGCGTGGGCGCTGGAAGGCCTCCACCTCGCCGTAGGGGTAATGCCCGGTCAGCAGGTGATACAACGTCACACCCACGGCATACAGGTCCTGGCGTGGGCTGGGCGGTTGGCCGTCGAACGCTTCCGGGGCAATGTATGACGGTGTGCCCGGCAACTCGTGCAGCGGGTCTTCGGACAAGCCCGGGCAGTAGGCCAGGCCGAAGTCCAGCAGGCGCAGCTGCCCATCGCTGCCCAGGTGCAGGTTCTCTGGCTTGATGTCGCGGTGCAGCAGGTTGCGCCGGTGCAATACGCCGACCGCCTGCAGCAGTTGCCGGGCCAGCTCCAGCCACTGCGGCATGGGCAGCGGGCCATGCTCGGCCAGCAGCGCCGCCAGGCTCTGGCCGGGGTATTCGCGCATCACGTAGTACAGGTGCTGGCGCTGGCTGGCGGTGTGCAGCTCGGGAAAGTGCCGGCCAGCGACCCGGCGCAGGAACCATTCCTCCAGCAACAGCCCTTGCGCCGCGCCGGGCTCCTGCTCGCGCGCGGGTGGCAGTGTCTTCAGCAGCCAGGCTCGGCCCTGACTATCGCGCACCCGGTACAGCAGCGACTGGCGGCTTTGCGAAAGCAGCTTTTCGGCTTGCCAGCCATCAATTACCTGGCCTTCACGCAATGGGCCGGGCACCGGCCATTGCTGCAGTTGCGCCAGGGTGTCACCCAGGTTGGCAGTGCCCAATTGCTCGACCTGCACCAGCAAGGCACTGGCGTTGTCCTGGCTGCCGTTCAGGTGCGCGCTGGCGACCAGGGTATCGACGGCCAGTTGCAGGTCGGGTTGCTCGCGCAGCACCGCCTGGATGTGCTGGTCGCCCAGGCTGGCCCATACGCCATCGCTCAACAACAGGAAACTCTCGCCCGGCTGCAGCTCACCTTCCAGATAATCCACCAGCAGGTGCTGGTCCAGGCCCAGCGCGCGCTTCAGTACATGCTGCATGCCGGGCTGGTCCCATACATGGTCTTCGCTCAGGCATTGCAGGCGCCCGGCGTGCCAGCGGTACACGCGACAGTCACCTACGTGGGCCAGGGTAAAGCGTCGGCCGCGCAGCACCAGCGCGCTGAGGGTGGTCAGCAGTGGCTGGCCACTGCCTTGGGCGCGCAGCCAGCGGTTTTGCGCCAGCAGCAGGCGGTCCAGTGCCTGGGCCACGCTCCAGGTCGCGGGGGTGGCGTAATAGTCCAGGGCCAGCGCCTGCAGGCTGGCACGGGCTGCCAGGCCGCCATCGGCACATTGGCTGACGCCGTCGGCGAGGGCGAACAGGTAGCCTTTGCTGGCGGCCAGCTCCGGCGCCGGGGTAACCAGGCGCAGGGCGTCCTGGTTTTCCTCGCGCGGCCCGGTGGCGCTGGCCTGGGCAAAGTTCAGTTGCAGGCTCATGGCTGTGCCTCAGACCCGTGCCGCGGTAACCGCAGCCGAGCCCCAGGTGGTGCGCCAGCGCTGTTTCACGCCGTGCAGGCCGAACCAGGCCAGCAAGCCCAGGCTGGCGAACAGCCACAGCCCCAGCTGGTAGTCACCGGCGTGCTGCTTGATGGTGCCAAGCCCGGCGGCCAGCAGGAAGCCCCCGATGCCGCCGGCCATGCCGATCAGCCCGGTCATCACGCCGATCTCCTGGCGGAAGCGTTGCGGTACCAGTTGGAACACCGCGCCATTGCCGGCTCCCAGGCCGAGCATGGCGCTGACGAACAGGGCCAGTGCGGCGGCGGCGCTAGGCAGGTTGAAGCCGACTGCGGCGATGCAGATGGCCGCCACGCTATACATGCCCAGCAGGGTGCGGATGCCGCCGAAGCGGTCAGCCAAGGCGCCGCCAAGTGGGCGCATCAGGCTGCCGGCGAACACGCAGGCAGCGGTGTAGTAGCCAGCGGTGACCGGGCTCAGGCCATACTGGTCACTGAAATAGCCGGGCAGGGCGCTGGCCAGGCCGATGAAGCCGCCGAAGGTGACGCTGTAGAAGAACATGAACCACCAGCTGTCACGGTCGCCCAGGGCCTTGAGGTAATCGGCCATGGCTTTTGGCTTGGGCCGCTGCGGAGCATTGCGTGCCAGCAGGGCGAACACCAACAGGGCCAGCGACAGCGGGACCAGTGCGAAGCCGAACACATTGTTCCAGCCAAAGCCCGCAGCCAGCGCGGGGGCCAGCAGGGCGGCGAACACTGTGCCGGAGTTGCCGGCACCTGCAATGCCCATGGCTTTGCCTTGGTGCTGTGGCGGGTACCATTGCGAGGCCAGCGGCAGTGACACGGCGAACGAAGCGCCGGCAAAGCCGAGGAACACGCCCAGCAGCAGCGCTTGTTCATAGCTGTGCACGCCCAGGTGCCAGGCAGCGGCGAGGGCGACGATGACCACCACTTGGCCGATCAGCCCCGCGGTCTTGGGTGACAGGCGGTCAACCAGCACGCCCATGGCGAAGCGCAGGATCGCCCCGGCCAGGATCGGCGTGGCCACCATCAGGCCCCGTTGTTGTGCACTCAGCTGCAGATCGGCGGCAATCTGCACCGCCAATGGGCCAAGCAGGTACCAGACCATGAAGCTGAGGTCGAAGTACAGGAACGCGGCGAACAGCGTGGGCACATGCCCGGATTTCCAGAAGCTGGTACTCATCGAACACCTCACTCGGCAATGCAACGGAACGAAAAAGACGCCGCTACCCGCTCCACGTGCGTGGAGGGGAGAGCGACGTCTTTGTCGGGGATTAAGTGGGGCAACCGCCGTTGGCTACCGGTGATATTTGTTGAGCAAGAGATGGGCCAACTCTGAGAAGTTGCAGTCCCCTTGTAGGAGCGGCCTTGTGTCGCGATGGGCTGCGCAGCAGCCCCAGGATCTCAGCTTCGCGGCAGAGATTACCGGGGCTGCTGCGCAGCCCATCGCGACACAAGGCCGCTCCTACAGGGGACCGCGTGAAGCAGGTTGCTAGCCCAGCATCTCGTGCATGGCAATGATCTGCTCGGCCACCTGGATCAGCTTCTGCTGCCGGCTCATGGCCTGGCGGCGCATCAGGGTGTAGGCCTGTTCTTCGTTACAGTCCTTCATCTTCATCAGCAAACCCTTGGCCTGCTCGATGCGCTTGCGTTCAGCCAGTTGCTGGTCCCGTGCGAGCAGCTGCGCCTTCAGCGCCTGGTCACTTTCGAAGCGGGCCATGGCCACATCCAGGATCGGTTGCAGCCGCGCGGCATGGATGCCTTCGACGATGTAGGCGCTGACCCCTGCCTGGATCGCCTGGCGCATCACCCCGGGATCATGCTCGTCGGTGAACAGCACGATTGGCCGTGGCTGGTCACGGCTGACCAGGACCACCTGTTCCATCACATCGCGGTCCGGTGAGTCGGTATCGATAAGCACCACGTCCGGGCGCACCGTTTCGACGCAGGCGGGCAGGTCGATGGTCAGGCCTGGGGCTTCGATGACCTCGAAGCCGGCCTCGCTCAAGGCCGCCTTGAGGCGGCCGAGTTTGCTCTGGGTGTCGTCGATCAGCAGGATGCGCAACATGAATGGTCCCCCTCACGCGCCGACACGGGCATCGGGCAGGTCGCCCAGGGCATGCAGGCTGAAGCTGCGGGCATAGCCGTAGGGGTCGCTGCCGTCCCAGCGGCTGCCATCGATCAGCAGGCTGCTGCGCATCGGCTGCTCGGGGCAGGCCACGCCTAGGCTTTGGGCCGCCTCGCCATACAGTGCCAGCTGCTGGACCTGGCGGGCCACGCCGAGGTAGTCGGGGTCATCGCGCAGCAAGCCCCAGCGGCGGAACTGGGTCATGAACCACATGCCGTCGGACAGGTACGGCAGGTTGGCCCGCCCGTGATCGTGCAGGCGCAGGGCGTGCGGGTCTTGCCAGTGGTTACCCAGGCCATCGTGGTAGCTGCCGAGCAGTCGCGGCTCGATACTTGCCAGCGGAGTGTCCAGGTAGGCGCTGCTGCTGAGCAGTTGCGCAGTGCTGCGGCGGTTTTCCGGGCTTTGCTCGATGAAGCGGCTGGCGGCGAGTACCGCCTTGATCAGCGCGCGGGCGCTGTTGGGGTATTGCTCGGCAAAGGCGCGGGCGCAGGCCAGGACCTTTTCCGGGTGGTCCGGCCAGATCGACTGGCTGGTGGCCAGGGTGAAGCCCTGGCCCGTGGCCACTGCATCGGCAGCCCAGGGTTCGCCCACGCAGAAACCGTCGATGCGCCCGGCCTGGATATGCGCAGCCATTTGCGCCGGTGGTACCACCACGCTGTCGACGTCGCGCAATGGGTGGATGCCCTGGCTGGCCAGCCAGTAATACAGCCACATGGCGTGGGTGCCGGTGGGGAAGGTTTGGGCGAAGGTGAGGCGTGCGCCATGCTGGTGCACCAGGCGCGCCAGTGCTTCAGGGTTGGTCACGCCTTTGCGCTGCAGGGCCGGGGACAGGTTTATGGCCTGGGCGTTCTGGTTCAGCCCCATGAGCACGGCCATGGCGCTGGCCGGTACACCGCCGATGCCCAGGTGCACGGCGTACACCAGGCCATACAGGCAGTGCGCCGCATCCAGTTCGCCGCTGACCAGCTTGTCGCGCAGCCCGGCCCAGGAGCCTTGGCGCTTGAGGTTGAGGGTAAGGCCGTGCTGCTGGGCGAAGCCCTGGGTGGCGGCGACTACCACCGAGGCGCAGTCGGTCAGGGCCATGTAGCCGATGTTCAGGCTGGGCTTTTCCGGCGCGTCGCTGCCGTTGACCCAGGCCAGGGGCGTTGCTCGGGGTGCAGTGTTCACAAGGGTCCTCGCCCGTACTGATAAGGCTGTGGGCTTTTCCGGTGCAACCGATGTGCCATCTGACAGCAGCCCCACGATTTGCTGTCATGCCGGCCCCACGCTGGCTATAATCGCCCCCTCATTCACCCCGAGCCTTGCCCGCCCATGTATACCCTGGCCCGCCAGCTGCTGTTCAAGCTTTCCCCGGAAACCTCCCATGACCTGTCCCTGGACCTGATCGGTGCCGGTGGCCGTCTCGGCCTCAACGGCATGCTGTGCAAGCAGCCGGCGGCTTTGCCGGTTACGGTCATGGGCTTGAACTTCGCCAACCCGGTGGGCCTGGCGGCCGGCCTGGACAAGAACGGTGCGGCCATCGACGGTTTCGCCCAGCTGGGCTTCGGCTTCGTCGAAATCGGCACCGTCACCCCGCGCCCGCAGCCGGGCAACCCCAAGCCACGGCTGTTCCGCCTGCCGGAGGCAACGGCCATCATCAACCGCATGGGCTTCAACAACCTGGGCGTTGATCACCTGCTCGGCCGGGTACGGGCTGCGCGTTACAACGGTGTGCTGGGCATCAACATCGGCAAGAATTTCGACACCCCGGTGGAGCGTGCCGTCGATGACTACCTGATCTGCCTGGACAAGGTGTACACCGAGGCCAGTTACATCACGGTCAACGTCAGTTCGCCCAACACCCCGGGCCTGCGCAGCCTGCAGTTCGGCGATTCGCTCAAGCAGCTGCTCGATGCCCTGGCCGTGCGCCGCGAGCAACTGGCCGGCACGCATGGCAAGCGCGTACCTCTGGCAATCAAGATTGCCCCGGACATGAGCGACGAAGAAACCGCCCTGGTCGCCGCCGCGCTGATGGAGTCGGGCATGGATGCGGTGATCGCCACCAACACCACGCTGGGGCGTGAAGGTGTCGAAGGCCTGCCGTACGGTGACGAGGCGGGTGGCCTGTCGGGTGCGCCGGTGCTGGAAAAGAGCACCCATATCGTCAAGGTGCTGGCGGGCGAGCTGGGCGGCAAGCTGCCGATCATTGCCGCTGGCGGCATTACCGAAGGCCGCCATGCCGCCGAGAAGATCGCTGCCGGGGCGAGCCTGGTGCAGATCTACTCCGGCTTCATCTATAAAGGGCCGGCGCTGATTCGCGAGGCGGTGGACGCTATCGCGGCAATGCCACGGGTTTGATCGGCAATAAAAAAGGGCCCCATCAAGGGGCCCCTGGGCCTTCGCCCGCCGCCCGGATAGGGCGTGCATGGTGAATCGAATTCAGTGTCCTCGTTCAGCCAACGGCGTGATTTTCGTTGAGTCTATGGATGCCAGCGGTGCCAGTCATTCCGTCCCAGTTATCACCGCGACCTTCACGCCAGCCGTTGATCCAGGCTTGGCGAACAGAAGGAAGATTGAAGGGGCAAAGTTCGCGGGATTTGCCGGTGACCCCGTATTGGTAGCCACGTGAATATGCTCTTTCCAACGGATCACGCTTAAGTCTTCTCATAGGGTGTTGCCCTCACTTGTTGACTGTAATGTCCCGTCGGCCTCTCCGAGGCCGGGCAGAGTCTTTCTGCCGGTGTGCGCTCGCTGCCGGCGTGGCGAGCTGAAAGTGCCACCTCGTTGCGAAGCGGCCTGAGACCAGTTCTATCGAATGCGAGTCACGGTGTGAATGATCGATTTGTCATAAGCACGTAACCTTTCCAAGGGTGAGGGGATAAGTAAATAAATGCGACTCAACCTTGTTTAGCGTTGAGCCCGCTATGATCAGGGTTTGCCGATCATTGACGTCATTTCGCCAGCGTTGCTTGCGGATGACAGAAATAATTTGAAATGCGACGAAGGGTCATATCGGCCCTGGTATCGCAAAAAATTTTTCATACTGCCTGATGATCTAAGCTGTCTTTGCCACTGGGCCAAGCACAGATCGGTCAGGCGGCCCGGCCTTTCATTGCACGTTCGCGTGCCGGGAAGGGCCACCCGCACGTCTGCTGGAAAGGAGTGCGGGCAAACATCGCGGGGCGATGCGTCGCCCCGTCAGTCAAATAGCCCAAGGCGCTGGATTACTCATGTCGGACCGTTTCGAACTTTACCTCACCTGCCCCAAAGGCCTGGAAGGCCTGCTTGCCGAAGAGGCGCGGAGCCTCGGCCTGGATGATGTGCGCGAGCACACTTCGGCCATTCGCGGCGCCGCCGACATGGAAACCGCCTACCGCCTGTGCCTTTGGTCACGCTTGGCCAACCGGGTGCTGCTGGTACTCAAGCGCTTCTCCATGAAGAACGCCGACGACCTCTACGACGGCGTGCACGCGGTCGACTGGGCCGATCATCTGGCAGCCGACGGCACCCTGGCGGTGGAGTTCAGCGGCCATGGCTCGGGCATCGACAACACCCACTTTGGTGCGCTGAAGGTCAAGGACGCGATCGTCGACAAGCTGCGCAACCGCGAAGGCCTGCGCCCGTCAGTGGAAAAGATCGACCCTGATGTGCGCGTGCACCTGCGTCTGGACCGTGGCGAAGCCATTCTCTCCCTCGACCTTTCCGGGCACAGCCTGCACCAGCGTGGCTACCGCCTGCAGCAAGGTGCCGCGCCGCTGAAGGAAAACCTGGCGGCGGCGGTACTCATCCGCGCCGGCTGGCCGCGCATTGCCGCCGAAGGTGGTGCGCTGGCCGACCCGATGTGCGGTGTGGGTACCTTCCTGGTCGAAGCGGCGATGATCGCCGCCGATATCGCGCCCAACCTCAAGCGTGAGCGCTGGGGCTTCAGTGCCTGGCTCGGCCATGTACCGGCGTTGTGGCGCAAGGTGCATGACGAGGCGCAGGCGCGGGCACAGGCCGGCCTGGCCAAGCCACCACTGTGGATTCGTGGCTACGAGGCCGACCCGCGGCTGATCCAGCCAGGCCGCAACAACGTCGAGCGTGCCGGCTTGGGCGACTGGGTGAAGATCTACCAGGGCGAAGTCAGCACCTTCGAGCCGCGCCCGGACCAGAACCAGAAAGGCCTGGTCATCAGCAACCCGCCTTATGGCGAGCGCCTGGGTGACGAAGCCAGCCTGCTGTACCTCTACCAGAACCTCGGCGAGCGCCTGCGCCAGGCCTGCATGGGCTGGGAGGCGGCGGTGTTCACCGGCGCGCCGCAGCTGGGCAAGCGCATGGGCATTCGCAGCCACAAGCAGTACGCGTTCTGGAACGGCGCCTTGCCGTGCAAGCTGCTGCTGTTCAAGGTGCAGCCCGACCAGTTCGTTACCGGCGAGCGCCGCGAAGCGCAGCCTGAAGGCGCGGAAACCCGCCAGCAGGCAGCACCGGCCAGCGAGCCGGCGCGCCTGTCGGAAGGGGCGCAGATGTTCGCCAACCGCCTGCAGAAAAACCTCAAGCAACTGGGCAAGTGGGCCCGCCGCGAGCAGGTCGATTGCTACCGCCTGTACGATGCCGACATGCCCGAATATGCCCTGGCGGTCGACCTGTACCAGGATTGGGTGCACGTGCAGGAATACGCCGCGCCACGTTCGGTCGACCCGGACAAGGCCCAGGCACGCCTGCTCGACGCGCTGGCAGCCATCCCGCAGGCCCTGGGCATTTCGCCGCAGCGTGTGGTGCTCAAGCGTCGCGAGCGGCAGAGCGGCACGCGCCAGTACGAGCGCCAGGCGACCGAAGGCCGCTTCCAGGAAGTGAACGAAGGCGGCGTAAAGCTGCTGGTCAACCTCACCGACTACCTCGACACGGGCCTGTTCCTGGACCATCGCCCGATGCGCATGCGCATCCAGCGCGAAGCAGCCGGCAAGCGCTTCCTCAACCTGTTCTGCTACACCGCCACGGCCACCGTGCACGCGGCCAAGGGCGGCGCGCGCAGCACCACCAGCGTCGACCTGTCGAAAACCTACCTGGACTGGGCGCGACGCAACCTGGCACTCAATGGCTTCTCCGAGCGCAACCGCCTGGAGCAAGGCGATGTGATGGCCTGGCTGGAAGGCAACCGCGACAGCTATGACCTGATCTTCATCGACCCGCCGACCTTCTCCAACTCCAAGCGCATGGAAGGCGTGTTCGATGTGCAGCGTGACCACGTGCAACTGCTGGACCTGGCCATGGCCCGCCTGGCGCCGGGTGGCGTGCTGTATTTCTCCAACAACTTCCGCAAGTTCCAGTTGGACGAGCACCTGATGGCGCGTTATGCGGTGGAGGAGATCACGGCCCAGACCCTGGACCCGGACTTCGCGCGCAATAACCGTATCCATCGCGCCTGGCGTCTGCAGCTTCGTTGAGGCGACGAGGTACATTGCGCGGCTAATGGCCAATGGCTATAACTGAGGGCAGGGCAAGATAATCCGCAGGACGCTGACGTGACGAGATGGGTGTATGTCAAAGGGTGGCGTGCGTGCGCGGTTGCTTGGCCTGTGCACAGAGGCAATGTCCGCCTGGGCGGTGGCCCTGGTCGCCCTGGTCGTGGGTGGCCTGTTGACGGCCGTCCTGGCGTTAGCCACGCAAACCTTCTACAAGCAGCAACTGCGCCAGCGCTTCGAGCTGCTGGCCAGCGAGCGTTTCAGCCGGATCGCCGAGCGGTTTGACGAACAGCAGCAGCGCCTGGACGGGCTGCGGCGGTTTTTCAGCTTTTCCAACGAAATCACCCCACACGAGTTCGACGGCTACGCCCGGCCATTGCTGCAGCGGACCCTGGCCTACGCCTGGGCGCCGCGTGTCGAGGCCGCGCAACGCGCCGAGTTCGAGCGCCAGGCCAGTGTGCATTTCGGCCCGGGCTATGTGATCCGCGACCAGGATGAACAAGGCCAGTGGCACCCATCCCCCCAGCGCGACCATTACTTCCCGGTACTCTATACCCAGTCGGGTGAATTGCCCGGGCTGCCCCATGGTCTGGACCTCGCCGGCCAGGAAGTGCCCTTGGCGGCACTGGCGCGGGCGCTGGGGCCCGGCAGCATGGCGGTGTCCGAGCCACTACCCATGTTCGATACCAGCTCGGATGCGCGTGGCCTGCTGATGGTGGCGCCAGTGTTTTCCGATGCCAACCCCCGCGGCGCGGCAATGGGCTATGTGATGGCCCTGCTGAGCATGCGGGAACTGGTCAGTGACGGGCGCCCGGTTACGGCAGACGATAACCTGGTGGTGCGTATCGTCGACCCCACCGGGCTGCATGGCCCCGAGGTGATGTTCGATTCGCAGAACCCGGTTGCACCTCTGCCGCTGGCCATCAACCAGTTGTTGCACCTGGCTGACCACCACTTCCAGCTGAGTATCCGGCCGAGCCTGGCCTTCGTGCGCGCCAACCGCTCCTCCGCGGTGCTGGCGGTAAGCCTGCTGGGCGGCTTGTTGAGCCTGCTGCTCAGTGTGTTGCTCTACAGCCTGTTCAGCCAGCGCCAGCGCGCCTTGGCCCTGGTAGAGCAGCGTACCGCCGAGCTGCGGGTCAGCGAGCAGTCACTGCGTGGTACCCACAACCAGCTGCGCAGCGTGC
The DNA here is from genome assembly GCF_001586765.1 of Pseudomonas sp. ABFPK. Taxonomy (NCBI): domain Bacteria; kingdom Pseudomonadati; phylum Pseudomonadota; class Gammaproteobacteria; order Pseudomonadales; family Pseudomonadaceae; genus Pseudomonas; species Pseudomonas sp. ABFPK. The sequence continues at coordinate 23,541 of NZ_LQXW01000056.1, read as the reverse complement.
TGGATGCCGCAACCCAGGTGGCGATCATCGCCACCAACCTCAAGGGCGTGGTCAGCACCTTCAACGCCGGTGCCGAGCGCTTGCTCGGTTACCCGGCCTGCGAGGCGATCGGCAAGCTGCGCCTGGAGGACCTGGTGTTGCCCGAGGAGTTGAGCCTGCGTGCCCATGCCTTGAGCCTGCGTTTCGGCCGGCCGATTGCAGGTGGCCAGGCCATGTTTGCCGAAACGGTGCAGGGGCATGGAGCCGAGCCGGGGGAGTGGACCTTGTTGCGCGCCGATGGTAGCCAACTGGTGGCCAACATGCTGGTCACCGCCATGCTCGATGAACAGGGGTTATGGATCGGTTACCTGGCGATCTGCATCGATGTCACTGAACGGCGTCGGGTGCATGAGGCGCTGGCGGCGCGTGACCGCCTTCTGGAAAAACTCAGTGCCGAGGTGCCGGGTGGCATCTACCAGTACCGCCTGGATGGCAACGGCCATTCCTGTTTTCCGTACGCCAGCAAGGGCCTGTACGACATCTACGAAGTCGATCTGCAGCAATTGCGCGAGGATGCCACGGCGGTGTTCGAGCGCATCCACCCGGATGACCTCGAGCGCGTGCGCCGCTCGGTGCGTTACTCGGCCGAACACCTGTCGCCCTGGCGTGAAGAATATCGGGTCTGCCTGCCGCTTGCCGGGCTGCGTTGGGTGCGTGGCGAGGCGACACCGGAGGTGGGCGAGCAGGGCTGCACGTTGTGGCATGGCTACCTGACCGATATCTCCGACCTCAAGGGTGTGGAGGAAGAGTTGCGTGCGCTGTCGGTGACCGATTCGCTGACCGGCATCCATAATCGCCGTTACTTCCAGGAGCGGCTCAAGCTCGAGCTGGAACGGGCCCAGCGCGATGGCCAGGCACTGGCGGTCATCATGCTCGATATCGATCACTTCAAGCGCATCAACGACCATTTTGGCCACGCAGTCGGCGATCGCGTGCTGCGCAGCCTGTGCCTGCGTATCAGCCAGCGTTTGCGCCGTACCGATGTTTTCTGCCGGTTGGGCGGCGAGGAATTCATGGTGCTGTGCCCGGGCAGCGATGCCGAGCAGGCGCGGCTGCTGGCGCTGGAGCTGTGGCATGGGGTGCGCAATGTGCCGGTGGAAGGCGTGGGCAGGGTGACCGCGAGTTTTGGTGTGGCGGGCTGGCGACCGGGGGAAGGGGCCGATGCCTTGCTGTTGCGGGCTGATGCAGGCGTGTATGCGGCCAAGCAGGCCGGGCGGGACCGGGTGGAGGGGGAGTTGGCCTGACAGCTTTCAGTTGCCAATGCCGGCCCGTTCGCGGCTAAAGCCGCTCCCACAGAGACATCACAGGTCTTGAACCCTGCACTGTACATGTAGGAGCGGCTTTAGCCGCGAAGAGGCCGGTACCGGCTAACGATCAGTTGGCCGCAGTACTGCCGGCCAGTTTCGGCTGGCGGTACAGGTCCAGCAGCACCTGGTCGAGCACCTGCGAGGCGCCCCACGGTTTCGGATCGTTGAGGATCGCCGCCACCGCCCAGGTATGGCCGTTGCTGTCGCGGCTGAAGCCGGCAATTGCCCGCACGGTATTCAGCGTGCCAGTCTTGATGTGCCCTTCGCCGGTCATGGCGGTACGCTTCAGGCGCTTGCGCATGGTGCCATCCATACCCACCAGCGGCATCGAGCTCATGAACTCGGCAGCATAAGGGCTCTTCCAGGCAGCCTGCAGCATCGCGGCCATCTCCCGGGTGCTGACCCGTTCGGCACGCGACAGGCCGGAACCGTTTTCCATTACCAGGTGCGGCGCGGTAATGCCCTTCTTCGCCAGCCACTGGCGCACCACACGCTGGGCGGCGCGGGCGTCGTCACCGTCGGCATCGGTGCGGAACTGCGCGCCAAGGCTCAGGAACAGCTGCTGGGCCATGGTGTTGTTGCTGTACTTGTTGATGTCGCGGATCACTTCCACCAGGTCTGGCGAGAAGGCTCGGGCCAGCAGGCGAGCGCCCTTGGGCACGTTCTCGAAGCGGTCGCCACCCTGGATGCTGCCACCCAGCTCGTTCCAGATCGCGCGCACGGCACCGGCGGCGTAGGTCTGGTGGTCGAGCAGCGACAGATAGGTCTGGGAGTTGCAGCCGTCACCCAGCTGGCCACTGACCGTTACGCTGATGCCATCGGCCTGCTGCACCGGGTTGTAGCGCACGTCACCCGAGCACTGTCTGGAGGCTACTGCCTTGACCTGGTTGTCGATGCGGATGCTGGCAATCGGCGGTTCGACTGCGATGGTTACCTTGCCGCCATCGTTGCGGGCCACGAAACGCAGGGCCTTGAGGTTGACCAGCAGCGAGTCGGGCTTGACCAGGAACGGCTTGTTCTCATCGCCGCCGTCGTCGTTGAACTGCGGCAGGTTGGGCTGCACGAAATGGCTGCGGTCCAGCACCAGGTCGCCGGTGATGGTGCGCACGCCATTGGCGCGCAGGTCACGCATCAGCAGCCACAGCTTTTCCATGTTCAGTTTCGGGTCGCCGCCACCTTTGAGGTACAGGTTACCGTTGAGTACACCGTTGCTCAGGGTGCCGTCGGTGTAGAACTCGGTTTTCCACTGGAAGGTCGGGCCGAGCAGTTCGAGGGCGGCGTAGGTGGTGACCAGTTTCATGGTCGAGGCCGGGTTGACCGAGACATCGGCATTGAACACGGTCGGTGTGCCGGGGCCGTCCAGCGGCAGCATCACCAGCGACAGGGCAGAATCCTGCAGCTTGTTGGCCTTGAGGGCCTGCTGCACCTTGGCAGGCAGCGTGGTGTTGACGGCGGCGGCCTGGCTGGGCAGGGCGAGTGGCAACAGCAGGCCGGCAAGAACGAGGGGACGAAGCGTTTTGATCATGATCGATAAATACCCTACGGCGAGGGAAAAGGGCATTGGGGCTGTAAGGAATGATGGCCCCAGGGTGAAAGAATACGCATTATGCCCCAAGCGCAGCGACGATGCGCCACGTTCGACGGAAAAGCACCCCCAATAAAAAAGGCCACCCCTGAGGGTGGCCTTTTCAGCGATCGAGCCGGGCCGGTATTACTCGGCCTTGTTGATCGGCTTTTCCGGGTACCAGGCGTCCAGCAGCGGGCTGACCTCGATCTTGGTCAGTTCGCTACGGCCTTTGAGCCAGGCTTCAACGGCTGCACGCTGTTCTTCGCTGACCGAGCCGCGTTTGATCGAGCACACCAGGCCGAAATCGTCACCGCCTACATAGTCCAGGCCATTGGCGTCCATGGCTTCTGCCAGGAACGCGTCGAGGAAAGCATCGATTGCCTGGTCATCCAGATCTTCCTTGAATTCCAGGTTCAGCTCGAAGCCCAATTCCTGAAACTCGTCGACACACAGCTTCTTGCGCAGACGACGGGAGCGGTTTGTGGCCATGAAACAATCCTCTTAGGTAATAACGCCGCGCAGTCTACCAGTTAACACGCCTGGCTGCCTGCCTGTGTGCAGGTACCTGTGGCCAGTTCCCTGGCCAGGGCACGTTCTACCCGGCACATATGCCGCGCCAGTGCCTGGCGCCGCAGGCGTAACTGGGTGGTAGGCAAGCCGCTTGCCTCGAGGGCTTCGCAAGCTTTCATCAGCTCGGGGGCTTCCAGCATCCGCGCGGCACTGAGCACCTTGTGCGCCTGTTCGGCAATGGCATCGCTGTCATGCTGCGGATGCAATGCCATCAAGGTGGCCAGGTCGGCCTGCAGGCTCTGCTGCAACGCCTGCAGGAAACGCTGGCGATCGTTCGGGTCATGCCCGACCACCGTGGCCAGGCCGTCCAGGTGGTAGAGCTTGCGGCGCGGTTTCTGCTGGCAGCGTGGGCGGATATTGGCAAGACGCTGGCTGAGCGTGCCCAGGCTGATGGGCTTGAGCAGGCAGTCGTCCATGCCGGCGCTCAGGCACTTGCGGCGTACCTCCGGTTGTGCGTTGGCGGTGTAGCCGAGAATGGTGCAGCGCTGCCGCTTGCCATGGCGTTCCTCGGTACGTACGGCAGTGGCCAGCTGGTAACCGTTCATGTGCGGCATGTTGCAGTCGAGCACCAGCACATCGAAGTCGCCCGCCCGCCAGGTAGCCAGGCCTTCGCGACCGTCTTGGGCGCTGGTGTGCTCAAGCCCCAGGTAGCCAAGCTGCTGTGCCATCAGTTGCAGGTTGGCCGGGTGGTCGTCGATCACCAGCACGCTCAGCCGTGGGTCGGGCACGTCGAGGTTTTCGATCAGCGGGGCCGGCTGCGCTGCTGCGTCAACCCGCTGCAGCGGCATCTTCAGGCGCACCTGGGTGCCGACATCCTCCAGGCTCTTTATGGTCAGGCTGCCGCCCATCATCTCGCACAGGTTGCGACAGATGGCCAGGCCCAGCCCGGTACCTGCACGGGCGCTCTGGCTATGCGGGTTGGCCTGGATGAACGGGTTGAACAGGCGCTGCAGGTCGTCGGCGTGGATACCGATGCCACTGTCGCGCACTTCCAGCTCCAGCACTGCGGGGGTAGTGCTGCCGTCGTCCACCAGGCCGACGCATATGCGCACCTGGCCATGCTCGGTGAACTTGATGGCGTTGCTTACCAGGTTGGACAGTACTTGCTTGAAACGCAGGGGGTCGAGCATGGCATGGCAGCGGGCGGCCGGTGCGATGATCACCTCCAGGGCCAGGCCTTTCTGCCGGGCCTGGCCCTCGAAAATGCGCCCCACCGACTCGACCAGGGCCGCCAGGTCGACGGCCTCCGGGGCGAGGGACAAATGCCCGGACTCGATGCGCACAATGTCGAGGATATCGCCGATCAGGCCCAGCAGGTCCTTGGCCGAATGGTGGGCCAGCTCCAGCGCACAGCGGTCTACACGGCCTTGGTCGGCGCGCTTGACTGCCAGCTCAAGCATGCCGATGACGGCATTCATCGGGGTGCGGATTTCGTGGCTGATGGTGGCCAGGAACGTGCTTTTGGCGCGGTTCGCATCATCGGCCTGCTGCTTGGCCTGGCGCAGCTCCATGACCAGATGGCGGCGCTCGCTGATGTCGATCCAGCCACCGATGATGCCCTGCACCTCACCCAGTGAGTCGCGGTACGGCAGAATCCAGTGGTAGATGGTCATCTCCCGGCCCTGGATCCGAAGTGGCCGGTCCATGATCAGCGGCGAGCCTTCGGCCATCACCTTAAGATAATCGGCGTGGATCTGCCGGGTCTGCTCGTAATCGGCGAACAGGCTCCCCTCCAGGTTTTTGCCGATGACCTCCTCGGAGCGGGCCTGCACGGCTTCCAGGTAACTGTAGTTGCAGCTTTGCAGTCGGCCCTCGCGATCTCGCACGTACATGGGGTGGGGCGTACCGTTGAGGAGGGCGCGCATGAACGCCAACTGGTCGTTCAGCGCCCGTTCGGCGCGTTGCCGCTGGCGAATCTGCAGGCGCAGGCGGGCATTCCACAACAAGGCCAGCAGCAACAGCACGGCGGTGCCCAGTACCACCTGTATCGCCAGCCGGCGGTAGCCGTGGTCGTTGCCATCCTCGTGCAGGCTGAAGCCGCGCCAACGGTTGTTGATGACCCCGAGTTCTTCCGGCGAGATGCTCAGCAGCGCCTTGTCGAGGATCGACACCAGCGCTTGTGACGGGGCGCTGGTGGCCATGGCGAAGGTGGCGGGTTCGCTGCCGACGGTGGCCCGGATGACCAGTTCGGGATTGCCAGCCAGGGCGTGGTTGGCGTCGATCAAGGTGGTGATCACCGCATCGACGGCACCACTGTTGAGCAACGCCATGGAATAGAACGAGCTTTCGGTCTCGACCCAGCCGATTTGCGGATAGTGCCGCGACAGCATGGCGTCCATGGCACTGTAGCGGGTAATGGCGATGCGATGACCCTGCAGCTGTTCCAGCGAGGTGAAGGGTTGTTTGTCCTTGCGGCTGACCAGCACATAGGCGCTTTCCAGGTAGGGTTGGCTGATTTGCAGGTCGTCTTCGTTCATCCCGCCGCTGGCCAGTGCAGCAATGACATCGGCGCGGCCATCCTTGAGGCGGGCAATCATGTCGGCAAGGCCGCTGGCGCGCTGCACTTCGAAACGCAAGCCGGTGCGCAGGCGAAGGAGCTCGAGCAGGTCGGCGGTGATGCCGCGAAAATGCCCCGAGCCGTCGAAATAGGAGACCGGTGCAGCGGTGTCATCGATTGCAACGCGCATCACCGGGTGGTCTTTCAGCCATTGTTCTTCGGTGTCGGTCAGTTGCAGCTTGCGGTCGGTCAGCAGCAGGTCGCTACCAGCGCTCCAGCGCTTGAAGATGCTGGCGCGTATGGCCGAGGTCTGTCTGTCCAGGGTGGCGTTCACCAGATCCATCAGGACCCGGTCCTCGCGGCGCAGGGCAAAACCGAAGCCGATGGCCTCGTGCTTGCCGAAACTGGCCATGCGCAGGCGCGGCAGGTGGCCGCGATTGAGCTGGTAGTGGGTGGAAATGGTATCACCGATGAACACGTCGGCCTGGCCGAACGCCACGGCACTCAGGGCCTGGCTGGACGAGCCGAAGGCCAGAAGCTCGGCCTTGGGGTAGGCGCTGTTCACCTCCTGCCGGGGCAGGTAATGGTAGAGCATGCCCAGGCGCATGCCGCCCAGGCCTGTGTCCAGCGCCCGGCTTTCGTCCTCGCGCGTTACCAGCACCGGTTGGTCGATGGCATAGGGGGACGACAGGGCCAGGCCATCGCTGGCCGCTTCGTAGCCGTTGGAGCTCCCAAGGAGGTCGATATCGCCCTGCCGGAGCGCCTCGACCGCCGCTTGCCGGCTGGAAAAGCGCAGCACCCGCACGGGCAACTGCAGGGCCTTGCCGATCAGGCTTGCGTACTCGGCGGTAAGGCCCTGGTAGTCGCGGCCCCCACTGGTGATGTCGAACGGCGGGTAGTCTGGTGCCGAGGTACCCAGCACCAGTTCCTGACGGCCTTCGAGCCATTGCCGTTGTTCGTCCGTGAGCGCTGGTAATGCCGGCCTGGCCGATGAGCGTGCCAGCAAGGTATAGGATGAAGCCTCGTGATGGGTAGCCTGTGCCACGCCGCTGAACAGGAGCAGGGTGAGCAGTAGGCGAGCGATACTGTGCGCCATGACTACCCTCAGACCAGCGCGTTGCGTTTGGCCATTTCAATCAGATCGACCAGCGTATTGACCTGAAGTTTGTGCATGAGGCGCTTCTTGTAGGTACTGACGGTCTTGCTGCTGAGGAACATGCCCTTGGCAATTTCCTTGTTGCTGCGGCCCTGGGCGAATAGTTGCAGCACCATCAGTTCGCGGTCATTAACCTGACGGAAAAGTTGCAGGTCGGCATCTACCGCCTGGTTATGCTTGATTGCCTGGCTGGGGAAATAGTTGTAACCAGCCAGCACGGCCTTTACTGCACTGAGCAGTTCGCTCAGGTCCTCCTGCTTGCACACATAGCCTGCAGCACCCGAGTGCATGCAGCGTACGGCAAACAATGCGGGAGATTGCGCGGTCAGTACCAGTACCTTCAGGGGCAAGGCCATGGCCTGGAACCGGGCAAGCACCTCCAGCCCGTCCAGTTTGGGGATGCTGATGTCGAGGATGACCAGGTCTGGAGCGGCTTCGCGAATCATCTGCATGGCGTCCACGCCGTTGTCCGACTCGCCGACAATCTTGTAATTCTGGTTTTCCAGCAACATACGAACGGCCAGGCGGATGACGGGATGGTCGTCGACGATACCAATATTTTGTGGACACACTGGGCTTAGTGTCAAAAACATCTAGGCTTTGATTGCCCTTGCCCTTGCCCTTGCCCTTGCCCTTGCCCTTGCCCTTGCCCTTGCCCTTGCCCTTGCCCTTGCCCTTGCCCTTGCCATTGCCCTTGCCCTTGCCCTTGCCCTTGCCCTTGCCCTTGCCCTTGATCAAAGCCCAAAAGGCTTTGATGCCTTTGACGTGAAATCTTTAGATTCGGTGGGATTGTGATGGGGAGTGAGCCTGAACTGATAGTGAGTCAGGAAGAGAGGGTTAGGGAGCGATACACCTCACAAGCTCTGTGATAAGCCTGCAACCATTGCGGTCATGCCCCTCGGTAGCTTTTCACAACGGATTGCTCATTTGAATTGCTGGTGCCACAACCGACGCAAAGTCGACTCAGGAATGCCCAGCTCTTTCTTCGCCTGAGCTTGGGTGAAGCCTCTCTTCTTCAAGTCCTGAACGGCCTCCCATTTCTTCCTGGCACCATCTGCCCCATGGCGGGCTAATTCCGCTGGCTCCGACGGAAGGCTCGCGTCTGCCAGCTCCAATGCATCCAGTTCCGCAAGCGCAGCCAGCAGCATTTCCCTAGCTGTTTTTTTGTCATGAGAGGCAACCGTTAGGGCTAGGAGGGTGATCGGTTCCACCTTCAATGCGACTGCTAGCTGATAGCTCGTGTCGAGGCTCACCACACTCTTTCCGAGTTCTAGCTTGCTCACATAGGGCTGGGAGACCGAACCGCCGACGTTGGCGATGTCCTCCTGGAGCAGTCCTTTTCGAGTGCGTAGCAACTGGAGGGATGCTGCAAAGGAATAACGCAGCGACATCGTAAGCTCCCCAAAAGCGAACGGTATGCCGCGTTTGCCTACCGCCACGCAAAGAGCTATAGTTATATTTATGGCGGTCAAGGCTTAGATCCTCAATTTATGTGTAATTATTGGCGGGGAAACAGCTGATGGTAAGTGGGCTCGAAGATGGGCTGCTGGGCGAAGATGGGGTTGCCCTGATTGGCTCCGAGCTGTCTCTCGAAAATGTCATTGCTGCGGCCCGACAGCGGTTCAAGTGGTTTCCTATCTGCGTAGTTGAAGAGTGGGTGATCCTCGATGCGATAGTCACGGAAGACGAGCGGGCCAAAGTAACCGCAGCTGGATGCCAGCCGATGTTTCTGTTTGCTCACAAGGTGCTGCATGACGAGCAGAGGCGCTTCGAGCCCGGCAACTGGGTACGTTCTTCTATAGGCACTCGGTTCGAAGAGGGCTACTTGTTCGTCACACGGAACACTGTCTATGTGTTGAAGGGGCCAGGACATCGCAAGCCTTCTTCAATCCAGGCCATCTTCTCCATCTTCTAAATATCAACGCTTCGCTGTGATGCTGGCTCTTGAGGCACTCTTATGTTTCGTACCCACCAAAGTGATATCGCAGGTGTTCCTGGAATGTTTGGTGATGGGGTGACCCATTGGCATGGAGTGTCTCGCGCTCTATCAACTCACTGGTATCACTTAACCGTTAAGCGCATGGTCGAGGGTAGGTTCGTCAACAGTGAAGAAATGCTGAATGATGAAGCCCGGCTAGTTGAGGCTCTACGAGGCCAAGATGAGTCAGTAAAGGTGGCGGAAGTCAGGGTCGTCACTCCATCCTGGATGAACAAAGCCACAGATTGGAAAATGCAGAGGCTGATTTCTCTGTCCATTGGTTACAACAAGGCAAAAGTTGCAATTTGCATATTGAAGGTGGAGGGTGGCGAAGTCTACATTGATAGCCATGAGCCCGGTGTCAGCGTCGAGTCCCTTACCGACGTAAAAGAGTTGTACCGCAGCCGTCCCTGTAACTATGAGCCAGTCCCTAAGTCGAGGGGAATTTAGCATGTCAGCTACCAACGCAGTGGAAATTGAGTTTCACGGAAAGCGTTTGTCGGATTTCGATTTGCTGCGGATTGCTCGGGCTTCTGGTCAGGAATTCGAAGACGACATAACTGCTTACCTAACGAGCGTCCAGATACATGGCTCAAGTGCTGTTGGGGTCGTTTTTGGTCATACCAAGAAAGAGCCGAATGGTCGGTATGCTGATGGCCACTTGATCAAAACCTCAGACATCCTGCTAGCGAGGAAGGAGGGGCGGTTCTGGGTGATTACTACCATCAATTCAAAGTATGTGGTCGCAACATTCCGACGCGGCACAGGACGCCAAAGCTTCAAGGAGTTTCAGCGTTTGGTTGGTAATCGCTATCCCAACATATAGCTGCTAGCCCAGATTTTAATACCTTAGCGATGGGTGTGGTTTGATCATGCCCAGGCTTTACTGTGCCTGCGATAGGCATCCAAGCAAGGAGCTGTACGCGTGATTAAGTTTGAATATCTAAAGTTCTCTGGCCGTCTCGATGATATCCGGGTGTTTCAGAGCTTTTCTGATAATGTTCAAGTCATCCTGAAGCTAGATGATGTTCTGATTCCAAATTTTCGAATGCCTACAAGAATTTTTGAAGAGCTTGACAAGGGCGAGCATTACGAATTTTACGCCCTGGTGCAGAACTCGAAGATTAAAACTAAGAATACGGGCGTTGTGTATGCTGTAAAATCTGCCGAAGGTAAAATGATTGAAGTGCCGAGCCTCCGATATACTTCGCAATTGGGTATCTGGGCCAATGGGGCGGTGATTTCAGCTGTCGCTTTTGTCGTGCTCTGGATTGCGTTCTTCTTCGGCTTGGGTTCGGTTGTCGATGGCTATCATTACAGCTCTGTCAACGGTTTTGCAGAGTATGCTGGAGATGTAACGCGCTGCTCATTCATTGTTGCGTGTCTGATCGCGGCATTCTTTGTAGGGATGGGGATTAACCTATTCTACAAAACTACTGTGCTCGATACCTGGAAGTCGATTACCCCAGGCAGATTGGTCGAACGATTCAGTAAAATGCACCGCTGATTTGGGTGACCCTCCGGGTACGGCTGTCGTAAACCAAGCCCAGTTTAACTGGGCTTGTCCCTGCGGGCTTCCATCCTCACCTCTCCGGCCATCGTGGCCTGCGCGCTCCGCTTGCTTAGAACAGCTGAGCCATCTTGAATGATGGTTACATGCTTATCCTGCACTGAGACCGTCAGGGCGAAGGGCCAAGTTATTCAATGTTAAAGGTCGTACACTTGAAGAAACTGGATGCTGCAGGTCATGCCAATAGCATTGGAACGTGTCATAGTGAAATATGCTAATCAGCGGAAGATCTCGGTCGGTTCTGGTCTGTCAGCGAGCGTTTTAGTCAGACGTTCAATTAAGTCTGCAACCCCCGAACTAATCTGGGTGTCATCGGTGCCCAGGAATCTTTTAACTCTAATGAGTAGCTCTCTCAATACCATGTCGTAGTAAAGTTTTTCTTCGCCTACTGCAATTCCATGTTTGGATTCAGCTTGGGCTGCTTCTTTAGTGGCGCGTTCCAGTTGTTCGATTGGGGTGTTGCCAGAAAAGCCAGAAATCAGCTGAGTAGCTAAGCATTTGGCTTGCTTGCCATCCTTTCCAAAAGAAATAACTCCAACCTGTAACTCAATAAGTAAGTTTTGAAATGAAGTTGTAAGCTTTTGCTGAAGAGTTTTTGGGAAGTTGCTTGTTCTTCTGCTGTAGCGAATTGCCTTTATGTGTCCTTCTATCGATGGGTCTGTAAAAGATATAGGTTTCCAGGTGTGTGAGAATTTATTACGAACTTCTCGAAGGTGCTGCAGGTCGTCAAATTGCCCTTTATTTATTAAGCCAAAAGCATATGCTGCTTTAATGCGAGAGGAAAAGTTTCCAAGTGGGGCGTTGAATCCTGTTACGAGACTACGAGATGCGGCTGAGGGAATCATAAAGGCCGTAAGTAGGTCGCCCAGTGAGTCTTCTGCGAAAGCCGCGAGGGTTAATACAAGAGCCCTTTCGTCGAGATCTTTGAGTGTTCGGGCGATCTCATTGAAGTTAATGAAGCCTTGCGGCTCGGATGATTCCATATCTTCCTTCTTCATGCGTGTATCCTTGAAATTTTTGTGATAGTTATACTGAATAAGCTAAAAACTAAGGGCGCCGGGCATGTCGCTTGACCCGGAGCGTCGGTTCATTGGCGATCAGCCGGCCATAGGTGTTATATGGTACGTTCAGGGGGTGGCAAATAAATGGGGCTGCGTCACTAGATTTTTATGAAACTGGAACTGGGTTGAAAGCATGGCCCGCTGTGGCCAGAACGACGAAGATTAAACTTTGGGAGTGCCCTGTAGTCGTCCTGGCTCACTGTATCTAGAATGTGCACTGCATCTAAGTCGCTATTATTTTTTTTTTAGGGAGATTAGGTGCTGTGTTTCGTGGCGAAGACTACCCACTTATAAAATTCCGGGTCTTTGTTGGTGTATGTGATGCTGTGTGGGAATTCGTATGCTTTGCAACTTTTGTCACGGATCTTAAGTTTAACGCTTCCTTGTTCCCAGTTGAAGCTAACAATCCGTAAGTGCCTGTCATTTACTTCATCTTTCTCACTGGTTTCGATGTCGCAAGGACGTCTGCCAGCCCACCTGTCCGTAGCAAAAATGAAGAAATGTGCTACGTCAATGTAGATTTCAACCATTTCGGGTGCGGGTACAGTATATTTGTGTTCGACTGTGTTTCTTGCGTTGTTTAATTTTTCAAGGGCGCCGAGAGACGGAAGTCCGCATTGTTTTAAATAATTTGCTAGTACCGGGAATGGCTTGTTCTTGGTAAGAGATGTTCCGCCGAACGCTTGGCATACATCTTCCATTCTTAAGTGTAGGGCCCGCTTGGCATGTGAAAGTGCGTTTATTAGAGTTCGTTCTGAGTGGCCGTTTACGAGTTCCTCTCTTGCGAAATCTAGATAATCTTCTGCAGATGGCTCACTTCGGAAAGTATAAGAACCCGATACGAATGAAACGTAGTCTGGGTCAATTTTATCTGGGTCAAACATACCTGTAATACACCGGGCAGAGAATTGGAATGGCATTTTATCATGATGATGGCCAATTGAAATCATGAAATGCCTTTGCATGGCCGCGCCTAGGGGCATTCTTCATGGATTGGCCTCCTCTGCAGGGACGGGTTGGCACGCTGTGCACATTGTCTCCTTCGAGAGGTGCTCGCTACTCTTCTGGTATCTACGGAGGCGAACCCCTATGTCCCTTATCAGTCCCAGCGACCTCAAAAGCCTTAGGCGATCCTTAAAGCTCACCTGTGAGCAGGCGGCAATTTCAATCGATGTAAAGGCTAGGGCCTGGCGTAGCTATGAGACCTCGACGGATTGCAAATCACACAGGACGATCCCCGAGCGAAGCCTTCGTGTCTTTTGTGAGCGCCACGGTGTGCCTTATCCGCCGACTTCAAACGACGGTAGGTTGTTGTCCGTGGGATGCAAGATCATCAGCATTACGGCCTACAAAGGCGGAGTAGGGAAGTCCCCCATCACAGTCGACGTGGCCACGGAGCTAGCACGGCGTGGAAACCGTGTGGCTATCATCACGGGGGATGTGGTCTATAGATGCAGCATGCGTGACGATATGCGAGAACATCGCCGACTGAAGATTCAAAACAGCCCAGTGATGTATTTTGATGAGTCTGATGTGATCCTTTATCACGCAGAGCTCCATGATTTAGAGCGAAAGCTTGCAGAAGACTTAGCAGGGGCAAATATTATTGAGCCTAGCGAAATTCGTTTTTGCTATGGTTATCAAGTCGAGCGAATAAAACGGAAAAGGGCGGCGTGCCATGCGTTGTCTAGGTTGGTCGAAGAGTATGATTATATTTTGCTGGATTTGAACAGAGATCTCTACAGGACACTTTTGCTTTCTAATGTAGTAGTTCTTGTTTTGGATAATCGATGCCTGTCTTCAATCTGGAGTGCTGAGCAGTATTGCGAGGACATCTTGGCGCTGAATGGCGGTCGTCCGGTTTCTCACTTGTATTCGCTGATCACCAATCATGCTCCATGCGGGGATGGTACAGAATATCTGGAATATATACCCGATGCAGGAAATGCAGAGCAGGTTTGCAGGGAGGTGATTGAGTCCTATGAGCATCAGTCCGAGGTTTATCTCGAAGCACGAAAGCTGAAGGTGCCAATGCTGCGCACGTTCATGACTAAGGCTCACTCCATGGAAATCGCTAGATACAACAGCATTAGAGGTTTTTGGGATGGATATTGCTATTTTGATTCTGTAGTTAATTTTGCTCCAAATTCTTTGGCTAGTGATGAAGTGCGTCGATTGACAGACGAACTGATCGACTGCACCAAAAAGGAATACGTAGGTGTTGCTTGCTTGTCTGGGTATGGTTAACTCATGCTGCTAAAACGATAAAGCCCCATAACGTTAGCTTGGAGTGTTGTGCAGGGAAGCACTAAACGGGTCTGCTCCAATATAGACCTATGTCGGTGATGGCCCTCTACCATCATCGCCCCGTTTCAGCTTATTCTCCACCTAACCTGACTGGTGAATGCCAGCACATCACGGACGGAGAAAGGTAATGAAACTGCACAGTGTTCGACTGAGTAATTTTCAATCCTTCGGGGAGCCAACCTCGATTTCATTTGAGGATTCCACCTTTCTGATCGGCCCGAATGGAGCTGGCAAGACCGCCGTCCTACAGGCTTTATGCCGAATGTTTTGCTTCGACCCGTCTCTTCGTCGAATCCGACGCTCCGATTTCTTCGTTCCTTTCGATGAGGTGGAGGCCCCTGAAGAGCGCTCTCTTTGGCTTGAAGCCGACTTTCTCTTCCCTGAACTGCTGGAAGAGGAAGACAACGCAACCGTAGCACCTCACTTCGCCCACATGCGCATGGACTTTCCAGATGGCATTCCTCGTGTCAGATATCGGCTGGAGGCCACGATGGGGATTGCCGGCGATATCGAGGAGTCGCTTTTATACGTATTGGATGCCAGCGATGAAGGTGTTGCGCTCGGCACTACACCAGTGACCCGACATCATCGCAATGCCATCCAGATGCATTACCTACCTGCAAGGCGTGATCCGGCTGATCACATAACCTATGGGGCCAATGCGTTGCTTGGCCGTTTGCTCCGAGCGGTGGATTGGGAGTTGGATCGAGGAGTTGTTCAAGAACTCACTGATAAGATCAGCGAGTCGCTATCCTCCAACGTATCCATCAAGGCATTCAGCGAAATCCTGAGCACCACGTGGAAGGGGCTACACCGTGGCACCTTCTTCTCTGACCCGAAGCTGACTTTCATCACGTCGGAAATTGAGTCTCTGCTCCGTCATATGTCGGTGTCATTCACACCTGGCCACGACGAGAATCTAGTGGATTTCTCTCGACTGTCTGATGGGCAGAAATCGATGCTGTACCTCTCTTTGGTTCTGTCATCTCATGCAATAGGTCGCGCAGTGCTGAAAGGGGAGTCGAAGGCATTCGACGTACAGCGGCTCAAGCCACCATCGTTCACCCTGATTGCAATCGAAGAGCCTGAGAACAGCCTTTCTCCTCACTACCTGGGGAGGATAGTCAACGCTTTGAACAGCTCGATTGGCGGAGCAGACTCCCAAGCGTTGATTGCCACCCACGCGCCCTCGATGTTGCGGCGTGTAGAACCGGAGCATATTCGGTACCTCCGGCTCAATGAAAATCGTGTCACCAAGGTGTCGACGATCCAGTTGCCCGAGGATGATGGAGATGCCCGCAAGTTTGTCAGGGAAGCCGTCCAGGCGTTTCCAGAGATATATTTCTCTCGCTTAGTGGTGCTGGGGGAGGGTGACAGCGAGGAAATCGTTCTTCCACGAATCCTCAAAGCTAAGGGAGCGCCCGTCGACGAGTCTGCGGTCACCATTGCGCCACTCGGAGGTCGCCATGTTAACCATTTCTGGCGACTCCTTGAGGGTTTGGGCACTCCGTATCTAACACTGCTAGATTTGGATATTGCCCGGTATCAAGGGGGCTGGGGCCGGATTCACTACGTTAACAAGCAATTGAAGCTTTACTGCCCGGCGCAGCAGCTACCTCCCGAGTGGCCGTTACAAAAGTGGAATGCCGTGGGCATGCCAATCAGAAAAAACTCCCGCTTCGGCGATCTCAAGCTTTCGACAGAGCTTGAAAATCGCGGAGTGTTTTTCTCTTCTCCGATGGATCTCGACTTCTCAATGATCAAGGCCTATCCAACCGCCTATGGAGTAGAGCGTGCGGCGCCGGATGAGGATACCCTCAAGGCCGTATTGGGTAAAAAAAGGCATGAGCCAGAGCAGTATTCTGAAGAGGAGCAAGAGCTATTCGCCTCTTATCATTCCAAGTTCAAGCTCGGTAGCAAGCCCGCAGCTCATATCGCAGCGCTCGCCGAGCTGTCTGACGAAGACCTTCTAAAGAATCTACCGGCCTCATTCAACAGGCTTGCTGATGCAGTGATTGCTGCCCTAGAAGGGTTGCCGGAATGACCGCCGTGGAAGCTTGGTTGCCCGCTGACGGGTTAACACTTGAGAAGAATGCGTTGCTCGCGGTCAAGGAGCTGGAGCAATCACTGTCTTTGACGGCGGGGCCAGGAGCCGGTAAGACGGAGGTGTTAGCGCAGCGTGCCGACTTCTTGCTCAGAACTGGCGAGTCTCGATACCCCAAGCGAATTCTGGCCATCTCATTCAAGGTCGATGCGAGCAAGAACCTGAAGCAGCGTGTCCAGAAGAGGTGTGGTTTCGAGCTCGCATCACGCTTCGATAGCCACACCTTCCATGGCTTTGCAAAGCGCATTGTCGACCGGTTTAGACCGGTATTGGAGGGAGCGGACTACCTGGAGCCTGGCTACAAGATTGGTACCCAATACGTTCGTGGGAAGCAGATCAAGTTCGACCAATTAATTCCGCTGGCCATCAAGATACTGTCCTCTTCTGCGATGGCTCGCAACGCTCTCTGCCAAACCTACAGCGATGTCTTCCTAGATGAATTCCAGGATTGCACCACTGAGCAATACGAGCTGCTGCACCTAATTTTTCTGGGTAAGCCTATACGCCTGACGGCTGTGGGTGATGTGAAGCAAAAGATCATGGGATGGGCGGGGGCAATGGACGGCATCTTTGCTCGATTTGTCGATGACTTTGGAGCGAAGCCCCTTCATCTCTTCAGAAACTTCAGGTCGAAGCCTCGCTTGCTACGTATGCAAAACGAGGTGATTCGAGCCCTCGATCCTGATGCCGTCATGGCCGGGGAGCTTATCGCCGGCGACGAAGGGGAGATCATTGCTTACCACTTTGATAACTCTGAACGAGAAGCTGCTTACATCGTGAATACGATTCGACAGTGGGTCACGGTTGACCAGATCCCTCTACATGAGATCGCCATCCTGTTCTCCCGGCAAATTAGCGACTACGGGACATTCATAATGGAAGGCTTAGATGCAGCTGGCATTCCATATCGTAATGAGCACCTATCTCAGGATCTGGTCAATGAACCTGTAGCACGACTGATCATCGACTACCTCGCTTGCCTTTACAGACCGAGAGAGCCTAAGGGTTGGATGCGATTGATGGAACAGTTCTCCGTAGTCGATTCAGAAGACAACGAATCAACTGTGCAGACAATCTTTGAATTGATCTACGGAGCTCATCGGAAGCGCGTCAAGGCGGTAGCTCGGTCTGCTCAGCCGTATGATTCCTGGTGGGATATGGCCCAAGAATTCCTTGAGCAAGTGGGGTTGCCCTTGTTGACGTCACTGTCGCCAGACTACGAAGCAAAAGCAAGGCTTGGAGAAGTCGTGGATCAGACCCACCAACAGCTCAATATGCTCTACGAGCAAGGTTCCGATCTTTTGAGTGCATTGGATCGGTTCTCCAATGATCAGGCAATCAGGCTGCTTACCGTTCACAAAAGCAAGGGGTTGGAGTTCCACTCGGTCATCATGCCAGCGATTGAAACGCAGACGTTCTGGGGAAAACCCTACGAGGAGAGATGCTCGTTCTTTGTCGGGGTTTCTCGAGCGAAGGATCGGTTGCTGCTGACGAACTGCGAAAGGCGCTTTACACCGCCCACTAACCCAGCAAGGTGGAGTGAGCCACGTAGTCAGCATGCCGAGTTCATGGGGTACGTCGTCCCGTTCCTCTCCACGTGATGCGCGAGCGCAGACTGTCCATTGGGTGCGAATCAACAACACCTCTTCTCCAGCATCGCCCTAGGCCAGCAAATAAAAACGCCGATTTCGTCGCGGCGTTTTTTTAGCTTACTGGATGGTCTTCACCATGCTCCTAGATACCCACCCCTGGATCTCAATGCCCTCGTGCTTGTAAATGACCTCCAGCCAGGTTTTGTCACTCGAGTCTACAACCTCCAGCACAGCATATTGCTTCAAAGGCATGATCACCTCGGCCTTCATACTTGGCGAGTAGCGCAGGTTCACGTTGTCCCTCGCGACGAGCCTCACGCGTGCTTTGGCGCTTTTCGGCATGTGGCACATCGAAGATCGAATCCACTTCTGAGCCTGCGCGAGAGATTCCGATTGAAACACTACGTCATTCAGCTCACACAGACCTTCCCGGAAATCCTTCCACTGACTTACATGTGCCATGGCGGCTGAGAGGTAGGTTAGAATGCACCAGAGCAAAAGGAATGCGGCAGGTGAGAGCGGCTTGCGATTCTCCCTGCCTTCAAGTGCATCGATAATCTCTGTCTGTAGCGAAGCTTCCTGGACGGGCTTGACGTCATAGTGAGCTGCCGGCTCCCGAACCAAAGCTGTCTGATCGACGATTTCATATTCTTCAATCAGTTTGGCCAGCTTGCTTGCAGACGTGCGCTCGAGTGCCTCGAATAACGGAGACTCTGCAAGGACGGCTACCTGCTTCATCATTTCACTGTAGTTCGGCGTAACGTGAAGCTTTGCTAACCCTTCAGTGAAGCTGTGCACCTGTGCGAAGCTTGCCAATTGGGCTTGAGCGGCTTCATTTTCTGCCCAGATACTGCGGAATGACTTCAGCCCATCTAGTGCTCGGATCTGGCCTGAGATTTTCTCCATGGCTCGTGTCGCCGCGCTCTCAAAGCTGGGGAGCCGCAATTCTGAAATGCCGGCAAGGGGCTGGAATATTTGGCTGGAAGCTAGCCGAGCCATCGCCTCATATCCTGTTTTCGGAATGAGGCTGTCCATCGCACGCATTGCTAAAGCCGCAGGTGCCATGGCCTTGTCCGTGAGTTCCTGAATTCGCCTGAGCGAGTCACCGAAGGAGTCATTAAGCAGTGATCTAGTCACTCGGGCCTCTTCCAATAGTGTCTGGGTGCCCGCATAGCTTGCCTGGAAGCCTTTGATGGCCTCGATGGATGAGCTGTCAATAGGAGGCAGAGGAAAGAGTGTCTCATTTGCCAACCTTTGGAGCGCTTCCAGCTCTTGAGGCGTTCTCTTTGCTTCAGCCTGCCTGATGGTTTCTATGTAATCAGCTACCTGCTGAAGTTGATCGTCTTGATTCGACACCGCCCCACTCCAAGTTCTCCGCCTAGACCAAGAGCATACCCGTTCCGCTTTCGCTTGGGCGATCAGCAGGCCCAAGCGGAGCCACCCGAGGGCAGGTGTTGAGAGGTAGCTTATGTTGCAGTGCGGCGACCCTGAAGGCGGAGGTGTTGCTCCTCGACCTCAGCCAGCGTAACGAGATCACAGGTGATCTGTTTGCTGTTGCCCAGCCGGTCGCTAGTGAAAAGCTCATGGGCGTGCTTGATGCAGTGAATGGACGATGGGGTAGGGGGACGATGCGATTAGCGAGTGTCCCTGTTGATCCCTCATGGGGCATGCGGCGGGAAATGATGAGCCAAAGCTTCACCACCAAAATCGATGAACTTTGGACTGTTTACTGTAAGTGAAGCTATTGCCAGTGCCTCGGGCCATAAAGTCAGTTGTCGTCCTGTTTTTGATCTATTTGAGGTCGTGCTAAGTACATTGCAAAACTAAATACAACAAGGCTTAAGGTCGTAAATACTTGTATAAATACAATATTTGCTTCAAGTGCCTTGCTAGGGTCTGCAAACGCAAGCCCTACGTTGGTCAACGTTCCTACATTGAGAGATAGGCTCATGGCTGCAAAAGGGTCTAGGAGCGTTGTTAAAATTAGGTATGGTGGCGCTGAAAGGAAATAAGTCTCAACATAACTTTTTGCAGCAAGTTTTATTCGTTCGTTGCTTGCTAGGTTTGTTGCTGTTGGAGCGTTTGATGGTTGAAAAGCATCCTTCACAAAGGCATAGAGAATTTCAATGCATCTAGATATGAAACGTATCACAGCGATGCTCAGCATTAGCTCTAGGCAATATGAGGTAGGATGGAAATAAGCGGTTGATAGCGTTAGCGCACAGAATGCAAAACTAACCCACAAGTTTAAATGGTTGTTCTCTATTACGAATTTTCTGCGGTTTGATTTGCTGGCGTCCGGGGCGGCGTAGTAAATGCGGTCTTTAAATTTAGTTGCCCACCATAGGTCTGGACTAATGATAAAAAATAGATTTCTCCGTGTTGAGTGTTCGAGGTTAATTTTGGTTTTTAAACCTAATTTCCTGAATGCCGCAAGCTTGAAAATGTACGTTATGGTTGCGTAAATGGCGATTGCAAAAGCTAATGCATTAAGACTTAACATCTTTTTGTGTCGCTATGTGAGATTTCGCTAAAGGAGGGCTTGCCTCACGGGCGTGCCGAGGGTATTTTTCCGCGACTGATTTATTCTAGGTTTGCTGAAACCATTCTAGGGTTTTTTTGTAAATAGGGAATTTTGTATTGTAGATATCAGTATATTTAATGATCACGTCAGAGTATGATAAGGCATGTCGAACAAGGTCTCGAGAAATATTAAAGTTCGTGTCATTCGGATTTTGTTTGAGCTCAATTAGGACTATCTCACCCCCAGGAAGCAAAGCTCGATCATTAACTTTTCCTGCAAAATTTGCCCATTGAATATCTTTGTTTTTAGGCATGCACTCTATTAGTGAATCGTATTGTTTGTCTAGAAAGTTTGCAGTTAGTTTTTCGATTAGTAACGGGCCGGAGCCATGATTTCTTAGCTTCACTCGCAATAAATTCTCGTAATTGGCTAGTGTTATTTCTGGGATTGGTTTGACTGTTAAGATATTGTGGGTGCGTTGCTGTCGGCTTGATGTGATGGCTACTACAACAGCAGCAACAGATACGATCAAGGCCAAGATCGCTGCCGCAGCGCTCGTCATCGCAGCCCCAGCAGATGATAAGGTAATATTTCTTTCTAAAACTTCAAATAGTTCCGTAAGCTGTTCCATGAAATTAATTTCCTCCTTGGTCTAGAGATGATCACAATTAGTGTTTCCCTTTGTTCGCCTGGATCAAGGCGAGCAAAGGTTATACTGATGGTAGCCCCCAGGCGATGCGGTTCTGGGGCTTAGAAAAGCTATGGTCAGCGACCAGCCTCGAATATGTGGTGCAGGAAGCTTTCAATGGTGTCGATGGTTGTATGGACGTAGGATGCTTCCATCATGACTAGGTGCTCTTCAATAAAGCTTAAGTCTTTTGTGCTGTTAACAAGTGTTATTATTCTTTTGGGCTGTTTGACTTGATTTGCATCGCCATCTGCATGGATGATGCAGTTTCTAATTAGGTTTAGGCTTGAAAGGTGTGACCACTGCTTGTTGGCTGGTGCGAAATCTATCTTTGCTAGTTTTTCAAGGTAGAGCTTGAATTTTACTATGCCGTCACCTGTAAGGTCACTCGGTTTCAGCGGGAGATCCATGGAGTCGAAATATTTTTTGCATAGTTTATCCATGCTGTTTTCGAGATAGGCGTAACTTGTGAGGAGAGACGAATACCTGTGCATCCTGAGGGAGGTGAATTCAATTTCTCTCATGTCATCCGAAAATGAATAATTATGCTCGCTATCGTCTTCGTGGTCTTTTGTTCGCTCTTGTTCGGCTTGGCAATAAGCCCATAGCTCGTCAGATTCTTCCTTAAATACCTTTTCGATCCTATCGAAGTGGCGGCGTAGGTAGCTGCATTTAGCCTTGATTGTATACGGGATAACGGATCCCAATTCTGGGTTCTGGGGGGTTACTTTAAACACAAAATTACTCATGGTGTGTCCGTTGACGTGTCTTGGCTTTGCTGCGGTGTTTTACTGGCAGTTTGTCAGGAATTGCTTTTTTTTTCAAGGTCGACGAGAAGGGTTAAAGTTTTATTAGCTGGGTTGTCGTTATGAGTTTCTAAATAATATTTATGGCAATCTCGGATTCGCGATACTGTTTAGAATGTTGGGTGTGGCAGTGTTATAATTAAATATTGTTTTTTTGTGTTCCCACTGTTGGTGATTGCCAGGGTGCATTGAATGTCTACTTTTTTGAAAACCTGCCGATGCGGATTTTTTGACATTATGCAAGTATATTTCTTATTCGGCTATCGGCTGATCTGGAGGGTAGGAATACTTCTTGGACATAATCTATTGCTTGATCGTTTCAGCTTGCCGGCCTTGATTTGTAAGTGATGTGATTGGATGTCGAATTTGCTAGTAGCCAAGAGGGTGAGCTCAATGGTGATCACGGGGGCAGCATATGGTCTGCAGTAGAGTGAATAAGTAGTTGAAGGATTTCAAGAAATACGAGCGCAAATGCTGAAGTAATTTATCACGGAGTCACGTGCAGGTCAGTGCTAGAATTTGCCTGAGAGTTACTGTGGTTAACGGTGGTGAGCGGCTGCTTGTGGCAGGCATCAAAGGAGACAAGGGAGCCCGGAATGCTTTACCATACCGGCACTGTTAATCCTGTCTGAACATGAGGAAGGTCTATGTCTCGCCTAGCCGAGTTCCGTCAACTTGAACAAAAGTTGGCTGCCCAGTTGGCTGAACTGGAAGCGTTGAAAGGCTCTTCAGAGCTACAGAAAGAGATCGAATTTGAGACCAAACTGCGCGACTTGCTAGCTGAGTACGGCTACAGCCTGCGCGACATTATCAACATCCTGGATCCTCAAGCAAACCGTCGCGCCGCCGCCCCAGCAGTAGCTGAAAAGGCCCCGCGTCGTGCGCGCCAGGTTAAGCAATATAAGAACCCACACAACGGCGAAATCATCGAGACCAAGGGTGGCAATCACAAGCTGCTTAAGGAGTGGAAAGCCGAGTACGGCTCTGATGTGGTGGAAGGCTGGCTCGCCCAGTAACACGCTCCACCGATGGTTTGCTAAAGCCCCCTCACGGGGGCTTTTTCTATTGTGATGCTGTCAGGTGATACACCTGAGCGACTCATCACCCCCAGCGAAGGCCTGCCTCGTTCCAGCAACTGATCTGGTCTCATCGCAGGCGCATTTCGTCCGCAGTACCTATGCAGCCAGACATTTTCTGAATACTGTATGCCTATACAGCAATAGGGAGTGCCGCCATGACAGGCACCAATCTGCCCGTAATGTCGATCCAAGAGTGGCGGCAGCTACTCAACGACACCGAGGCCCTGCTTCTCGCACCTAAGAAACATCACAGGGAGCTTCTGCATCACGCATATGCGCTACGTGATACGCATACCGTAGACTCAGGAACCTTGGCTGACATGCTGGAGCTCGCCGACGAAGCATTGATGTACGCCCACTCCGTCCAGGCTGATCAGCAGTGGTAGGCTAAACACAAGCCTTCATGGCATCGCGTCGTGTGGGATCGCTATGGCGAAAAGGAGGTATCGTGAAGAGAGATCTGAGCAAGGTGCTCATGCCCGACCACCCTCTGTACGCCGAGGCTGTGGAAGCTCTGAAGATCTACCATCAAGCCCAGGCCGAAGGGGTAATTGGAGCGGAGCTGGAGCTGTTAGCAGCAGTGTAAAACTGACCCACCCCAGCGAAGTAAAACTGATCCACTTGGGCTAGTTTGGCGGCCTTTTCGAGGCCGTCGATGTTGACCCAGGAGCAAACCGTGGAAATCAGAGTTCTTGC